>DAOLQA010000033.1:0-12998 GCA_035417885.1 bacterium
AGTACAAAAGATGATTATGAGAATATTTTTAAATTAATTGAAGGTGACCTTACAAAAAATGGTGAAGTTGTTGTTACTGATACAAAATTAGACAATTTAGTTTTTTATGAGGTTCCGGATAAATTTATATACTGTGAATTAGTATTTCCTAATAAAAGCTATAGATTTATTGTTAGGGAAAAGTAAGTAGGTGGATAATATGAGTAAAAATATATGTATATTTAAATATTGCAATTATGGAAAAGGATATTTTCAAGTTAAGATTCCTAAAACAAAAGAAGAACCAGCTAGTGAAATAAGTATCGAACTTGATGATTATTTATTAGAAAACGGTGTTATAAAAAATATTGACTCTATTGCAGATAAGATTAAGGAAAAAGTAACTTTCAAGAAAAAGTTTCCAGTAGTTTTATTATTACGTTGTGAAGAAACATATAAAACAATATTGTCTTTGCCTATGATGAATAAATATAAGGCAAGATCGTTATATAAAAAAGAACAAAAGGCTAAGAAAGTTAATAATAATTATGTGAAAAAGTCAAACTATTTTCAACATAGTCTAGGCTATATATTTAATACTTATTATATGCCTAAGGATGTTATTAATTCATTTAAAAAGTTAGCGAAAATGTTAGGAACAAGAATTATATCAGTAGAACCTTTTGGATTTTATTTGAAAAAGATGTTACCTTATGAAAATTATGTTTATTTTTATATTAGAAGGAAAGTTTGTACTTTGTTTTTAGTTGTAAATAAAGAATTAGTAAGTGTTTATGATTTTGAATTTAAAACAAAGAAGGATATTATAAATCAATTTTTACTTGTGATGTCTAAACATGAGTTTGAATTTGAAAGGAAATTAATTCAATATTATGGTATAGACTCAGATGAAAAAATTACATTAGATTTAGGTTTAGAGAAGTTAGAAGATAAGAAAATTAACGAAGAAGCATATATTGAAGAAGAACCTGATAATAGTACTTTTACTGAACGACATGATCTTTCAAGTAAAGCTATCAAAAAAAGATATAAGTCATTATTTGATAGATTGTTAGCTTATGAAAATATGTCATATAAGATTACTGATAACTCTGTTATTTTCTATATTGAAGAAAACATTTATGCTCAACTTGATATCAGAAAAGGAAGAGTTGATTTATATCTTGCTTTAGATCCTGAAAAATATCCGAAGCTTTATAAACTTAAAGAAGCTAATGAAAAAGGATTTGAGGCAACACCTTGTTTATTGAGTGTTTCTTCTAAATTTAAGGAATTAAAAGCGAAAGCTTTAATCAAAAAATTAGCTAACAATTATAATTTAATATCAAGGAAAGAGTAGTACCATGAAAAAACAAAAAGGAGCTACTTTAGTAGAAGTGCTTGTTGCTGTTACAGTATTTGCTATTATTTCTATAGCTATGTTTACTTCATTTTTAGTTATGAAAAAAATGGTAGCAAGACAAAAAGATTATTTAGAATTTGAAATTATTTGTAGAGACATAGATTATTATAGCGATAAATACTTGAAAGATTGGGACTTAGAGTATTTTGGCGACAAAGCTAGAAAAGATGATAATGGCGATGGAGTCTATGAAGTATATTATGATTTTGACTATTGTCTTTCTGAAACTGAACAAGCGTATTGTTTAGAATATTATTATACTGATAAAAATGAATTGATTATCAGTGTTTATCATAATGAAACTAAGAGAATTATTATCGATCAATTAAATTATGGAGGTAGGAGATATGTGCCATAAAAAGAAAAAAGAAGGTTATGTATTAGCTATGGTTTTAATATTAACATTATTAATGAGTGTTACTATTCTTACTACTTTCACAATTGTTTATCGATATGTGAGATTAAGTAAAATACATATCGAAGATTTACGTAATGACGTTTATGACCCAGATCCAAACAATTTAAGTAATATCATTATTACTATTGATGAGGTGGAGTATGACTACACTTAAGATTATTTTTTTAGTATTTACTTTTATTCTTGGTTCTGTTTTCGCAAGTTTTGCTGGTGTTATTGCTTATAGAGTACCTAAAGGTAAATCTATTTTAAAACCAGGTTCATATTGCCCGGCTTGTAATAATCATATAAAATGGTATGATAATATTCCCATTTTATCTTGGATTATTTTAGGGGGAAAGTGTAGAAATTGTAAAGCAAAAATAGGTGTGTTTTCTTTATTGATGGAAATATTTGGAGGATTAGGATTTGCATCTGCATATTTTATGTATGGAGATGATTTAAAGAAACTACCAATAATGATAGTTTTAATGTTGTTAGTTTTCCTTTTTATGATAATTGCAAATATTGATTATGAAACACATTATATTTATAGTATTACTTTAGTTATATTTGCGGTGTTTGCTTTATTTATTACTTTATATAAAGTATTTATGTTTGAGGTAAATATTTGGCCGTATATAATCGGAGCAGCTTTTGGCTTTGGCTTCTTTCTTTTAATTAAGGTTCTAGCTAAGTTAGCTATGAAAAAAGATGCATTAGGTAGTGGTGATATTTATTTAGTTGGTATAGCAGGTTTCTTGTTAGGGATTTTTCCATTGCTTCTTGCTATTTTAATTGCTACCTTATTAGGAAGCATTATTGAAGTTACAAAAATTAAACTAAAAAAACAAAGTCGTGAAAGCGAAATTGCTTTTGGTCCTTATTTGTTATTAGGTATTGGCATTCTGGCTATATATGGAGATGCAATAATGGATCTATATTGGAAGGTGATGTCTTAATGCCTTTGTTTAAATGTACAGTTTTAAATACCTTGGGAGAAAAGGAAGTAATTTATCATGAAGCTGCTGATGATGTAGTTTTAAAAGCTGAATTAAAGCTAAATAAAATGCACGTTCTTAAAACAAAAGTTGTGAAAGAGAAAAAAGAAAATGAATTTTTGGCTTTAAGTAGTAAAGTAAAAGCTGATGAATTTACTAATTTTCTTCGTCAGTTTGCGGTAATGGTTAATGCTGGTATTCCAATTAGCGATTGCATGAATAGTTTGCGTTCGCAAAAGTTTTCTAAACCACTTCGTGTTGTTTTACAAAAAATATATTATGATATTGAATCAGGAATATTATTATCCGAAGCTTTTGAAAAGCACCCTAAGGTTTTTCCTAGCTTTTTTGTAAGCATGGTAGCAATAGGAGAAGTTAGTGGATCACTTGATAATGTATTATTAAGTATGGCTGATTATTATGAAAATGATCGTAAGATTAAGAAAAAAGCCAAGTCTGCTATGGTTTATCCAACAGTATTATTAGTATTAGTATTTGCGGTATTGCTATTTGTAATGTTATTTATTCTACCAAGTTTCGAGTCAACTATTAATGAGCTTGGTGGTGAAGTGCCAACAATTACTAGAGTTATGATGAGTATTTCTCATTTTATTCAAAACAAGATATACATAATTATACCTGTTATAGTAGTTGTATTTATTGCAATTAAACTTTTCTTTAAAACAAAAAAAGGAAAGTATATTAGGGATTATTTGTTGTTCCGTTTACCAATAGTAGGTAAGGTTCAACGAAATTTAATCACTTCAAGATTCGCAAAAGCTTTTGTTATTTTGTTAGGCAGTGGAATGAATTTGATTGATTGTTTAGAAAACTTAAAAAAGATGTTAGGTAATGAAGTTTTTAGTAGAAAATTTAACTTTACGATTGAAGAAGTAAAGCGTGGGAGAAGACTTGCCCCTTCAATTGAAGCAACGAAATTATTTCCTTCTATACTTACAGAAATGATTAATGTTGGAGAAGAAACTGGCAATATTGAAGATGTTCTTGTAGCTACTAGTTCTTATTTTGATGAATTAGTGGAATCTAGTATTTCTAAAGCTATTGCTTCGTTAGAACCAGTAATGATTATATCAATAGGTGGAATAGTTGCTATTGTAATCTTATCGGTATTAGTGCCTATTATATCGCTTATGGGTAGTATTTAAGGAGATGGAAACTTATGATTTTTAATAGTTTATTTACAAAATATTTAATAGAAAATAAAATATTAGAAAAAGAATTAGCAAATGAATGGCTTATGAAATCTAATGCTATTGGTACGCCAATATATTTAGAGCTTGTGAAAAATGAAATTTTAGACGAAGAGGCTATTTATAGAGACCTTGCAAAATATTTAGGATATGAATATCGTTATTGTCATTTGTCGGAGATCCAACTTGATTTTGTCAAGAACTATCCCCGCGATTTAATGATTGAGTATCAAGGAGTGCCCTTTTTTTTACATGGGGATACTCTAACTATTCTTTGCTCTAATCCTTTTAGAATTGAAGAATTTAGAGAGTTTTTAGTATATGGAGGAAGAAAATTAAATTTTATTATTAGTCCTCCAACGCAAATGCAACGCATTTTGAACTATGCAAATAACAAGATTCAACAAGACATAGTTCTTACTAATTATGCAGAACCAACAACAGATATTACTGAAGCACCAGAAGGTGTACCTGTTGATGCACCAATTATTCAATTATGTGATTCGATTTTAAAAGATGCAATTAATAGAGGAGCTAGTGATATTCATCTTGAGCCTTTTGAAAAAACTATTTATTTGCGTTTTCGTATTGATGGAAAGTTGATGAAAGTAGAAGAATTATCTCCTCATATGTTTCCTTCTTTACTAGCAAGATTTAAAATCATGGCTGATTTAAATATTGCTGAAAGACGTATCCCTCAAGATGGAAAAATTGGTATGGAAATTAATAATCAAGCATATGATTTTAGAGTTTCCACTATCCCAACATTACATGGAGAGAAAATAGTTATTCGTATTTATAATAGATTATTTCGCTCTGGTAATATTTCTCAATTAGGCTTTTCTGAGAAACAAACAGGTTTAATTATGGAAATGATTACTAGACCACATGGTATTATTTTACTAACTGGACCAACAGGTAGTGGTAAATCTACAACTCTTTATACTTTTTTAAGATATTTGAATAAAATTGATACGAATATTATAACTGTAGAAGATCCTGTGGAGAATGAAATTATGGGTATTAACCAAATTCAAGTAAACCCTAAAGCCCAATTGACTTTTGCTACTGCTTTAAGAAGTATTCTTCGTCAAGATCCTAATATTATAATGGTAGGTGAGATTCGTGATGAAGAAACGGCTCAAATAGCTACAAGAGCAGCGATTACTGGTCACCTTGTGTTATCTTCAATCCACACTAATGATGCTGCAGGCGTTATTACAAGATTAATTAATATGGGTATACCAAAGTATTTAGTTGCCGATTCATTGTTAGGAGCTATTTCTCAAAGATTAGTGCGTAAATTATGCCCTAAGTGTAAAAAAGCAAGAATGACTACTAAAGCTGAAATGGAATTGTTAGGACTTGAGAAAAAGCATAAAATATATGATGCAGTTGGCTGTCCGTTTTGTAATAGGACTGGTTATGTTGGTCGTATTGGTGTTTTTGAAATTATGGTTCTTAATGATGAAATTAGAAATATAGTTATGTCTGATGATTTTACAAGTGAAAAAGTTGGAGATATTGTCGAAAGAGATATGACGACAATTTTAGGTCATACGAAAGAAAGAGTTTTAAACGGTGAAACAAGTTTAGAAGAATACGATGGTTTAATTGACATTGTGAAACCAAACTCATAATTTAAAATAAGAATAATACTTTTTGTATTATTCTTTTTATTTGAAATTAACTTTTTCTTTAAAGTTGATTAAATAAATGATAAAATATAGTGTGAGGTGTAATAATGAAGATATTAATAATTGGTGGTACTAATATTGATATAAATGCAGTTTCCAAAAACAAAATTATTCCTTTTGACTCTAATATAGGTAGTGTTGAAACTTCTATTGGTGGTGTAGGGAAAAATATTGTAGAGAACTTAAGTAGATTAAATTTAGATGTTAGTTTTGCTACTGTTATAGGTAATGATTATTATGGAAAGATTGCGGAAGAATATTTAAAAGAACTAGGAATAAAATTAATTGTTAAAAGATCAAAACTTAATATGCCTAAATACTTAGCAATATTTAACAACAATAAAGATTTAGAACTGGGTATTAATGATATGAAAGCTATCGATGAACTAGATATTGATTTTATGAAAGAAAACATTAATTTTGGTAATTATGATTTATTAGTTATTGATAGCAATTTATCTAAAGATGCTATTAAATATATTTGTGATAATGTAAAGATTCCAATCTATGCTGAGGCAATATCAGTTAATAAAGTTACTAAATTTAAAGATTTTTTAAACAAATTAACAGCGATAAAATGTAACAAAAAGGAAGCTATAGCTCTAGTTGATAATTTAGAAAGCAATGCTATTGAAGACATTTTAATTAATATTAAAAACCAAGGAGTAAAAGAGGTTTATTTAACTGATGGAAGTAGAGGAAGTTATTTAATGAAGGAAAATAAAATCTATCATTTACCTGCATTAAAAACTGATGTCCTTACAACAACCGGAGCAGGTGATGCTTTTTACTCAGGTGTTATTTATGCGAAAGCAAAAGGATTAGATGAATTAAAATATGGTAATGCTTTAGCTAGTATTACTTTACAAGCAAAAGAATCAAATAATAAAAAACTAAATATAAATTTATTAGAAAGTGTGGTAAAAAAATATGAAAATAGACATTAAAAAGGAAGTTTTAGAAGCTTTAGAAGAAGGTAGAGCAGTTGTAGCTTTAGAGTCTACTATTATTTCTCACGGTATGCCATATCCTGAAAATTATGAAATGGCAAAAAAAGTAGAAGATTTGATTAGAAAAGAAGGAGCAGTACCAGCAACAATCGCTATTATTAATGGTGTTATTAAAGTTGGACTAGAAGAAGATGAATTATTGCATTTAGCTAGAAGTGAAGGAGTTTTAAAAGTAAGCAAAAGAGATTTTGGTTATTGTATTTCTCAAGGTTTAACTGGTGCAACTACTGTTTCTGGAACGATGATTATAGCAGATATGGTAGGAATAGAAGTATTTGCAACTGGTGGAATAGGCGGAGTGCATCGTGAGGCCAATACTACTTTTGATATTTCTCGAGATTTAGAAGAACTTGCTAATCTTAATGTAGCAGTTGTATGTGCTGGAGCTAAATCAATTTTAGATTTAGGTTTAACTTTAGAATACTTAGAAACTAAGGGAGTTGAAGTTATTGGTTATAAAACAGATAAATTACCAGCTTTCTTTACAAGTAGTAGTGAATTTGATGTAACTTATAGATTAGATAGTTCAAAAGAAATTGCGAAAGTAATTGATAGTAAATGGCGTGTTACTTATGGGGGAATAGTTGTAGCTAATCCAATTCCAGAAGAATATAGTCTGGATCCTAAATTAATTAGTAAAACTATTGAAAAAGCAATTGAAGAAGCGAAAGAACAAAATATTAAAGGTAAAGAAACTACACCGTATTTACTTGCTAAAATAAAAGAATTAACAGGTAATAAAAGTTTAGAAGCAAATTTAGCATTAGTTTATAATAATGCTACTTTAGCTGCTAAAATAGCAGTTGAACTTGCCAAGATGAAATAAAAAAGGCATAAATTAACTAATTAAAATAAAACTGTTAGAAGTTAAAACTATAACTTTTTACAGTTTTTTAATGAATACTTAAGATAAAAATGATATAATACTCATAATATAATTAAAGTGTTAAGGGGTATTAAAATGAAACAAGTAACTTCTCTATATAGAATTAGTTTCTTTAAAAGGATATTATTGCTATGTATTATAGCTGCTATTACATTAGTATCTATGGCAGCTTCTATTAGAAGTTTTATAGAAAACAACCCACCTAAAAATAGAGATTATTCAATTTATTTGTATGGTGAAACACATGGTGATAAAAAGATTATTAATCGAGAATTAGAACTTTGGTATGATTTTTACCATAATCATGGTATGAGACATTTGTTTATTGAAAGTTCTTATTTTGATAGTGGGATTTTAAATTTATGGATGCAAGCAGAAGATGATTATTATTTAGATTATTTATACGAAGGATGGGAAGGATCTTTTTCTTATGATCCAGCAGTTAGAAATTTCTATGTTCAGATTAAAATAAATTGTCCGGAAACTATTTTTCATGGAATTGATGTTGGGCATCAACACGATCGAGCTGGAGAGTTTTATCTAAATTATTTACAAGAAAATGGTTTAAAGGATAGTGAAGAATATAGGTTAACTTTAGAATCTATAAATCAAGGTATTAGATTTTATAATGATTTTGATATGGAATATCGTGAAGAAATGATGACGCAAAATTTTATTAGAGAATTTGATAGCTTAAATAATGAAAAAGTAATGGGAATATTTGGCGGTGCTCATATTAAAAAAGATATTTTTGGGTATATTTTTAGAATTGATCCTATGGCATATCGATTAAAAGAATATTATGGAAATATTATTTACGCTAAACAGTTAGATAGGTTATAATAACTTTAATTTTATTTATATTATATCTATTGATAAAGTTTCTCTTAAACTTAGTGATAATTTTTAGTTAAATGATACAAATATAAAAAAAGCTTTTATTAAGCTTTTTTTGTTATCGGCAAAATACAACTAAAAATAATATAAAAAGTATTGATATATTGCCGATAGTGTGATATAATATTTATGTATAGGAGGTCTTGATATGAAATATTTAAGCGTATCAGAAACTGCAAAAAAATGGGGATTATCTGAAAGAAGTGTGCGAAACTATTGCAAACAAGGAAGGGTTTTAGGCGCATACCTTAATGGAAAAACATGGCTGATTCCTGAAAATGCAATAAAACCTGAAAGAAAAGGAACGAGAACTATTAAGAATACGCTTCTTGAAATATTGAAAAAAGAAAAAGAAGCTAAACTTAAAGGTGGTATCTACCATAAAATCCAAATAGAATTAACATATAATTCTAACCATATTGAGGGAAGTACGTTAACGCATGATCAAACAAGATATATTTATGAAACTAATACAATTGGATTAGAAAAAGAAGTTACTAATGTTGATGATATTGTGGAAACTGTTAATCACTTTAGATGTGTTGATTTAATTATTGATAAAGCTAACTTTAATATAACTGAAAGTTTAATTAAAGAACTTCATTTAATTCTAAAAAGTGGAACTTCAGATAGTAGAAAAAGTTGGTTTGCAATTGGAGATTATAAAAAGGTGCCAAATGAAGTTGGCGGTTTAGAAACAACTAAGCCAGAAGATGTTTCAAAAGAAATTAAGTCTTTAATAGAATGGTATAATTCTTTAGAAA
The DNA here is from genome assembly GCA_035417885.1 of bacterium. Taxonomy (GTDB): domain Bacteria; phylum Patescibacteriota; class Patescibacteriia; order JAGPKW01; family JAGPKW01; genus JAGPKW01. The sequence goes on from DAOLQA010000033.1 coordinate 9,266, forward strand.
ACAAAACACTAGAAGAAATATTAGAATTTCATTATAAATTTGAAGCGATTCATCCTTTTCAAGATGGTAATGGAAGAGTTGGAAGATTAATAATGTTTAAGGAATGTTTGAAATATAATATTGTTCCATTCATTATTGATGAAAGTTTTAAATTGTTTTATTATAGAGGATTAAAAGAATGGAAAAATGAAAGAGGATATTTAATAGACACTTGTCTTTCGGCACAAGATAAATTTAAAAAATATTTAGATTATTTTAGAATAGATTATAATTAATGAAAATAAAATTTTAATATGATATAATATTTAATAAGGAGGAAGAATATGATTAAAATAACATATGATAACAAATTTAATACTAAATTAGTTTTAGATTTAGAAGGCAAAGCAAAATCAAAAGAATTAGAGCTTCTTTTAGAAAAGAAGTTATTTAATGGTAAACAAGGAGAAGTTTTCGTAAATGTAAACTTAGATAGAGAGGGAGTAGTTTATCTTGCTTTAGAGAAAGGCTTAGAAGGATGCCATGAAAAGGTAAGAACCGCAGGTTTTAATTTAGCAAAAAAATTAACTCAAGAAAAGGTAAGTAAAATTAATTTAGATTGTAAAGAAGAAGATCCTAAATTAGCTTTGTTTTTAGTTCAAGGTTTATTATTTAGTAATTATAACTTTGAAAAATATAAGACTAAGAAAGCTGAAGAATTTGAAGTAGAACTATCACTTTTAAATGCACCTAAAGCTTTAAAAGACAAAATAAAGGAATTTGAAATAGTATTAAATGGAATAAATGTTACTAGAGATTTTGTAAATACAAGAGCAATTGATTTATATCCTGAAAGTTATGCAAACGAAATTGTAAAATTATTTAAAGGTAGTAAAGTTAAAGTAGAAGTATATGATAAAAAACAAATTGAAGAACTTGGAATGCATGCACTACTTGCAGTTGGTTCAGGAAGTGATAGGGATCCGAGATTTGTTGTTATGAAATACTTTGGTAATAGTGAAACTGATAAACATATTACTTTTGTAGGGAAAGGATTAACTTATGATTCAGGTGGATATGATATTAAACCTGGAAGAAGTATGTTTGATATGTTTAGTGATATGGCAGGTTCAGCTGCAGTAGTAGGTGCAATTAAAGCTATTTCTGATATGAAATTAAAGGCTAATGTTGTTGCTGTTACGGGATTAGTTGAGAACTTAGTTAGCGGTCATGCTTATAAAAATGGAGATATTATCTCATCAATGAAAGGTTCTACAATCGAAATTGGTAGTACTGACGCAGAAGGTAGATTAACTTTAGCTGATACAATTTACTATGCAGCAACTAAATTAAACTCTACACACATTATTGAACTTTCTACATTAACTGGATCAGTCGGTGTTGCTTTGGGTTCTGATATTACTGGTGCTATTTCAAATAATGATGAGTTTTATAAGCAAGTATTTGAAGCTGGTGAACATGTTGGGGAACCAAGCTGGAGACTACCAATAACTGACACATTAAAAGAAGCTATTAAGGGTGAGTTTGCAGATTTAAGAAACTCAATTCCTGGAGGAGCTGGTACAATTACAGCTGGTATTTTTCTAGAACATTTTTCTGAAGGACTTCCTTTTGTACACTTAGATATAGCTAGTACATCTTATGGCAATGCTAAGAGATATTATGCAGCTGGATCTACTGGAGTAGGAGTTAGGACTTTATATAAGTTAGTTGCTTCTAACTTTTGTAAGTAATAAATAAAGCAGTTTAAGGCATTATAGTCTTAAACTGTTTTTAATTTATATCTTGCAAATTAAATTGGGCATATATTGACAACGTGCACAAAAAATGCTATAATTTGGGCAGGAGGTAAAAACATGCACAAATTACCAATAAAATTTAACTACGAAGATCCAGAAATTTTAAAAGCGTTAGTTAATGCTAAGTATGAACTTGGGAATTTAAATGGCTTAATTAATTTATTGCCTAATCCTAAGATTATTTTGAATGCAATTATATTAGGTGAAGCAAAAGAGTCAAGCTCTATTGAAAATATTGTAACTACTTTTGATGAGATCTTTAGAGAAATTACATTAAAAAATCAAGATGCAAATACAAAAGAAGTAGTAAACTATCGCCAGGCTATTTTAAAAGGTTATTCAGATCTTAAAGAAAAAGGATTTATTTCTACAAACATGATTGTAAATATACATTCAATAATAGAACCTAACGTTGGTGGGATTAGAAAAATACCAGGGACTGTTATTATGAACACAAAAACAAAAGAAATTCTTCATACCCCGCCTCAATCAGAAAAAGAAATATTGGAGTATATGAATAATTTGGAAAAATATATTAACTATCCAGAAATGCATGAAATAGATCCAATTTTAAAAATGGCAATGATTCACTATCAATTTGAGTCAATTCATCCATTTCATGATGGCAATGGAAGAACTGGCCGTGTTTTGAATATTTTGTATTTAATACTAAAAAAACAAATTGATCTTCCAATATTGTATTTATCTAAATACATAAACAAAACTAAAAGTGAATACTACAAGCATTTAAGTGGTATAAGAAAAGATGATAAGAATATTAAAGATTATTTACTTTATATGATTAAAGGAGTTGAAGAAACTTCTAACTTTACTATTAGTTTCATTAATAACTTTTTAACTTTAATGAAAGAAGCAACAGAGAAGATAAAAGAAAAGTGTCCTAGTATTTATTCGGAAAAGCTTATGAATTATCTATTTTATGATTTTTATACTAAAAATGAGTATTTTAGAGATGCTTTAGGTATCTCTAGAAATACAGCTTCTAAATATTTGAATTTGTTAGTTGATAAAGGATTTTTGATTGAAGAACAAGTTGGAAAAGAGAAGCTATATAAAAATGTTTATTTATATAGTTTGATTGATAAGTGGTAGGATATAAAGATCACAATAAAAAATGGCTTAATAAATAAGCCATTTTTTGTTATAAAATATATTTTTATTTTACTGCAATACAATCAATTTCTACAACTACATCTTTAGGTAATTTTGAAACTTCTAAGGCAACTCTTGCAGGTTTATGCTCTTTGAAGAAATCAGCATATGCTTTATTCATAACTTCAAAGTCATTTAAATCTTTTAAGAATACACAACATTTAACAATATTTTCTTTTTCTAATCCTGCTTCATTAACTATTGCTAGTATGTATTCTAAAGCTTTTGTAGTTGCTTTGTAGATGTCATCAATATTCTTTCCTGTTTCTAAATCTACTGGGATTTGACCTGAAACATATAGTGTGTTACCAGCTAGAATTCCTTGACTATAAGGGCCTATTGCTTTGGGTGCATTGTTTGTGTTAATTATTTTCATATTTATTTCTCCTTTATAAAAATATTGTATCATAAAAATATAGATTTAGAACAAAAACTGAAATTTTGTTGCAATAAATGTTTTTTAAATTATAATGATATTAGATTTATAGTGTACTTATATTTCTATATTAGTAGAAATTTTAAAAGGACAGATAGTTATAAAAATAGGAGGTATTATGAAGAAAAACACAACTGGTTATATTTATATTCTAACAAACCCTTCATTTGAAGAGTATGTTAAAATAGGATATGCAGATAATGTTGAGGAGAGAGTTAAACAATTAAATACAACGGAGTGTACACCTTTTGCATTTAGAATTTATGCTACATATGAGGTAAATAATAGACTTCTTGATAAGGAATTACATAGTATTATCGACAAC
>DAOLQA010000034.1:0-12574 GCA_035417885.1 bacterium
AAATTAAAACTGTGATTAACTGTTCACTCATATATTTTTATATTTTTTAATCATATTATAGAACTTATCTCTTTCCTTACTATCCATTTCATCTATCTCTATTCTTAAATCATCTATTAAAAAATTAATATCATCAATGGTTTTAATACTTCTAAACTGATTAGTTCTAAAATATATAATATCAAATAAAGCTTTTGATGGAGAAGCAATAAAAAAATCAAATTTACCTTTAACTAGGTTCATGTCTGTATATAAAGGTTTAGCAATAGATCTATAACTAAAACCACCAATCTTTGTAGTATACTTCCTAGTTACTTTAGTTGTAACAGATGTATATGAATAAATAGCTTCTGTTGCAATATCATAATACTGTAAGGCTGTCCATAAACTAATATATGATGGCCTATAAAGCACATTGGCAAGATAAAAAGTATATGATATATCAGATACATTTCTATCAAAAAAATCTTTTGTTACATAAAATCCTCTTTTAAGTTTTATAATTTCCCCATATTTTAAAAATCTACTGATATATGTATCAGCAGTAGATGCTTTAAGATTCAACTGATTGCAAAGTTGTAAAACAGTAACCTTAGTAAAATATGGTAATGTATTTAATTGTGTTAATAGATTCTGTTTGCTTTTCATATATATGACATTATTGTATCATATCTGAAAAATTAAGTCAAATAAATGCTTTTAAGTAATAATTATCATTGTATACTTATTATCTTTTAAATATATTAATCTATATATATTCTAATAAAAACAATACATATACAAGATTTATGGTTAATATCGGTATTTCATAAATATGACATTTTTGTATTATATATGAAACGCTAATTAAGCTATCTTTAATTCTTTTTTTAGAGCTTTAATTGCCCTACTTAACATTGTCCTTATTGCACCTTCTGTCTTATTAAATACATCAGCTATTTCTCTTATAGTCATATCGTTTATATAATACATAACAATAACATCCCTATAATCATCTGTTAAACTAGATATTACTTCCATTAACTGCTCATTAGATATTAGATCCAATTTATTTTCTGTATTATCTGTTATTGTGTTTAATGCATCATCTCCAATTAGATCTTCTTTTTTCTTTCTTACATCATCTATAATTAGATTTCTAGCTATTCTATATAGTAAAGCATTAACATTATCAACATCATGTTCTTTAACATAATCGATGAATTTTATAAACACCTCACCAGTTAGATCTTCCGATTTACTTTCATTTTGAGTTTTTAAAAAAATAAAACCATAGATTTTCTCATAAAATCTATTATAAACTTCCTCTAGGTCCTTTCTATTATTCTCACCCTTTTTCAATTTTATAGTAAGGTTATCTGTCATTATAATTTTAATATTACCTAGCTAGTTGTTAGTATTATAAAGATTATAACATAAATAAAGAGCTTTACAATAATAATATAGTGGAAAAAGCCTACTTACTTCTAACTACCCATAGATATAAATCTATATGTTTATTAGATATAGTTAGGAATGCCAATAAATTAATTTTATGTATTTTCATATCTTTCTTAATATATTTCTATTATTTATAAAATATTTTTGCTTATTCCAGTTTAAAAAATCATTTTCTGTTTTCATTTTTAAAATATTAATTCTAATAATTTTGTATTTTATTTTCATCGATTAAATTTTTAGTCAAATATATAATAAATTTTATTATTTACCTATGTTCCACATCAGTTCCACAATAGACTAAAAAATATTAAAAAATTAAAAAAAGTATAGTACGTCCCTATAACTTTACTTTTATTTTTTCTTAATATAATATAAAAACAAAAATAATAATCTCCTATCAATGCCTATTGTTATAGATCTAAATAATATAAAACCAATCAAATTAGAAGAATTAGAAGATCAGCACCCCACTGATAAGCCTATTGATATAAAAGAAAAAATAAATTCTAAAAAGAAAACTAAAAAAACTATTAAAAATAAAATAAATTCTAATAAAGGAACATCACTATTATTAACTTTAAAAGAAGCTGAAGCAATATCAGGAATTTCCGCTATAACTATAAGAAAAGCAATTAAAAATAAAGAAATAAACTATACCCTACATAATGGAAAATACAAAATAGAATTTATTAACCTATTAAAGTGGTGCTATTCTTCCACAAGAAGAAAAAATGTATTTTGCACTATTGGTATAGGTAAATATGTAAACTCTTGGAATGATATCATCAAATAATTAACAAAAAATGAATATTTTATTAAGTGTTTATTAAATTGTAAATAAATTGTTGAATTAATGTATAAATAATATTGATAATTTAAAAAACGTTAACCTAAAATTAACATTTTTTAAATACTTTATATACAATTTATATACTTTTAATATTCTGTTTATATAATATTGATAAAACAATATTTAATAGAATAAATCTGTTTATAATCTGCATATAAAAGAATCCAGTTTCCTGAATTCTTTTATATCCTTGCAACTCCTCTTATAACAGCCTTTTGAGTCTTCCCACTTAAAACATCTTCATAAAGTTTTTCTGTCTTTGTAACTATATCATCCCAATTGTATTCTTTTTCAACAAACTTTTTTGCATTTATTGCAACTTCTTTTAATTCTTTTTCTTTATCTTTATCTAATAAAGTTTCTAATTTTAATCTTAAATCATCAACATCTCCATTTCTAAATGTAAACCCTCTATCTTTGCCTATAACTTCTAAATGCTCAGGTATATCTGATACCAAAACAGGTTTCCCATAATTTGAAGCTTCAAGTAATGCTATTGGCAATCCTTCTGTAGATGATGCATGAACAAATAGCTTTGCTCCCATATATAAAGTCTGTAGATCATTACCTGTTTGAGTTCCCGTCATAACAATATTCTTTTCTCCTCTTATCATATCTTTTAATTCTTTTTCATAATCATCATTAAATAAACTTCCACCAACTATAACTAGTTTATATTCGTTTTTAACAGCTTCTGGTAGCATTTTATAAGCCTCAACTATTAAATGAACACCTTTATGCCTTACAAGCCTTGTAACAACAACTATATATTTCCCTCTTTCAATCTTAAATTTATTGTAAATCTCATAATTTTCATATATTGTTTTTAAATCTTTTATTTCAACTCCATTAGGTATATATTCTGCTTCTCTGTTATACACATTTTTAACTTTATCCTGTAATATCTTTGACACAGTAATTGTCTTATGTGGGAAAACTGCTGATGCTCTTTCACCAAGTTTTAACATAAACTTAGCAAAAAAACCCCATTTCTCATGTTTGTAATCTTCACAATGAAAGGTTGCTACAACTTTTACTTTTCTACTAAATATTCTTGGTATAAATGATAGCAAAGAAGGTCCAACACCTTGATAATGTATAATATCAAAATCATGGCTCTTTAAAGCATCAACTGTTGCAAGAAACGCATATGTAATAGTATCTAAATTTTTAGATTTTATAGATCTAATGTTCTTTATCTTTATTCCTTCATATTCATCTTTATCATATTTTGTATACCATTGTCTTGAATAAACAGTAACACTATGGCCTTTCTTCACAAGACCTTTTGCAAGCTCTTCAACATGTCTTTCAACTCCACCATAAGTAGCTGGAACACCTTTAGACCCTATGATTGCTATTCTCATAAATATATTAATTAAGTTATTCTTAGCGATTTAAAACACTACCATACAAAGTAAATTTTGTCAACGTTTTCTTGCTAATCTTACCATTATATGTTAACCTAAAATTAAATTTTAATTGGAGGTGAATTTATGAAAAAGCTATTTATTCTCACTGCATTATTTATTTCTGCTATTACAATTAGTGTTGGAGCACAAAACTCTATCCAAATAAAAATGGAAGAGATACAAGAACAGCCATTGTTATCAATTGATAAAAATGGAAATATTACAAACATAGCAAAACCTATGTTTGCAACAGGAGAAATAAAAGACATAGATCTTACGCAATTTAAAGATTACAAAAAAGAAATAAAATTTGTAGAAGAATTTGTATCTCAACCAGAAGATGACAAAATGATAATGTATATAGTTGCAATAAATGAGAAAAATGAGATCAATTATTTAAAAGAAGATGCTATACAAAAAGAAATAAAAGGAACAACTCTTTCTATAAAACTATTAAAAATACCTATTGATGTAAAAAATATAAAAATAGTTTTACTAGAAAAATATCAGTATAAAGTAATACCAATAGAACTTATATATAAAAAAGATAAAGCAAAAGCTAATGAACAAAAAGACAAAATGCCTTATGAATATAATCCTACTATGTTCATAACTCATTAAGCAGCATACGCGCAATAAAAAAATATTGCGCGTTTTTTAATAAAAAACGGCATAGTAGTTTTTACTACTATGCCAACTTTTTATAATTATTATAATGTAAATGCAAGTTTGATATCTGTTACAAAGACAGGTTCATTGTCTTTGTCCAGATTCCAACGATTCTTAGAGAAGATTAAACCAACTTCAGCCTTGCCCCATCTAAAATATGGTCCAAAACGAACATCAGTATTGGTTTTATCTCCCACTAATCTATTCTCTTCAAATAAGCTGAAAGTCATACCAGCTTCCATACTATCTTTAAAGAGAATGCCAATTTTCGGGTATATGCCAAAAGATGTATAAGGATTGCCATCTTTTGTGGCATAATCCTTATCTACAAGTGGAAATATGATATCAGCAGATCCTTCAAGACGGACTTTAATATTATCTACATCAATTATACCACCAAGCCCTCCTTCAAGACCAAAGCCAATATCAACAGGATTTATTCTAAACCCTAAGCTCCAGAACAAATCCTTCCCACCCTGCGCACCAATTCCCATGTTACACCAATACCCAATTACAGCCCCGTCCCTAGCACCTAGTCCTGTTGCCATAGCAATATATGGCGAAAGACCTTGGCCAGAAACTCTTAGATAGGCTGAATTCCATGACTCAACCTTAGTCTTATCTGTCACTGGATTTGGTATAAATAAAGCTTCCGCAACGCCGGTCAAAGATGTTTCTAATGGTGTTGCAAAAACAGTCCCAGCTACAAATAATGCGGCCAGGAGAACCAACATAAATCTTTTCATGGTTTCCTCCATTTTGTGGGTCGCATGAACCCACAAGTAATCTTGTGAGCCCACAAGAGCCCAAAAGCTGCTATTTTATCAGCTTTAATCAATGTTTATTTATATAAACACTATTTAAAACTAATAAATTTTACTCTACTATTGTTTATATATTTGTCAATTTATATTTGGTTGGAAAGTGTATTATTACTTTCCAACCAAATAATGTTAGGGCTTGTATGGTTCAAATACTCCATCTTTAAACCATACAAAACACTGCAAATTATTATTCCTGTCTTTTACAAGATCTTGGCCTCTTGTAGAATACTTGCCCTTCTGAGTAGAAAGTTCTACCCAAAAAGACTTTTCAGTAAGCCAAGTCTTATACTCCTTTGAATAAGCTCCAACAATATAGAGCCCATTCGCAGAAATCTCAAAGGAAGATATATTATCTCCCTCAACAAGACCAGCCTGCCCTCCTGTAACTTTATCCCCTACAAGCCTAAGAATATAAAGGGTAAAATCCTTGGGATCAGCCTTTAATCCTTGCTCAGTCCCGTCATCAAGGAAAAAGCTAACATCTACCTTCTCCTTAACAATAGGAACTTGAACTGGAACTGAAGTCTTAACAACCTGTTTTTCAACAGGCTTTACTGGCTCCGCTCCAACTGAAACCGAAGCAGGCTTTGCAGGATCCTGCATCGTCTGTGCAAATACCCCACCAACAACTACAAGAATAATAGCAAAAAATACCACTATCCTTTTCATATACATCCTCCTATATAAAATATACATTTTATCTTCTCCTTAACAAGGAAAAGAGAATTGACATATTTATCAACTCTATTAAATATTTATTAGAAATAAATATTACAAGAATTAATAAATAGATTTAGGAGAGATATATCTTTTAGATATATCTCTCCTAAAAACAAATAGATTATAGAGAGACTAAACTATCAACGATCGTTCCGTCATTTTTGACAGAAACAAACCATTGATAATGCCCCTCGTTATCTAACTGAAAACCAGCAATAGTTGCAGGAGAAGTAATTGTTCCAATTGTCATTCTGAAAATTCCATCCTGCAACCAACCAAGGCTCGAAGATCCTGCCCCTATTTTATACCAACCTGGTTTTAGGGATAAAGATGTTCTCATTTCCCCATCTACAATAGTCTCTGCTACAGAACTTGTAACAGACATTGTAGATAGCCTCTTTATATAAAGAGGCCTCTGCCCGGCTGGATTAAAACTTACAGCAAAATCATAGGTCGTTGGTGCCCCAACAACAGTAAGTGTTAAACTTACAATCGTTGACCATGATTCACCAGAAGCTCTAGATCTTGCTGCAATAACAGCTGAAGATGTAGCTGTAAGTACATATGGAAGATCCACTTCACTTACAGAATCCATCTCGCTTGGTTTCGGGATAGCTTGCCCTGGCAGGACAAGCTTAATCTGCCCCTTAGCTCTATATGGCCCTCTTACCTGAATCTGTGTGCCATATGGAAGCGATGTACTCCCAGCAACACGGATCCAAGCCCCTCCACTATACGCCCAAAATTCTGGAGGTTGAGACCCAACATTCTGGATCTCATAAGCTATTATCGGACTCCAACTCTTACCAGGGGTTTGAGCAGAAACTCTTAAGGTTGTAGGCTGGGACAAATAGAAACTAATTTCCCCAGTCCCAACAATCCTGTCAGCAGCTGCTGGATCAGTTGGATCACCTCCTGTAGTAGTATATGCTACAACAGTAGTAGTTGTCTCCCCTTTCAATTTATAAGATCTTGTGGAAGACCCAACCTGCCACCAATCATCAGTGCCCCCGTCAACTAAAAGACATGGAATTTTAGTTACAGCAGAGGAAGAGGCATAAAGTTTAAATAGGAAGATCTTGCTAGTATCCCCAGCACTCACAACAAGAGTATGAGATTTATACCCTGTTGCAGGTGGCGTTAAAGACACAATGCTTTTACTAACCTCAGCTCCACCATCAAGTCTATACTTAATAGTTTCACCCGAAGGCCCAGATAATGAAATTGATGTAACATCAATTTCATTAATTTTTGGGGATGGTGCAAGCCTAACACTCTCGCCACTAACTGAGATAGTAGCTGTAATGTCAACAGCAGAACTTGAAGTATACACTGGAAAAGCATAAGCTTTCCCATCATAAGATCCTGCTATCAGATCACCATCCTCAACATAGAAAGGAGCTGAATAGACTATCTCACTTCCCCCATTTATGGAGTAAGTAATAATCTTCCCCTCTTCCCCTTGGAACTCCAAGTATGAAGAAACAACTCTCCATCTGAAATTAGAATTGTCAGGAATTGGATAGTTCCAATCATCCTCCTCAGTGGTAGTTGTTTTATTTGTTCCGAACATATCAAAGAAGGAGCAGCCCACTATTAACATAGTAAATACACACCCTAAAACAAAGATACAAACATGCCGTTTCATATTTTCCTCCTCCCCTTATTAAGGGAATCTCCCCTAACAGGGGTTTTGTTTTATATTAAACACTTAGACAATAATCCATAATTTATCCTCAACGAGGCTTATTATGATCTTATTATCTAAATGATTTTTAAACCTACCATATTATTGAGTTTTTGTCAATAATAACACAAAATAAAAACCCCTACAATTTATGTAGGGGTAATACCTTATGGCCAAATAACTTGATAAGCTATTTTCTTTATATTCTTCGGATCTTGATCCTGATAGCAAGTATTTATCCATTTATTATCACCTAAATATATTGCTCTTCCATCCTTACCAACAGGACAGAGATCTCCGTTCGGATAATAGAACTTTCCATCTTTCTCAATAATATATATTGAATGTTCTACAAGCCTTACAAATGTTTTACCCCCGACATGGACAGTAAAATCATTTATAACAGGATAATTATTTTCATTACTTATAACAATACCACCCTCTAAGTTAGGATGAACATATAAAAATTGAATTGCTGGCAAATGTGTCTGGGCAAATATACAAGGCATAACTAGAACAAATACCATAATCAATATCTTTTTCATAAATACCTCCTATATAATTTAGTTGTAAGCTTACAACTTAATTTAATACATTACAAGTTTAACCCTATATCTTATTATAATAGCCCTAACTATTCTAAATATTTCTTTTTTTATAAAATCAAGATTATCCTTATATGATTCTTCCTTTATTTTTTTTAATGTTTCTTTATTATATAAATCCTTATGAATATCTTTTATTTGTAAAATATTCTTTTCTTTATCTATGTCATCTTTTTTCTGCTTGCTGTTTCCGTGGATTCTATAAAAAAACAAATATTCATTCAAATAATATCCAATAAACCCATTTTCAGCTAAATTAATATAAAGCTCCCAGTCTTCATAATTACATTGTTTATATCCTCCAACAGAACTAAATGCTTCTCTTCTTATCATAGAAGTTATTGGAATATAATTTCTAAATAATAAACTATAAAAATTATATTCTAAATTAAAAATCTTTACCTGTTTTTTCTCGTTAAAAAATATAGAATTAGTATATACAAAAGATATAGATGGATTACTATCTAATGCTTGAGCACATTTAGAAATATAATTCCTATCTATTTTATCATCAGCATCTAAAAATACGACATAACCACCAGTAGACAATTTAAATCCATTATTTCTTGCTTTTACAACTCCAGAGTTATCCTGATCTAATATACTTAAATTTTTATAACCTCTCTTTTTTATATCATTTAATTTATCTATTGTGTTTATATCATCAGAACCATCATTAACTATTATAACTTCAAAATTATCATAATTAGAATTATAAACAGAATCTAGTGCTTCATCTAGATATTGCCCATAATTATAACAAGTAATAATAACACTAACTTTTCTGCTCATTTTTAATTATAAAATTATATTGCCCATTATCTATTAAAATCAACATAAGAGGTAAACTCATAGGTATCCACATCCTGAAATTATAATACATCCAATCAAATACATTAAATACTATTTGACTAGTTGCCATAGCAAGCAAGAATACCATCAGCATTCTATTCTCTCTACTATTTTTTTCATCTAAAAAATATTTGATTGAAAAATAATATAAGCTAAATAAAAATACACCAAATGATAAGATACCAAATATACCCTGCTCAACAAGTATTTTCTGTAACCAACTATGAGATTCAGTAACACCTCCCCACCCATAATTTAGATTATGCCAAGAATTAGCACCAAGTAACGTTTTAAACATCCCAAACCCATTACCAAATATAGGTCTATCATAAAACATATCCATTGATATTTGCGCTATTCCATATCTATACTCTATAGATCCAGAGAAACCTTCTCTATCTGAATTAGCATAAAATGTATATATACCAATACCAAGACCTATGCTTATTAAAAATGTTGCAACAAATACTTTTCCAAAATATCGCCTTTTATATAAAAAAGTATAACCCAGAATAATTATAAAAAAGGTAGAAAACATAGTAATCATACTAGATCTAGACAATGTTAATATATTTATAACTATCATGAATACTAATCCTACAAACATTAAAAATTTTATAACTCTCCTATCTTTCTCTTTCTTTATTTTATTTCTATCTTTAAAAAAATAAACTAAAGCAATCATGGCTGGTATAGTTAATGTCAGAACCTGAGCTAATGTATTACGACTTGTGCCTAAAAAATTTTTGCCAAATATTGTAGTTGGATATGCACCATAAATTATTCCTTTTTCTCTTTGGCCAAACAAACTAAAAAATCCAGCAAAAGCATCTATCAAACCTACAAATACAAATATTTTTAATACATTAAATATCTGCTCTTTATCTTTTATAACACTTACTGGGAAACATAAATAAGTAAAATATAAAAACAATAAATATAAAACAGATCTTATAGAAAGTAGCTTGTCAAAAGAATAGAATACAGAAATTATTGAAGAAATAAAGAATAAGAAAAAAGAGAATACCAAAGGCAATCTTAAAGTAATATCATTTTTACCATCTACTTTATCTTTTATAAACCTTAGAAAAAAAGCAAATAAAAATGTTATGGCAATTAGATCAACAACATAATAAGAATGAAATACAGTAGTTATTGGAAATAAAAGGACAAGTATGTAAAATAGATATTCTAATTTCCAAAAAAATACAGCTATAATCAATATCGCAAATAAAAATATAGTAATCCAAATAAGATTAACATTAAATACTATTGTTAGTATAGACAAAGATACAATAGATAAAAGTGGTAGTATTATACCTAATTTATTTTTTAAAAGATTAAATATTTTCATTTAACAACTTGTTATAAATTTTTAATATGTTATCTAAATAATATTGTTTATTATGATATATTTTAACATAATTATATGCATTTTCTCCAATATTCTTTATTTTATCTTTATCATAATAATTCTCATTAATTTTTAAAGCTAAATCCTTTTCATCATTTAATTTAAATAAAACTCCAGTTGTATTATCTTTCACAAATTCTGGTATTGCACCAATATCTGTTGCTATAACAAATTTCTTTCTTGAAAATGATTCTAATATAACCATAGGACAATTTTCATACCAAATAGATGGCACGAGTACTATTCTGGCCTTATTTATAATATTATTTAATTCATCTCCTTCTTTATAACCAGTAAATTCTATCCTACTTTCTAGTCCTAGATTATTGCAAGGTTGCTTTAAATTATCCTTATAATTACCATCTCCCACAATCTTTAATTTAATATCATTATTAACATATTTCATACTCTTTATTAAAAGATCTATGCCTTTACCTTCTGCTAATCTCCCAAAAAATAAAATATAGTTATCAAGCTCTTGCTCTTTGTTTATATTACTTTCTAAATCAACAAAATTCTTTATTGTTACAATTTTATTCTTATCTATTTTTCCTATATCTATATACTTATTTCTTAAAAAATCAGAAGGTGCTATAAAAATATCAACATATTTCCTGTAAAAATCAAACCCATTAACAAAATATGCTTCAATAGTAGAAGCTAAACTATAAATATATGAATTTTTTATACATTTATTCTTTGTGCAATTGTAAAACTTCCTATTAGCACATTTCTCACATATTTTATCATGAGATAAAAATTTAAAATTTGGGCACATTAGATGATAATCATGCAATGTCTGAACAACTTTTACATTATATTTTTTAAATAAAGATAATATAGATGGTGATATCCAAAAATATATATTTTGTATATGAGCTATATCAGGCTTCTCTTTCTTTAGAACCTCTTCTAGAGCTCTTCTTACTTTAAAAGAATATAAAGAATGAAACAACATTTTTATATTCTTAAATAATTTATTACTTTTAACATTTGAATAATCTAAATCATCAACAAAATATTCTTTAAATTCTGTTTTTATATTTTTCTCATTTTTGGTAGAAAAAAATATAACCTCATAACCAGCTTCTTTTAACAAATTAGCTGTTTCAAAATATATTCTCTCACTACCACCACGAATATAATGTATATTGTTAATTAATAATATTTTCATATAATATGTTTAACACTTTTTATAGATTTTGTCAATAAAAATAGCCCCTCTCTAATCTATTATATAGATAGAAAGGGGCTTACCAAGAAGATTTTGTTTTACTTCTTGGCTGGAGGATTACTCATTGTAGAAGCACCACCTTGAGCAATATTTTGCGTAGCAGTAGCTTCTGGCATGGCTACTGAAATGGGCTTACCCTCAGCAGTAACTGCGAATCTAAAGATTCGCGTTGCTACTTTAGAACCGCCCGTCTTTCTGAGAACAACGTCATTTTCAGAAAGAACAAGCTTTTCCCCAGTTTCCTTGACTACTATAGAAGCTAAAGGAACATTTTTAGGGTCTGTCAGCCAGCCCCTTTTTGTCCCAGGTCCCATGTCAATAGCAGCATTTAACACAATGTCGCGACCAGTAGCTACACCTGGAAATTCTGCATAATCTGGATTATCTTGCTGATCGTCAATACGGAGCAATTGCTCTCCGTCGCCAAACTCCCCGTCATACCCAGCGTATCGACGGAGAACACGCTTCGGTGTTTTTATAATTATTGTTACAGTGTCATAAGACACAGCCTTCCGTTTCTGGTTCTTAATTAAGGAGCTTACTCCAAGAGTAGCCCCAACAATTACAGCTACAGCAAGAACACCAAAGAGAACCAGCTCCCACACCGGAACCTTCCGAGAAGGTTTATTCTCGGATTGAGCTAAGGTCTTTTCAGCCTTAGCATTTTTCTTTACCGTCTTCATATATTCCTCCTAAAAGGAATTGGGTCACTAGGTGACCCCCTACTTTCGAAGGGGGCGCCTAAGTTGCCCTCCTTCTTATTGTCAACGAACATGTGGCAGAATTAGCTCTACCTTTGTAGGCTTAAATTTCTTTAAACCCACTAGTTAAAGCTAATTATTTTAATAGATTACACTATCATACATT
>DAOLQA010000035.1:0-4059 GCA_035417885.1 bacterium
TTTTCTCTCCTTTTAATAATTAATTAGATTGTATATACTATTGTATAGTTTTATATTTATTATATTTTGTTCTAGGTTTATGAGTTTTTTCAGTAAATCTACATTCATGAGGCACAAAAGTATTTTTGAATAATTTATCAATCTATATTTTATATATATAAATATCATATTTTTGTGCTATCCATTTTTGATTTATAGAAAACTAAGTAATGCTATGGTATCTATTAAATGCCCCTTTAACATCTATATAAACTTTATTATTTTTGTGATATTTAAAGTAATGAAATAATGGATTGTTTTTATATTTATCATTAATCTAAAAAATAAAATCAGGTGTATACTTATGTTCTCTTAGGACTTTTTTATTATTACACTAATATGGCTCGGATAATAGCATAGATTGAGGATGATATTCCCAAGAATTAATCAATTTATACTATTTACACTATTGCAACCATTTATAGAACTAAATCTATTCTTTACTGTCAAATTCAATATTATTATATAAATTCTTCATCTTCTATATAATTTTTAGAATAGACTTTTAAATTCAAGTTATTAATCATTAAGAATAACATCAATTGTTTAGATTTAGTAAAAATTTCATAATTACTTAGTAAAATATACTGATTTTCAAATCCTGCATTTTTGAGCATAGTATCAAGATCATTAATAAATTCATCTTGATAAATCATTGCAAATTGATTAATAATATCATCAATATTATTGTTAACACAATCTAAATATGGTTGACAATTAACATTTAACTTGAATAATTCCATAAAAATCATTCTCCTTTAATTCTATATTAGTTATATACATATAATTACTTTAATATATTATAAAATTACACATTTTTATTCATTATTAATTATTTTAAATACTTTTTTTAATTCTTTATCAGGCTAGATGTTATTAATTACTGCCAAGAATCTATTTATACCTTCTATAATTTCAGTATTTGTTGCTTCATTACAAAAATGATGCCTCAATCCACGATACTATATTGTATTATAATTTAAATTTATTTTATATAAATCTGTTTTATCCTACTAAGTGTCTATATTAATAATACAAGGTTTATGTTTACGTATACAATTATTAATTCTATAATAATAATCTTTTTTACACTGAGTTAAATTAGCATAAATATAATTAGTCATATCATATTGATTTAATTTCTTAAATTTATTAGCATAACCCTATTTTAAATATTGATATAATATAGTATAATGGTCTAGAATATCACAACCTTGTTTTGATACATGCACATGAATAGAGCAAGAATAATTTGCAAATACATACGAACTTAAATCATCAAGTATATTCTTTATTAATTGTATATTACTTTCATTATATTTTAATGGTATGGTTTTAAGCTAGAAACCATAATAAAATAAAGATTCAGGGTATTTATTACATTCTTCGGGAGCGATAGACCCATCTTTAAATAATGGGAATGAACCACCCTAATCCATATTATAATTATGTAATAGATAACTATTATATTTCTATAATAATGTATTTAAATCATTCAAATTTTCTGGCTTTACTATAAATTCTATTTCAATACCAAAAAAAATCATAATATCACCTCATTTTTTTATAATACTAAATATTATTTAAAAATATTTAATTGTTCAATTCTTTTCTCTATCCTTTGTTTTGCTATTTCACAATATTCGGTTTCAATATCTATTAATATATATTTTCTATTTGTTTCAATAGCACAAACTCCAGTAGTTCCTGCCCCCGCCATTGGATCTAGGATTAAATCTCCTTCATTAGTCCATGATATTATATGATCAATAATTAATTGCTCAGGGAAAATAGCTGGATGTTTAAATGCTATCTTATCTTTGGTAGAGTGCATATATCCAACACTATATTTCCAAATATTACTACGTATTGTATATTTCAAATCAAATTTCTCAATTTTTTTGGTGGTTCCATCTTTTTGTCTTCTTGTAGCTGATGGGCTAAACTTATATTCAGTTTTTAAGTTAACTTTAATAGGATTAAATGTTTTAGGTGAACCTTTAGATAGTATAAACATATATTCAAAAAATTGTCTATATCTTTTATTATAAGAACAAGGTGCATTTCTTCGTTCATAAATCATAGTATCATGCAAATTAAATCCAATATCTTTAAAATATAATGCTTGTTTAAATGAAGTTCCGGTTTCACTGCCCTTAATTGTTGCATCACCAACAATCCAAACGCATATTCCTCCATTTTTAATTTTTTGATATATTAACTTGGCTAATTGTTCAAACACTTCCCAAGTAAAACTACAATTATTTTTATAATTTCTTAAATTATCATAAGGTGGACTTGTTATAACCATGTCAATACTATCATCATTTATATATTGCATTATTTCAATACAATTTCCACAATATAATTCTCCATAATTTGTTTTATGATAAAGATAGTCATTTAACATAAAACTCCTCTATACTATTTTTATAATTTAGAATTATTAATCTCTTTAATCTATAATTTGGCTTTAGAAATAAAAAATAAGCCATATTTTAAGCGTTCATAATTGGGGGATGCATTTATATTAAACTAAATTATTTCCTATTTTAAAGTGGTTTTTCGGTGGCAAATATCATTTTTAATATTCTTAATAAACAAGCATCCCCCGTAAGAAAATTCGGATTTAATAATTAATCCATTTCTGGATTGCTTGAAGAAGAATATTTGAATATCCAATACCAACAGTCATTTCTCCAGACAAAATTATATCATTGCTAACGATAATTTTATCCAGAATTTCACGAAACAATTTCTTATCATTTTGTTCTAAAGCGTTTTGCAAATCTAGTAAATGTTCTGTTGCAATTTTAAGAGCATTTTCTTTCATTTTTTCCTCCTATTATTTTATGTATTATATGACCAATTCAATTGGTTTTTTTAAAATTTAATTTATCTATTTATAATTTAGTTATCAGAATAAAAAAAACACGCTATATTTGAAGTTTTTGTATCCAGAGTATATACTTATATCAAACTGAATTGTTTTCTATTTTTAAATAGGTTTTTGGTTATCAAACTAAACATCTATACACTAATTTATATTTCCCACCCACCCATCCCTCATCACTTACGCCGCTTCTTCTAATATCTTATTTTGAAATTGATATAACACCCTTTGTTGGTTCATAGCACTAATAAAATCTTTCCTCATTAAGTAATTTGTCAAGAAATTGGTGGCAGTGCTATACAAACCCCAGAGAGTATTTTTATTCACAGATTCATTGTTGTTTAACATATAAGATTCTTCAATATCATTATAGTGTTTTACAAACATACTGTTGAATCCCATCTTTTGTAATTGCCGTAGATGATTTTCATTTATATATACAGTTTGCATTTTCTGTATTGCCTCTGCTAGATCACCAAATTTTTTCATCACATCATCATAAATTAAGTTGAAATTCAATTTTGTAAACAAAAGAGGGGTATGAATGATTCTTGTCATTTCATAGGTTTCTCCTATCATCATTCCATTTTCACATTTAGCCCTATAAGCTCCAAATATAATTCCGCAGCTTAATGTAGCGTCAGTTGAATTATACAAGTCTATAGTAGGCGTGATATCAGAGCCATCAACATCAATTTTAATGTCATCTAAAGAAATATTCATATACAATCTATTCCGCCGGGGTCGCTGATCTACATAAACTTTAGGAATAGAATAATTAATATGATTTTTTTCTAAAACCTTTATTACATTATAAACCAACTGTTGATGCTGAAGTAGTTCATACCTATCCTTCACAATTGTAACTACTTCCTCAGTAGGACTAAATGTATCATACATTAAATTTTCCCCTAATTTGTATCCAGCCCTCTTTATGGCCTTGAAACCATAATATTGAGGGCCAAATTCACTTACCAAAGAATTACAAGTTACTTTAGTAGCCCCTAAAATATCTGACAAAGATTGGGGCTCTACATCCCGATAACACTGTGACATATTGTGAGTCGCAGCTTTGAAAACCTTTGAATAAGTCTTTTCCATTTTGGAACTCCTTTTAAAATTTATTT
>DAOLQA010000035.1:4159-12027 GCA_035417885.1 bacterium
AATTTATTTTTATATATTCTTTAAAATTTCTATACTAATTTAAATCCTGTGCCCGCTGCTGTGATAATAGACCTTGAATTACCGCTACAATCACCAATAAATTTAAATTTATTATTGTCTTTCATAACATTACTATAAAATTTGATTTCTAAGCCATAAAGTAAATTATCTTCATATAAAATTTCTGGAATAATCTAACTTAATTGATAAATAAATTCTTTTATAGCTTCATAAGTTTTTGCTGGCAATACATAAGATAAATCACCCATAATATAATGCTATTTAGACAAAGTAGGCATAACTCGGAATAAATACTTAGTTCTTTTTCTATTCATAAAATTACCAAGAGTTTGCATTATAATTTTACTATCGCCACCAGCTAGTAAATTAGCTTGTTGTGCTAATATCTTACCATATAAGATAGGATTATTAAAAGGTTCAGTAAATTTCTAAGTAACTAATATAGCAAAATTAGTATTTTCAGATTTTATGTTCTTTGAATGACCATTAACTATAGCAATTTTATCATCCAGTATATCTACATTTTCTACTATTACGAAACCATTGGGATTATGACAGAATGTACGCACTATTAAATCATTCTTAGCTTTATATCTCACTTTCCATTCATAAAATTTATTATCCAATCTCTTAATATTAGGTAAATTACTGGGGATTTCATACCTTAATCCTAAATCAATACCATTAACACTTTCTTGTAATTCAGGATATTTTTGAATGATATAATTAATCAAATTCATACCATATCGTCCTACAGCCAATATAACAATATCATATTCCTACTATAGATGATTTAATTTGTTCTAATCAATATGAGTATTAAAATGAAAATGTATATTTAAATTATACTATTTAATTGTATCTTTAAAATATTTTAATATATTTTGATTTAACTCTTTCAATTTCTCAGTGCCTACATGATAAACTTTTTCTTCAATTAATTCCATATTATGCTAATAAAACTAATTAATTATATCAGAATTATTATTACATTCTTTAATATTATTTTCACAATTATTAATATAACTAATAAAAAATTTTAATAATTCCTATTGTATTTGATAATCTAAGGCTATAGTAGGCGATTTACTAACAATCAATTTACCATCATATTGTAGCCCACCTAAACCACCAGCACACTATTCAGTGTTTTTGTCAAATATATCAATATCATATTGTTTGATTTTATTCATATCTTGTTTAAGCCAGTTATACAAAAAACCTATTGTTGAGGCTCCATAACCTATAATAGCCATTTTTCTCATAAACAATTCCTCATATTATTTATTTATTTTAAACTAAAAGATGATAGCTTGTGTAGGATCACCATTGTACATAATTACAATTTCATATTTTTCTGGCGGTTGAATGGGTGTATCATTAAATTCTATAGAATGCTATTCTATAGTCAAACTTCTAATAAGATTTTGCTAAGCATCTTTATATATTATATTGTCTACTTCTCCTTGTTGCTGAAATAATTTTAAAGTTTTACTATCTGCTGTTTCAAAAATTACATTACTATTAATATCTTCATTAGTTTGGCTATAAATTCCCAGAATTTTATCATGAATCAAATATAATATATTCAATGTATATTTTTTGTCATCTTTCTATTCAGAAATCTATAATTCAATTAAATTATTATTTTGAGTTAATATTAATTGTTGATTACCTTTTAAATTATTAATAATTGAGTATTGCATTATTCCTCCATTGCCATTTTATTTTTAATATCATTCAATAAAAAATTATTAATATTATTGATTTTATCTATCTTAGTTAGTGGCACATAACTACTATCTCTAAAATATTTGTTATATAATATGCCATTATCAATCTTATAATTAATTTCTTGACTATAATTATCTTTTATATACTTTATAGAATACTCATTATCTGATATTTTATAATAATACAACCTATAAAGCAAATCATCTTTATTCTTATTTTCTATAATATAATATTTCATTCTTTACCTCCCTAATGATGATATTATATGCTCTGCCCATCGAAAAAATAATACACTTAAAGAAGTATGTACTAATGCAGTAATCAATGATCCTGCTTGTAAATTAACCCACTATTCAAACTTAACTCTTTTAAGATTGATAAAATTTAATAGTAATGTTACATATCCTATAAGTCCAACTATTAAGGCTACAATTCCATTAAATTTCAATATTCCAATTAATATATTTGTCATTGTTCCTCCTAGTATTTAATATAATTCCTTATTATTATTTTATTTACCCTTATAATAATTTTTAATAAGTATTTTTAATAATTTTTTGAAAACCTTAAATTGTTCAATTAATATTTGTTTAAGATGCGTTTCAGTATTCGGGATTTGATCTACAAAAAGGTATATTTCTGGAAAATTATATTCCCATATAGTATTATTCCATTGAGAATAATCAAAATCAAATGCAAAATCTTCCGATTCACTATCACCAAATATACAAAGAGTTACATTTTTTCCCAAAAGGACAAAACTTGCGTTATAGGAATAATGTTTATCAATATGATAATTTTCTTTTGTAATTTCTATTTTCTGTTCTTTCAGAAAATTCTTAATTTCATTAACACGCTCTTGAAAATCATTTGTACTCATTTTTTACCTCACATTTTCTAAGATATACTTTAAACATTTTTTTAAAAGTTTTAAATCCTTGTTTTAATAATTTATTAAATATGTCTGTGTATCCAGGCACTTCTTCTCCTGTAAAGTTTAAGGTTCGAATGTTATGTCCCATCCTGTCAGTAGACTTATCTATAGAGGGATAAGTAAAAAAGAATGAGAATAAGTTTGCACTATAAGCATGAATTCCGGCTCCAACTTCTTTTCCCCATAAAATAAAATTTAAATAATAACAATATTCATCTTCAATAGTATAATCTTCTTTAGTTATTTTTAAACCCTGTTTTTCGAGAAATTTTTTAAGTAAATAAATCTTTTGTAATTCATAATCCTAATGTATTGTTCTATTTTCTTGATTCATTGTTCCTCCTTATATTCTATAAAATAAGATTCTAATATATTCCTGAAAAAATTAAAACCTTTTTCAATTGTGTTTTGAAATAACGTCTTATCTTCAGGAATATTTAATATTGAATATCCTATAATAGGATTGTTATATTCCCATATATGATTTTGTGTTTGTAAATAGCTAAAATTAATAGCAAGAGTCTCAAAATCATATTTAGTAAGATTAACATTAACTTTTTTATTAAGAAGAATAAATTGCAATTGATAATAATAGTCATCATTATTACTGTATTCTTCACCAATAATCTCTAATCCTTGTGATAAAAGGAAGTTCTTTAGTTCAACAATTTTCTCTTGAAATTCATTACATTTCATTTCATATCCTTTTCATTATTTTGTTTTTTATATTTCTTTTCATGCTATTTAAATATTTTCATAAAGAACTTAAAACTTTCTTTAATTTGCTTCTTTAATTGAGAATGTTCTAAGGCAATATTATAAACAGAAAAAGAAAGTATATGACTATTGGGTAATCTAAACCCATTATCAACATTCTTATAATATTCATCATAGCTATAAGTAATAGACAATGTATCATCTTCATTATCAACAAAAATTATTATGTCTATTATATTATCCATATAATTATACATTAATGTGCAAGTTTCATTATGTTCTATTTCTTCATCAAATAATGCCAATCCTTGTTTTTCAAAGTATTGTTTTGTTTTTTCTAATATTCTATTTAAATCATATTTGTTTTCCATTGTTCCTCCTTATATATTTGTTTTAATTTTTTATCAATAGAATAACAAAGTTCATCCCATTTTTCCTCACTAAACATATTTGTCCAACCAGCATTTTCTTCTGATGGCTTTTCTAATCGTAAGAGTTCAACTTCTTCATCATCAGGGATAAAATCAGAACCTATATATATGCGTCTTATTCTTACTTTACCAGTTTTTGGATTTAATATTATAATTGCATCATCCTATTTACTCCAATATTTACTTATTAATTTATAGAATTGTTTAGGGGTATTAATACCCAAATCATGTAAAATTTCATTAAAAGTCGTTTTCATCTTTATTCTTTCCTTCTTTTTTGTTTCTTCTAAATATAAATTTAATGACTTAATAAAAATATTGAACCCCTCATCTAATTTCTTGTCAAATATAATATTTTCGTCTATCCTATCTCTAATATCTATAATTTCCAATCCTATTTTCATATTATTTTCTGTATCTTTATAAATAAAATATAAAGTTATTATATCAGAATAAAATGGAGAAATATGAATATTAATTATATTTCCTTCATAATCATATGTAGAATGATAATAATAGTATCGCATTATTTCATCATTACCAAAAGATTCTTTAATAAATTTTAAATTATGATTATTTAAATACTCTTTTAGTCTGTCTACTTTTTTATGAAATATACTATCTAATGCAAACATTTGCTTCCTCCTTATTTCTTTAATTCAATATATTTTCAATAGTCATTATAATTAATATAATTAAAATAAATCTTCATTTAAAGGGTTATCTATAATATATAATAATATTGTATTATCATAATTATATAAATGACTAATTTCATTTTCATCATCTGAATTATGTATACTACACATTTTTAAACGACCATAACAATCATAGGAATTTATATCTTTTATACATTTATCAGTATCAATAAATAATTCTAAATTGAATCTTCTTTTAACTTTAAAGTATTTTTTATTGTCATCAAATTCAATAGGACGCATTAAGTATATATCATATATGGCAATTAAATCAAAGTAAAAATCTTTTGAATCTGGTTTATATTTCAATATACTTATATTAGCTTCTTTATTAAAAGTATTATCTGATTTTAAATTAATTTCTAAATTAGTTTTATAATCCTAATCTAAAAGCTTATAATATGTAGGATTATCAATAAAACCATGAATTTCTAGAATATTTATAAAATCATCAAACTTCATATAGGTTTCCATGCTATAATATATACATAATAAGTTTTCCGTTTCGCCACAATTACATTTAGCATCAGTGTTAGATATATTTTTATTCGGTATAACAAATCTGAATACATCATCTTTTTTAAGTTCTTCCATCAAATTACCAAAATTCACATAAATATAACAGGAGGGGCAATAATGTTCAATATTTTCGATATATGTTTTATATTTAAATAAAACTGCACTTTCTTCTCCACAATATTCACAATAATTTTTATTATTCATTTTATATCTCTTTAAATATATTATTGTTGATATAATTTTTCATTTTCCTATTCCAATAAATTATCTGTATATGTATTAATCAAGGCTACTACATAACCCCTAGTATTTACTGAATCAGAAGAATCTAGAAGATGGGTAAGTTTATCTATAGTTTCACTAACATATTCTTTAATGATATTATAATCATAATCCTATAAACTTTCTATATCAGCAATTTGTTCTTCCCAACAAAGAGAATCCTATGACTCTTTCTTTAAATCAAGAAGATAATCATTAGCTTTTTTCAAAACAGAACGCTTAATTTCAATATCTGACCCACATTTGCATCTATTTAATAATTTATCAACTAAGATAAAGCTCTGATCAATAAGCTCTTCAAATAATATCAAACTTTCTGTTGGTGTTCTATAAAATTTTATTTCCATAATAGGATTTTCTAATTTAGAAGTATTGTCTTCAAATTCATAAAAAGCAATATTGAATGTTAAAGATTTATCATTATTTTCTTCTATAGACATTCTTATTATATTATCGTAAGAAGAAAATTCTATAATACAATGATTTTTAGCTATTCTATCAACTTTAGTAATCATCATATCCTTATTAAATATATAAATTCCTAGCCTATTTAAATATTTATCTATAACACTATTTGTTTCTTTAATATCATTCATTGTTCCTCCATTACTGCTTTTGACAAATTAATTATTTTTTCAAATCTAGGAAAAACATCTAAAAAAGCTTTAATAACATTAATACCTTGCATATTCTCATTTGATATATTGTGAATATGATCTTGTATTGTTAATACTTCATTATTTTTACTAGTTTCAATATCTGTATTAAAATATGCAATCAAAATTATATCACTTACAAATTCTTTAATAATAATATCTATCGTAATTAATATACCATTATAAAATATTTCATCTTCAATATTATATTTATATTCTTTAGGTTCAGTATCTATCCCTTTTGTAGAAAAATATTCTTTAAGAAATACTATTATATTGTGTTTAAATTGTTCATAGTTATTCATCTTTATTTCCTTTTCTATATATCATCTTGTTTAATTTCTTGAAGTTGTAGTTTTAAAGTTTTACTTAAAGCCTGTTCAATATCATAAAGATTTACGCTTATATCGTGCAATTCAATATCTACATAATATTTGTATTTGTCTATAACCTGAATTTTATGATAAAATAAAGTCATATTGTTCAGTTCTTGAAATTGTAATTCTAGAATGGGGTCTTTAGAATTTCCATTTTCATAACATTCAATTTTCCAGTGGTCACAAGAGGAATACACTTCCATTTTGCCTTGATATATACCATTTGCTTCAAGTTGTTCTTTTAATACTTTTTTTACATCATTTATGAGGTCGGGTAGATTATTATATTTCAATATTATTGTGTCTATTTTATCTAATAAATCTTTCCCTTTTACATCGCCATAATACATTAACATTTTTTTATTATCATAATATAAATATATCATTAATTCTGCACTGTAATCACCCATTATTTCAATAGATACTTCTAGATTTTTATTTGTAAGAATATAATGATGCTGATCAATTTTACGAACTTCTAAATCACAAGACCATTTTTTATTTATTAAGTCCATTTTATATCTCCTTTGTATTATTTAAATCAATTTTATACCTTCATATAATTTTTAACATATACCTTTAACATTTTTTGAAACATTTTAAAACTTAATTTAAGTCTTTTGTTAAATTTCTTACTATCTATAGGAATTTTAATTACATTAAATTCTAGTATAGGCTCATCATATTCCCATATCATATTTTCTATTATATCTAAGCTATAATGAATTGAAACAAAATCTTCATTATAAGGACACAATTCTACAGTGATTACTACCCTTTTCATTTTTGGCATAAACAAATAATGATATTTCACATAATATTCATACGAAAATTCTCCACCTATATATTTCATACCTTGTTTTTGAAAAAATGTTGAAAATTCAATAAGTTTTAGTTTATAATCATAATAATTAGTTTTCATTTAATACCTCCTCCTTATTATGTTCTTGATACTGTATTTTCAATATTTTATTTATAGTGTTCTCTATATTATATAGATTTACATTAATATCGTGTGTTGCAACATCAATATAATATTCATGCCCTTCAATAATTTGACACATATGTACAAAAATTGACAAGGTATAAAGGTCATCAAATTGTAATCTAAGATGAGGCTCTGGTTCATTATCAGTATAAAAATCAATAAACTCATAATCTTTATTAGATGATATCAATATCCTATTGAAAATAATATTATAACTGCTAAATAATTGAATTATAATAGCTTTTATATAGCTTATTAATTCGGGAAACTCATTGGCTTTTGTTATTATTGTATCTATTTTATCTAAAACATTTTCACTTTCTATATCTTTATCAAAAGCTCTGATTCTATAATCCCCATAATTGACCATTACAATTAAATGTGCACGATTAATGTCTTTCATTGTAATATAAGCTTTTAAGTTTTCATTAGATAAAATACACATATGATGAAAACTACTTATTTTTGCTTCTACATTACAAGACCATTTTTTTTCTAATATATTCATTTT
>DAOLQA010000036.1:0-8460 GCA_035417885.1 bacterium
TCATCTTCAACATATACTAGTTTATTTGGTTCACATTCTAATGTTGGTTTTAATCCTTTATAGTAATAAGGAGTAATATCGATATCGTGTGTTGCATGCGGCTGACTGCTAGTAGCAATTATACTATCAGTATCTATAAGTGATACAATATTATCTTTTATTGGATTTATTGATTTTCGAACAACATTACCATTAACATCTTTATATGATAATGTAAAACTTGCTTTATCTAATCCTATCTGTTCAATTTGCATAGGCAGATAAACTCCTCTTCTGAAAATATCAACTGTGGCACTAAATTCTTCAGATGATATATCAGCTTTGGAATAATCAACAATTGGGTCTGTATATATATTTCTTAAACTATATGCCCCATTAGTATCAGTTGATAGATGTTTACTTTGTATTTGTGTTTCTAAATTAGACATCACAACATCATACTCTAGATTGTCAACTCTTTTTTTAATATCTTGTAATTGACCAACAGGCACTCTATATAAATTAAAACTTCTCACATAATAATTATATGGTTCTGTATCGGGTATAACGGTCACAACAGCTAAAGGCAACGATCCGGCTGGAGTTACAGGTTCAGTTAAATTAGATTCATCTGAGGCTAATCCTTGTTTAACACTTGGTATGCCTATATCACTTATATAAACTAAATCCATTCTAGGCATATACCATGAATAATTAACTTTAAATGTTAATCCAGCTTTTAAATTATTTGAACCAGTAGATTTAAATTTAATATAATATCCCAATTCATCTTGCAATAAATAATAATCAACCAAATTAGTTAATGATTTATTATATATGAAATCAACAAAGAATGTACCAGTCGGCTTCACATTAACTGGTGTTGTTGTATTCCATATGATTTTACTGCCTACTGTTTCATAATCATATAATCCAGTTAGAGCATTTGTAGCATTTTTCTTAATATATGTTACAGCTGGGTTATTTGTATATACATTATCAATATCAATTATTTTTTCTTTAGAATATCCTGCTGGTGATATATCATCTATTAGTCCAATACTAACAGTTGATAATCCTGTAATTACAACATTACCAAAAACATTTATTACTTCTTTAACAAATGCATGATTTAAATAATAATTAATATCATTTGTTGTATATATATGTTCTTCCGGAAGGTCTCTAATTAAAGTACTATCAACATTTATACTACTGTTATCAACAACTAGAGTAGTGTCTTGTATATTGTAAACTTCACCTTTAACATAACATCTACCTTTAGATATACGCACTTCATATTTATTTAAAGGATTATCTGCATGTCTTAAAGTTGAAACTCTTAATCCTTCAGCAATAAAATCTCCTGATGAATCATAGGTTCTCTGATTCATCTGTGTATTTATTTTATTAAACAAAGGTTTAGATTTAATTGGGCCATAAGTATTTCTTTCTTTTATTTTAATAATAGAAACTATGGTCTTATGTTCCAATAATATTTCGGTAAAATCTTCTTCTTTGACAATTCCAACGGAAGCGACATATTTTAATCTATGACCACCTGGGTCTCCAAAACTTTCATAATTTTCAGCTGGATTATATAAAGAAGTATCATCAGATGGAGTTACAATAACTGGTAATATATCTGCAAAAACTATTGAAACCTCTTCTGGTACTTGTGAATGTGTCCATTGTGTTTCTGGTATTTTAACTATGACACCATTAACATAAATTTCACCTTCATATAAAGTGCAAATTTTATTAACATTATCATTAACAAAATTACACCCTGAAACAATAGAACCATCTTCAATAATTAAATCTGTTATTTTTCTTGCATTACCTCTTATTAAACCTTGTGCTACGTTTAATTCTCTATTTTGTAGCCTTTGACCGTCAACAGCCAGATATTGAATATAATTTTTATTTAATTCTTCTGTTGTTGTATCATAATATGGTGCTACTGATAGATCGTATTTTATTTCCATTTTATTATTTCAGCACCTTTTTCTTAAAATTCGAGTACATATGCCAGAATTTCTTTGATTTCTGTACTTTTATAGTATGATTCTTTATTATGCACTAATTCTAATATACCATCGTATTTTCTGGGTCCACTCGATAATTGAACCATTGTACTAGGTGAGTAATATTCCAATGATGGATCTATTCCATTCATTAATCTTAAATAGCTATAGATACCAAATTGTCTAATGACATTAGGTATATTATAATTTGTTTTAATTTCAAAGTCTACATAAACCCATCTAGATTTATTTGTTATAACATTTTTAAAATACTCATCATCATTTGCACCTTGATCAACTTTAGACCACATGTGATCGCCTGAATTCAAAGATGTTCCTACACTTATATTTCCATCAACATCATCTTTAACCATATACATATTTCTATATCTGATAAATACTTGTATATCAGTTAAATCATAAGTATTTAAACTAGGTAGTGGTACAGAATTTACCCATTCATTACTATCACCACTTGCAACAGCTAAATATAATCCTGTTCCTAAACTATTACCTCTACGATTATCTAAATAAAACTTAAAAGCTTTATTACATCTAGCAACATAAGGACTTGCCGCTATCGATGTTTCGTCTAAATATGCCATTTTTTATTTAACCTACCTCCGCAAAATATTTATCTTTTAATCAACTTTAAAATACAAAGTAACTCTGATATAACCATTACCGCCTTTGCCATACACATAATCTAAATTTTCATCAATAGTTGGTATAGCAAAACATCCTCCAGAACCAATACTGTTATTTGAATATTTATATCCTAAACCAATATCATAAGAAGATGATCCAGCAGTACAATAATTATGTGTTGTTACGCCATTTTCTAATGTGTTAGTTAAATGTATAATATTTCCACTGTCATTATTAAATGAATTATATACTGATATTAACTTGTCTGTGTTTATCCAATTATTAGGTAAAGAATAAATTTCTGCACCATGATATGTATTATTATAATCTAAACCACCATTGAATTTTATGCTAGTTGGGTCAAAATCAATAGGGGCTTTACCACCTAAAGCTGTTTCGCTGAAGAATTCATCAGATGTAATTGAATGTACTATTCTAACAATTGAATTTTCCCCATTATTATTTATTATTCCACCAACACCGGCTTGTCCTATTAATACATAATTATAATCTAAATCTAAATCTAAACTTTCTTGATCTATATAATAAGTAGTTTTAACTACTTCTCCGGCACCTCCACCAACCGATATATTATAAATATCTGATGATGTTGATGACAGATTTATTAAATCAGATGACCCGCCTCCGGCTCCTACTATTAATATTTCGACAGCTACTGTTTTGTTAGGTATAGCTAGATTCATATATAATCCATCTTCTATACTATCAGTAGTTTCATATATAACATTACCAGTAACCTGAACATATTGTAAAGGATTTCTGAAACCAGTATAATTATTATATTCTGATTCAGCAAATAAATTTATATCATTCATTCTATATAAAGAATCGTTAGTATCAATAATAAAAGTCTTACCTAACATTACAATATTCATATGACCTTTATTGTGATATTGTATTCCACTATAATACTGAATTTTATTTTCGTCTGTTTGTGTGTTTTCAAAATTAGATAATATATCAGAATAAATATAATAATCTATGTATTTTTTCCGGTATTCGTCTAAAAAGTTAAATAAATCATAGTCATCTTTATCTGTAGCTGTTTTGTCATGAAAACTATAATATAAACCAGTAGTACCTTCAATTAACAATTTCCAACCTGCTGGTATTACTAATTTTATTATTTCTTTAACTTCATTGGACATATTCTTTGTTTGCACTACTATAATACCATTACTATAGTAATCTCTACTAGTTAAACAATCACCATTAATCATATTATAATAATTTTTAACTATAATATCATCATTTATATAATATATTGCGTTTTTTGTTAATAATCCTTTTATATAATTAACATTATTAACTGTTTTAAAACTATATAAGACATTGATACCAGTAATATCTGAAATTATAACGTTATTATTAGTTCCTATAATCATATAGTTTCTTGATTTAAATCTACACACATCAAAACTATTTATAGGTATATCATTTCTAAGCGTAATATTATTATAATATTCACTATCAAATTTAATTAATTCTCTATTATTAATAACTATATATATATTATTTGAGTTATCATATTTAATTGCAGTTATATTATCACTTAAATCATAACTATATATATATTCATGTAATTCATTTATAGTGTTATTTTCATTGTTGCAATTATATATTTTTAATATTGTATTTGATTTTATAAGAGGTGTTTCTTCTGCTATAATATTAACATACATAAAATTATTATTACATGTAATACTTTTAATATTAATCTTATTTAAATTATCAATATTATAACTTACTTCACCATTAATATTAATTAGTTCCCCAGTAATATCATTTATTTTAATAATAGAATCATTGACAGTATCTTCATTAATAGCAAGATAAATATTATTATTACTGTCTAAATCAAAACATTTAATATTAAACCAATTCTTTTCATATTTAATATTACCTTTAACATCTAAACTATAAAAATAAGATATATTATTAATTATATCTCTAGCTTGTATATAAATTATATCTTTTCCAACAGCTATTAATTTAATATTAATATCTTCTATTTTATAATTATTAAAGCTGATATTAAATATTTTATTACCATCTTTATCTATTTTATATAATTCGTTATCATTAATAGCATATACATTATAACTACTATCAATAACAATTTTCTTTGTGTTGTTTAATTTATATCTCCATCGTGTGTATATATCAAATCCACCATTAAGATGAGATTTATTTAATGTAAATATGTTTCTATATGGTTCATAAATGTTAACTGTCGGATCTAAACGATATAATCCAAAATGAAATGAAAACTTAGTACCTTTACGTTTATAAATATCTAATATATTAATTAAAATATCTCTTTGTAAATCAACTGGTAGTCTAGTATTCCATTTATAACCTAAAATATAAGCAAAATAAGGTAAATATTCGTTTTTTATATTGTAAATGTCGGTAAAAGTTAATATTTCTCTGATACTATCTGATATAACATCAAATATTTCAACATCTACACAATTTAAAAATTCTTCTAATACTTTAACCTCACCAGTAACATTATAATCTGTTGTGGTATCGCTATTTCTGGTATATTCAGGTAGTATATTATATAAGAATGACATTTAATTAGACCTCAACATTAATTGTTATCGTACCACAATCAGCTATTTCCCAAGGTAATATATTAAAAGTGTCTGTTGTGTAATCAAAAGATGTCCCATCAGCTAATGTTGAATCAACTGAAGGACTAATATTAATAGTTTTCTTATTAATTCCTTTAACATAATAATCCAAAACTTTAACGTTATGTGAATCTGTTTTTTTAGTTACATCAATATAGTATTGAACATTTGAAGGAACTTTAACTTTACCAATATCTGTCCAATTGATTATACTATTATTTGTTATTGTGTAATCCAATCCTTCTGTTAATATCATATTAGCATTTAAATATACTTTATTTATTTTAACTAATGTATCAATCGCAATATAATTTTCAAGATAATCAACACCACTACTACTTCTAAACACTGATAATGTAGTATCATTATATAAGGCGGTTTCATATCTTAATAATTTTGCACCAACACCAAATCTAGGGTAAGATGTTAACTCTAATACACTAGACCCCATAACAGCCGTTGAACTTAAAATAGGAATAAATTTTTTATGCATAACTACTATATCAGTATTATTATCAATATTGTCTTCTAAACCTCTATCTAGATACAAACTATCTCCTACTCTAAATAATATCTGATATGTCTTTGTTTGGTCATCACCAAAATAAATAGTTGTATAATTTATATTTGATAATAAAGTTGTTCTTTTTTCTATACTGCTATTAATAAGAGTATCGCCTTGTATTGTTATCATTTTTTCCCCAAAATTATAAGAACCTTTTGTTTTTAATATTGGATAAACCCAACAATTAGCCGCTATATTCATTTCATCGGTTATTATAATATCAGAATTATCACTTAGAGATGATAAAGTACATGTACCTTCATTATCCATAGTTTTAATTTTAGCAGTTAAAGCACTTATACCATCTATATTCATTATATTAACAGTAGAACCTTCGTTTAATACCGACATAGTATCTCTTATTTTTATTGTATTACTACCAATTACTGGGGTTTCTAAAACATATATATATCTTTGTTCTGATATATCAATATTTTCAATTGATAATACTCCTGGAACATCAGCAACTAAACCATAAATATCTTGTTTAGTTACAGCTTCACCTAATTCTCTATTTTCCCAATGTAAATATTTACTTATATTAGTTCTTATTTTATTCATAACTGTAGACGCATTTGTTGTAGGTGATATTTTAACGTTAACTGTTGTATTCAAAGTAATATAACTTGGATCTATTATATCAACTTGCGTAGCACATACTTTTTTATCATCAAATATTTTTAATATATCTTTTTTAAATGCTTCACTAGGATAACCACCTGATGATGGAGTATCAGGTATAACACAAATCTTAACTCCAAATATTCCAATTTCAGACATCATTTCGTTATCAAGTATTTTAACCTTATTAACTCCATTTATCATTAAAGCTGTATCTTCATAATCTTCTTTAGTGACACATCTTTTTTGTGTCTTATAAACAGTTGGAGTATTTTTCTTTATTTCATCTAAAGACTCAGCCTCAGAAGCACCATTAGCATATTCATCATTTGTTACATTTATACCATTGATGATAGCATTTGTTGAATCATATATAACATCATTTATAATATTAATTGTATAAGGATTAACATTATGTGTTATATCTGCACCAGTAATATAAGTAACATCAATTTTCAAATTTTTAGCTGGATTTTTACCATAAACACCATCACCAAATTTTATAAACGCATAATAATCGCTGTCATAATCTACTGTATAATACATAGCTTCATTATTTTGTTCATCAATAAATTCAACATATTCATACTCAACATCATCAACAAAAACAGATTCAATTTTATTAACGTTATTATTAATTAGTTTGTATTTGTATCCAGCTATTCCGTTTGATATAAAAGTATCAGTATTAATGTTACCTGATTTCGCTGGTACTGTAACATATAATTCATCACTATATAATACAGCATTTTCGGTTGTATAAAAATTAATATCACCAGTTGAACATCTAGTGTATTTAGGTATTAATATATTATTTATGTGTGTATTTTCTAAATAAAATTTAAGTGTAACTGATGATTGTGTGGCTGGGGATGGTTTATATCCCATAGATTTAGCATGATTATATACTGCTGTTCTAGTTTTAGCTGTAGGTAGAAAACATTCATTAACACTCATATTATTATAATAGAACATTAAAGTAGCTTCATATGCAAAAGCTTCTAATAACTCAACTCCAAAGTTACTAGCAAGAAAATCCTTCCATTTATCAGGTAAATTAGTTTTTATTCTATTAGTTAAACCTTCCATTATTTCTTCAAAGTCAATTGGTAATTTTTCTATATTTCTTAAATCTAGATTAGACATCGTTTAAACTAGTCCCCTTATCTAATAGTGAAATTGAATGTATCACTTATTTGTTTATTTTTCAAATTATAACTTATTGATATATAAATAGTGTGTTCATCTATATTTGGATTAAAATCTATATTAGTTATATTAATTCTTGGTTCTTGTTCACTTAACGTGTCTAATATATTTTCTCTTATATCTTCTAACAAAAAACTATCTAAAGGTTCGAACAACATTCTTTTTAAACTAGCACCAAATCTAGGTTGCATAACTCTTTCGCCTCTAGATGTCCCAATTATTCTTTCTATACTCGCTCTTATTAAGTCTCTAATATCAATAGTATCTGTTATTCCTGCAACATAAGTATCGCCATTATTGATTGGCATAGGACCGGAATAACCCACAGCTTCTAATTTTTTAGGGTATGTGTATTCATATGGATAACTCATTTAATCAAATCCTTTTTAATTAACAAATACATTATCGCTTCCTGAAACATGATTACCAGATTGACCACAGTTTTGACATATAGTTGTGTCGGTTATTCTTGTTTTAGGTTTATCATTAACAAATACATTAGGTGAACCTTCTGTTGATTCAAAAGTTCCACCATGAGGGCAATTTGTTGGTCCAGTATCACCTAATCTATGACATTTCAAATCATTTATAAATACATTTGGACTACCTGTTGCATTGGTACCACTTCTACTGTGAGGACAACAATCTTCCCCGATATCACAGACCCCAACAGTTCTATCGCTTATTCTAGTTGAAGCTGGCATAAATAATCACCTTCATATAATTAAGTTCTTAAACTGATTCTGTTTTT
>DAOLQA010000036.1:8560-11963 GCA_035417885.1 bacterium
TGGATTTTCAAGTATATAATTATCAGATAATAATACTAAATCTTTAGCGGCGTGTATCACAATATCACCATTGTCGCTGAATACTATTTCTGAACCATTTTTATGTTTAATCTGAATATAATTAGTTTCATCATCAAATAATATATATCCAATTTTAGTTTTGATCTGTTTTCTATTTGGATAATTTTCTTTGATTTCTTGTGGTACTATATTATCATCTTCTCTATGTATAACACCCATCCAAACGGCTGTGTAAGGAGAATTATTTAAAAACATAACCGTAACTAAAGCTCCTATTTCAGGGACAAAGAAAAAACCTCTGTCATGATAACCATATGGAAAACTGGGTGACGCCCAAGGTAAATCATCAGTTTTTATATTACCATAAACAGTTGGTACATTTATTTTTAATCTACCTAATTTTTTAGGATCATTATTATCAACTACAGTACCAATAAATATTCCGCTGAATTTTTCCATTATACAGCACTTCCTTCTGGCTTTTCAATACCTGCAATATCAGTTTCACTACATAAAACTAAATGCATCATCGGTGCAAATGGTCTACTATGAGATTCACCATATATATATTTAACTGATGCAACATAAAAAATACCATCATAAATCTTAGTTTTACCATCTGTTTCGTTATAAATTTCAATACAATCTATAGGAGTTATATCCGGGTAAGCACCTACTGCCATTGACAACATCTTAGAGAAAGTATATATTCTATGTCTGATATTACTGATATATATTTCTTGTAAAGTTTTATCTTCTAACGCTGTATTAATATATTTAGTACCAACGCCTTTATGCTGTCTATTACCTTTATTACTTTTATCATAACTTTGCTTAGTCATTTTTGTTGGTTTAGTTTGATTAAAATTTTCAAACCCTCGACCAGCACAATATAAATTATCACTACTACCATACTGTTCTATTAAATATTTAAAACTGTCATCTTTAACTAGTGCTGGTGCATTTTTCTGATTATCAATATATAATGCTACTGGTTGTAATTTACCTTCACTAATAGGGGAAAAATAACATTCTTCATTGAACATAAAAAAGTTATACATTAAATTACCACTTGATGATCTACTATAAGGTAAAAGAGACCTAATCATATTATAATCTGTCATTGCTGTTTGCAACCAAGTGTAAGCATAATCTGAATTAACTAATTTTTTTATTTTACCACCATTGTCAGACACTAATTTTTCTACTACTGCTGAAGTATTTACTTTACCGAATGATGCAAATTTTTCATTTAATGTCATCTTATAAAATACAGAATCAATACATTGTAAAGTTATCATCTTTGCATCTGTATAATTTTCATCATTTAATTCAGCGTGAGTTAGATTTATATTTGTCATTGTATAAGATACTACGCAAAATTTAAATGGGCCGGCGAAACAACTTTTTTTAAGTGGAGTATAATACAATTCATCTTCAAACCATAATTCTATTTTTCTATCTTTAATCTCTAAATTTTCTATAGCCTTAAAATCTGGGGCTTTTTCTGACGGAATTATAATGGCAATTTCTGCATAAACAGAAGGTGTATACTGTGTTAATTGATATGTAAATAATTTCACCGGTATAGATTTATTATCATTATCATACCAAGATAATTTACATCTTATTTTATAATCTTTAAATTTATATGAAGAAACTGTTGACATTATATATCCTCATTACTAGCATTATAACGTAGTATATTATATTCTACATAATCTTTAGGTAATATTCTTAACACGTCACCATTTTTAATACTAAATGGATCAATAATATCATTTACAGCCATTATAACCCAAAATAATTCTGGGTTTTTATAATATTTATAAGCTATATTATCTAATCTATGTATATCTATTTCTTTAACTTTATAGGAAGTTTCTCCATTAACATATTCAGGTATCTTAATATATTTCATGTGCATAGGAATTGTACCTATACCTTCGAATTTAAATATATCAGTATTGGCAGACATATGATGCTTGCTTTCTAAATTGTTATGTTCTAATTTATCTCCATATACTGTTGACATTAATTTAAAACCACCTTACATTGATTCATCTATTTTATTGAGAGATGATTTATAAATATCACTAACACCAAACACAGAACTAGTGTCAACCTTTTTTATGTAATCTGACATTTTAGCTGTTGAATTTAAAACGTTAGTGTTTATAATTTTACTATCTGCTAATTCAGTTGCTTTATATTTCAAACTATCTATAACTTGTTTATACATATCATAATTGCTATAAATTTCAGTTGATATAGCTGAGTTAGACGAATTTGATAAAGATGTTAAAACACTACTAGATAAATTATTATTTTGATTATCGTATCTGACATTAGCATTGTTAATATTTGTGTTCACATTATTAAGTATACTGCCTATTTGCTGTGATTGTAAAGTACTTGCATATACAGCTTTTGCAAATTCATCTTTAGCTGTTGGTTTTTTAACATCTATTTTATTAATATATTTTAATAATTCTTCAACACTACCATATATTGCCGCTATATTATCCAAATTTATACCACTAATATCTAACGTTCTAAGTATACTAATCCCAACTTTTGTAGAGTTTAATATATTTCTGATATTAGAATTTAATACTCCACTGGTACCAGATGTAACTTGTGATAGAGAAGCCAATATATCTATAACATCACCATTTTTAATATTTTTAATTAATTTAGCATAATTTGAAATAGTATTAACATTTAATACTTTACTCATTATATTGTTAGATGATGAAATTAATTCACTATTACTATTTACACCCAGAAAATCTAGATTGCCATTACTAATAGCACTATAATTTTTGTAATACTCATTATATAAATTGGATGTATCAGAAAAAATCATGTCATCAGTAGCATAATCATTATTAATATATTGAGTTATTTGGTTAGTTAATATAGTATCTTCATTAGAAAACCCAGTTAATATATCAGTATTTCTATTTGACACAGCTATAGAATTTTTAAATGAATCATAATTTAATTCCGCTGGTGAAGAATTATTAACACTATTTACTACTGAAGATATATTGGGTGATTTAACACCAGTTGCGACATCTGAATCTTTTTTAGCTTTAGATGAAGATTTATTAATTGTTGGTGAAGTTCTCATACTTGCTGATGATGCATGCACGTCAGCCATCTGAACACCAAATAATAAAGCTGGATTTTTTGATAAATTGAATTCATCTGATAAAGCTCTCCCCGATTTCTCACTATCTTTACTATACCAGCCATAAGTAAATAAATTAATAAATCTTATTGTACCATTAATAACTAAAGGAAAAACAGATCCATCTTCTAGTGTTATCACGTCTTCTGAGAATGATAATTCTACGCTGGTTATATAACCTTTAAA
>DAOLQA010000037.1:0-11693 GCA_035417885.1 bacterium
CAAATACTAAATCTTCAATAAATGGTTCATCATCAGAAGGTCCTTCATCAAAGATTTTAATTCTTTCATTTGTTGGATCATTAAAATCAAGAATATTTCCTGAATAAATAGTATCAAGAGTGTATGCTTTAAATACTTCAATAAGAAGCATTGCATATTCTTTAATATTAGAGAAGATTACATTAAAGGTACTATTATAAACAATATTACCATTAGATTTAATGAACTTTTCAATACTTGTAGAGATATCTAAAATTCTATTTTCAATTTCTTTTCTTCTATCAGAATCTGAACTAAACTCACCAAAATTAGTTACAAAATTATAAAGTTCATCATCATTTGTAAGAAGATATTCTTTAAATGTTTCAAATTCATTATAAAGTTCAAAATTGAAATTAGACTTAAACTTAATTAACCAAAGCTTTCTAAGGTCATTATAAATTTTACGGTTAGTTGATTCTCTGATATATTTTTCAAGATCTGCACGAACAGATTCATTCTTATTTAAAATTTGCATAAATTCTTCAATCTTAATATCAGAATATTTAGATGCAATATTTGTTAAACCAGTAATTTCCTGATCAATAGAAGCATTCTTAGTGTAAATTTCTTTCTTGAGAGAAGTAAAGATTTCAAGGAATACTAATAGATTTTCATATTTATATAATTCATCTCTAGTAAAGAATGAATGCTGTACTAAATTAATAAATTTAATAAAATTCTTAAAACCTTCTCTTGTATTATACTGAGATAAGAAATTATTGAAATATGCATTATCATAACCCCATATCTCATGAACATAATCAATTAACTCTGTTAAAATTGGATTTTGTTCGGTTGAATCATTCTGATCTGCAATCATCAGATTATAGAAGATATCAAAATGATCATTATAATAAGCATTTAATGTATAGAAACTTCCTACTGTTTCACTAGAAGATATATCTCCATTAATAATTAAATATGCAATATACTTTTTGAATAACTTTTTAAAATTAGCATGAATATTTAATGCAGAAAGAGGCATACTCTGACTCTTAATTAAATCCCATACATAAGCTAAAGATTCTTTGAGATTATCATTCAATACATTTTTATAAAGATCAAAATTTCTATGAGCTTGTTCATAGGATCTATAATCTCTAACATTGTAGTAACCTACTGCATTAATATATCTAGCTAACTCTAAGAATTCATTTTTGATAGTCATACTACCAAGCTTTACATTTTCTACAGTGTTACCAATATACTTTTTATAAGAAGGATCATTATAATAACTTTCAATAGCTTCAAAAGAAAAATTATCACTATAATAAAAATCTCTAAGATTGAACTTTACTGTTAAGAAATCTTTAAGATTATTATTCCAAGTAATAATTGACTGAGGAGTATTATTTTTACTATTTTCTTTATCTATTTCATAAATTATATCATTAATAGTCTCTTTTACAAAAAAGTCATTTTCATAACTAGCATAACCATGAATATTTGTAATTAATGGCTTACCAAGACTTGTAGTAACTCCATCACCATCTTGATCTATTTTATCGGCAGGTTCTCCATCGAATTGATCATTTTTAATATAAGTATAGAATAGAGAATATAATGCCATCATAGCATCATATAACTTGATTGGATTAGAGCTTATGTTTTTATCAAAAAATCTTAAAGAAGTTTTATCACCAGCATTTTTATCAATAAGCATTGAATCATTAAGTAAATACATAAAATAAGAAAGAGCATTACCGTTCTTAATCATGTCTACTACATATTCAACTGAAATATACTTAGTATCAAGTATATTAAATGTCTGATAAAGTACTTCATCTTTACTAGCTCTCCAGTAAGGGTCATCTTCAGTAATAGATTCAAAACTGTATACTTCATTTGTATCAGTATTAAGTTCTTCGTCATAAGGAACTTTATAGAATACTAATTCTCCTTTAGAATCTCCTGTTGGCTGATGCTTTGCAAGTACATATTTATAGATATTAAGATTATTAACCATTAATACATCTTTAATATAATTAAAGACGGTATCATCACCTTTATCTCTTTGCATATCATTAAGAAGCTTAATAAGTCTTCTTTGATAATTAAGCGGTAAGCTATCAAAATAATCTACACCATTTGAGATAAAGTAATTCTTACATTGGAATTTATTAAATGTATCAACATCAAACTGACTCTTCATTCTATATGTAATATATCTTTGAATAGCCATGAAAAGAAGATAAACTTCTGAAAACTGTCGATACATTTCTTCGTTTTTAAAAGATTTAGTTCTTGTTACATTATTCCAATAATGTAACGCTTCTTTATAACATCTAATAAATAATTCTTCTTGATATTCAGTTAATAAAGCTTTTCCATTATTATCAGTAGCACTAATAGACTTAAGAATATCATAGTCTTCAGCGGTTCTTGATGTTAATGGATCAATATTATATTCATCTAAAAGCCATCTATAATACTGATTAGATTCTTCATACATTCCTTTAAGTTTTTCTCTTTGTGAATCTGTATAATCATCTTGCTTATAGCAAGCTTTAACATAAGTATTGCCATTTCTAGCAGATACAGTAGTTTCATATTTATCAGCCATATCAGAATCTTTAACAATGATACCAGAAGCATAATCAAATATATTCTGGAGTTCATCGATATCATCTGTATTGACTAATCCATAGGAATATTTCTTAAATAATTCTCTACGACTTAAAGTATCCATATTTAACACCTCTTTTTTGTGTAATTTAATTCATTGTTAAAAATCGAAATTTTTGTGAAATAACGAAAACCGTATCTAAGCACCTATTTAAATACATATTATAATTGTGAATGATTGAAATATTATCATTCAGTATTAATTATTAGGGTGGTTCTAACTCGCACACCCAAAAATAAAATGCGAGAAAATGTATGATCCAGAGTGTGGTTGAGTGTTCTCCCTGCTGGATAATGCAGACATACATATAAGAACTGTGGAGGTACATATGAACAACACAACTATTATTAAGTCTGCAGAAGTGTTTATTAAGGAGGTTGAGATGGCAGCTGTAAGAGGTGAGA
This sequence comes from bacterium, assembly GCA_035417885.1. Lineage (GTDB taxonomy): Bacteria > Patescibacteriota > Patescibacteriia > JAGPKW01 > JAGPKW01 > JAGPKW01. The sequence goes on from DAOLQA010000037.1 coordinate 3,073, forward strand.
AGGTCTCCGCTAAGCGGAAGAATTCACTGCTCACCTCATTAGGAACTCTTTTCCTCAAAGGAGTTCCTTATGAGAGCTTCAAGAAGACTTATGAAAAGCTCGACAAGGTGAGCAACATCGCCTAAGCTTTTCATAAAAAAAAAAATACTGCATCTGCAACAGTATTTTTTTTTTTATTTCTTGAATATATATTATATATTTGCGTATTAATAAACTATAATAATTTAAAATTAAAAAAATAAAATAATAAAATATTATTAAAAGGGATAAAAGGAGGAATACTTATGGAAGTAAAATACTGCATCTGCAACAGTATTTTTTTTTTTATTTCTTGAATATATATTATATATTTGCGTATTAATAAACTATAATAATTTAAAATTAAAAAAATAAAATAATAAAATATTATTAAAAGGGATAAAAGGAGGAATACTTATGGAAGTAAGATTTTGGAAAGGAAATAATAAATATCCAGCATGGATAACTGCTGAAATTAGATTAATTCCAGAAGAAGATTCTACTTTATGTGAATTTCCAAGAATATATATTGCTTATTGGGATGATAATCCAGAAGTAAGATTAACAATAGGAGATAATGATGATTTAGATTTGGGATTATATTATGTAGGAAAAGATCAAGAAGAAGCAAAAAAGATTTTTCATGAACTTATGAATTTCTTAAAAGATATTGAAGGTCATAGAGTTAATGAAGATACATTTTTTGATTATAGGACTACTAAAGATCATATATCTTCTTTCTTTCCAGATTTAGGTTGTCCTAGACATTGGGAGTTTGATTAAATGAGTGTATATGAAAAACATAATTATCTTAATAAAGGTATAAAATATATAAAGAATGCCGTTATTACAGAATATGATATGAAAAATGGTGGAATATCTATTTTAAAACATGAAGGATATTTATCTGATGAAGATTATAACTATTTAATGAATGATTTAGATAAACATCAAAGAAATGTAGAAATAGGTATTTGGCTTAAAGATCAACCAGAAGTATCTAAAGGATTAATGGAAGGGTTTAGAGAAGCTAGACGTTTATTCTTTGAAGCAAATAATATTCAAGATTCTGAAGTATTAACTATCAAAAAAGATGCAATATTTCTTATAGATAAGTTTATAGATGTAGAACAAGCGAATAAAGATTATTTGTTTAGAAAGAAGAACCAATATACTTCTTATATAAATCTATCAGGAAAAGAATTCTATTATAATTTAATGGAAGATATTTTTGATATTAAAGGTTTTCCAGAAGAAACTTTAAAAAGACAAGAAAATTATTTATTTAAATTTGTAAAAGAATGTCTTAAATTAGATGCTGATGGAAAAAGTGAAGAATTATTTGTAAAACTTCTTGAGTTTAAAAATGATTATGTCACAAAAAATCTTCCTATAGAATATTATTATGATATATTATTTAATGGATATTTATTTAAATATGAAGATCATAATGTAATGCTTGATCAAATCAATAAAGATTTACTAAATAATGAATACTTTAATTTCAATAGCAATCTTAATCTTATTATTGAATTGATTTCAAATTTATTAAACTAAAATAAAAGGGAGAAATTCCTTTTATTTTTTTTTTCATATAATTTTCATGAAACAACAAAGAATTATAAACTAAACAAATTATAAATTTATATACAAGAGAGAGGTGGTCGTTTATGATGGATTATACACATTTCCCACTTCTAGCTCTTGCTGCTGCCGATATTACTATTAGCTTTAATGATGCCATTAAAGCAGCTGGCTTTTTAATATCAGGTGGCTTATTAACCCTTATTGGTGTCATTTTAACTAATAAAAAAGATAACGACACTAACAAAAGAGATAATAGAAGTGAAATTGAAAAAACTTATACTGAAAATATAAAAGAGTTAATGGATTCTCAACAAGAATTCACAGAAAAAATTAACGCTAGATTATCCCATGTCGAACAGCAACTTAAAGAAAAAGATGACGAACTTGAACGTAAAAATCAACTTATTGCTAAATTAACAGCTAAGGCTGAACATTTAACAAAAGAACTTGAAAAGTTGATGTCGCAAAATGAAATTCTAATACAACAAAATAAAGAATTGAGCGATAAAAACGTTGAACTCATGGAGCAAAATAGGATATTAATTGAACGATTGAAGGAATTAAATAATGAAAATACAGATGGTTCAAATTCAAATAATTAACCACAATTTTTAAAGGAAAACATTTGTATAAATGTTTTCCTTATATTATTACTTTTATGTGAGGTGAAATTAAGATGGCAAAGACCGTTGAAAAGAGAATTTTATCTTCTCCTTTTATTTATGAAGATGTAAGTTCATTTATATTCACTAATTCTTTAAATAATATTTTAAATACATTTAAGCCTGGAGAGTTAACTTCGTTTAAATACACAGATACGAATGGATTTTATACGTATCAACCACCAGGAGTTGAAGAAAGTAATTATATACTTTTAAATAATAACTATGATAATTACTTTTATCGTTTTTTGCAAAATAATGATCAGAAGATTCCAATTAAATATACTAGCTTTGGAGATAGTAAAATATTTTTTACAAATGATGATTTAATTGATACTACACAAGATCATGAAGTTTTAAATACTTATAAAGTACAAATTACTGGAACAGAATCAAGTGATAGTATTAGTTTTAAATATCATTCTATAAATGAAATATTTAAAGTAGACGATTTAATATATAGTGAAAAATCTAATGAAAATTTTATTTATTTATACGCTCAAATAGAACCTAGTAAGAATACTGCATTTGATTTAAATGATTATTTATATGAATTAAGAATAAATGGTATTCCTACTACTTTATTTGAATTAAAAAAGATAGATAAGCCAACAAGTTCTACTGCTTCTTCAATTCATACTCTTCAAATTAAAATAAATAGATATGGATTTACTAAAAGAACAGGATATGATGAATTAAATACTTTTTTATTTATTATCAAAAATAGACATATCGATGAAATAAAGACTATGACTTATTCTAGATATGCTGATTTTATGAGACCTTTTGTTTCTTATGATTCAATGGTTGAAACTACAGATGATATTACTATTAACTGTAGATATGACTTATCAATACCTACTACTAATCAGACTAGAGATACTGTTATAGATATTGATAACCCAAGTTTAATTCAGAAAATAACAAGTGGTGAAGCAAATATAGAAAGACCTGTTGTAGATAACAATATTATTTTTGAAATGAATGATTCAAATATTAATATTCGTGCTTTATCTTCAACAGCTGTTCATGTATCTTTTAGTTCAAGTGGTGACGATAGTGCTTATATTATAAGTGAAAAAGATATTAATTTTACAGAAGAGCATTATAAAGTTTATTCAAATAATTCTGGATTAAAAATTAATGGCACTGAATCTTTACTTTTTTATAAAGATAATAATTATAATGCATTCAACTTTGTTGTAGAGAGTATTACTGATATTACTTCTAAAAGAGTATTCAAATTTTCAATACATTTCTTTAAAATTAAAAATGAATATATTGAACTTGCTAAAAATAATCAATTAAAATATGATCAATGTGATTGTATTATTACTGTTAATTTTAAAGTTACTATAAATCCAGATCCTAAATTTGAGTTTACTGATGACGAAAAAGAAATTTTAAGTCATATTATGTCTTTCCAGACAGATACAGTCAGTGCTAATTTTGGAAAACAAGGTATATTTTCTATCAAAGCAAATGATAATGTTACTTTAAATGATTCTGATCTTAATAGTGATGAATTAAAAGACTATATTCATAATGGCGGTAGAGACTTAACCTATATTAATAATCATTATGATAATTTTGATATTACTTTTTATGGTGTATATCTTGATCATATGGTAATGGAAGATTCTGATGTTGGTAGAGTTTGGTTTAATAGATTAAACGATACAACGCAAGATATATCTGATAATTTTATTTCAGACCAAGTATTAGTATGTAACACATTAGAATCAATATATGGTAAAGACGGTGATGCTTGTACTGATGGTTTTAATGAGTTTGCTTTTATTAGAAAAGTTAATGATGTAGACAAAAGAATTTTAGTTGTTCCTGATACAGTCTATAATTTATTTAACTTTTTAAATGGTTCTGGTTATAGTGGATGTTATTCAATTGCAGATACAACAAAAGAAATTTTTGATTTGTCTACAGATGAATATAATGATGAATTTGATACTAATAAGGATAAGCCTATTAAAGAAAAAGCTTATTATAGTTCATATGCACTTTATCCATCTGCTGATTTTTCTTTTGAAGCAAGTGAACCAGATGAAGAGACATTTATGTCTACCAACTTATATGTAGACTATTTCCCTGTTAAGCATAGATTAACAAAACAAACTGATGGAACTATCGTTTGGACGATCTATGGTGGTACTAAAATGAAAGATTTGCAAGTAGAAAAGATAATAAGACTTATTGCAAATGCAGAAACTGAAAGTGATGATTTAGACTCTGAAATAACTGATGAAATTGGAAGTATTGATGATAGTGGAAGTACTGTAACATATCCTTCTTTTGTTAATTTCAAGATTTTAATGGAAACTGAATTTGGTGATCCTACTAAACTCGATAATGCTCGTTATTCTGGTAAGATTACTAATATTTCAGAATTTCCAATCCTTATAAAAGATGTAAGTATTGATAACTTTAAACCTGATAGTGAGTTATTTATATTAGACTATACTTATAATCTTGAAGAAATTATAGAAGTTCCTTCAGATGTTGACGTTATAGAAGTTGAAAATATATCTGATATTCAACCAGATGCAACTACAGTTGGAAAATATTACAAAGATACCACTACTAATAAGTATTATATAGGTACTTCTGTTGGTGAACATCGTCTTTCTGATAATAGCTTCATGAAATATGAGTTAGAAGGAATTAGTAATTATATTGCAACTGATAAATTAAATGTAGCTAATTTTACTGATCATAGTGATTTAACAAGATTTGAAGGAAATCTCTTTATTTTAAAACCAGGTGGAGTTCTTGGTGTAAATATTTATAATAATGAAGACATAAAAACTGTTCCTGAAGAATTTGGAAAAACTGTAAATAGATTGGTTGACTCATTACATTATGAATTATACTACATTCAAGATAATACTGATAATGATAATAATGCTATAAAATATACATTCAGAGAAACTGGAATGACTTCTGCAACTAACATGGAAACGATTGTTACGGTATATCCACTTATTTCTAGTGTTAATTTTGATAGTGAATATTATAGATATGGTGAAACTGTATATAATATATTTAGTAATGAAATTGAAAATAGAACTGTATTATTTAGACTTATTCTTAATAATGAAAATAGAATTAATTTTATGAGTGATTATGAAAATTTCATAGAAATGGCTCTTACTGGAGATATTATAACAAGTGATCTATACTGGTTTAAAGATCATATCACTTTTCTTGATTTAGATAGTATATACTACTTAGAAAAAGGTAAAAATTTCTCATATAGAGAAGTAATTGAGACTTTTAAGGAGCGATATCCATCTGATGAAGACAAAATAAATCATGCAATTGGAATTCAAGTTATTGCTAGAACACTTTATACTTCTGGTGATATTGAATATAACATGGCTATGATTACTAATTATTTAGATCTTTATAATAATCCAGATATATATTTACCAAAGTTAAATAGACTAACTGGTAGTCTTTATCATTTACTTAAAATTGAGAATAAGCATGAAGAAATATATGATTATCTTATTATGGTAGATGATAAAGAATATAATGAAGGAGATTTAATATATAATAAGCATGCTAATGAAATAGCTCTTCATAAGTTTAGACTATATTACAAACCAAAAACAAATGAAGAATTATACGTTGATTGGAGATTAGCTGACAGTTTTGAAGGTTGTATTGATGGAACTAAACCAGCAGTTCCTAACTTGCTAACTACTAATACTGAAAGTTATGATGGCGATAATATAACATCTGATAAAGTTCTTCATAAATATATGACAATAACTAGAGACGAATTAAAAGATATTATATCTCATCCAGAAAATATCTTGAATGAAAATACTTATTATGGAGATAATAGTATTGTAAAAAATGTTTCATATGTTATGAAATATGAAGTTCATGGTGAATCTGGTATTTCTGCATTAAGAACACCTAGTAAAAATAAATATAATGATACAGATTACTTTGAAGTTTTAGTATCTGAACTAATTCCTGGAAAAATACAAATTGTTAATAAAACTGAAGAAAAAATTAACGTTGAAATAAATCAGCGTAAGTTGATTCAAGGTTCTAGCTCTGAACTTTCTTATCCATTTACAATTACAACAGATGCTGTATTGAAAAATATAACTTATGTAAACGATTATCAGCCTATATTTACTGTTGAACCAAATACTACATTGAATATTTTCATTCAATTTACTGAAGAAGTTGATCCTGATTATAAAACATTATTGGATATTCGTGTAGAAAATAACTATCGTAAAAAGTATAAAGATGATAATATGAAATGGGATCACTATGAAGTATTAATTTCTAACTTAGAAGTATTAATTTCTAACTTACAAAATTATGAAATAAACTTTGATATCATTAAACAGTTATTACCATATAAATTTTATACTTTAGACGATAATGGTTATAGTTTTGCTGATTATTATGATAATTATGACATCAATCAAGATGAATTATTTAATGTATTAGATGTAAACCAGTTTAATAGAAATGCATTATATTCTACTTATATTTTCTTTGATAATACAATGATTTATGATTCAACTGCAGATACTTCTGATGAGAATTATAAGTTATTAATTCCAAAGAAGATTTTAGATAGAAAAATGTATATTGGTGATCATACATTAACTATTATAACTAATAAATTTAATGGATTACTAAATTATAATAATTATTATATTACTCTGATTGACCATAATGTATATACTGATTCTGAATCTATTAACTATTTTAAGAATAGAAAAGACTATTACGATAAACTTCTTAGAAATACAACTGATAGAAAGTCTATTATACCTAGACATCCAGATAATGATAACTATGAAAGTTCAGAATTTTTGAATGAGCTATTCTTAGATAGTAATGGCGATGTATCAATGGTTACTAAAGACTATTCAGATAAAAATGTTGATAAATATTATCTTTATAAATTTACAGAAATTATTCAACAGTATATGAATCTATCTAGTTTCATTGTAGATAGCGATCAGTATTTATTTGAAAAGAATTATCAAGAAGTACTATATTATTATAATCTTTGTAAAGATCAATATGATTCTTATTCTAAAGATATTTATGCTAAATTAGATAGAACTACTGGAGAGATTTATAGAATCATTGATAAGATTCAAGAGATAAGTTTCCCTAATTTTGATAGTATTCTTAATAGTATTTCTAACGAATTAACTGAAAGAGAAGAAGCTAAAGAGAATAATAAAGAAATAAAAGAAGAATATCAATATTTAGCGGAAGATAATTTTATTAGTAGATTATTTGCTAATGATGAAATGATGTTTAAATATAGAAATTATAATATTCTTTATGATGAAAGTGATGTTGGAGATAATGTCGATAAGAAAATAATTATCGATATTATTAAAAAAGAAAAAGGCTTTAATTATGAAGAATATGAAAAAAGTGAAAATAAAAACAGTAGTTATGTTTATATAGATGGTGGAGCTTCATTAAATATATCTAGTTACTATCGTGATCTTTATTTTACATCATTTGATCCTATTTGTAGTAATGACGGAGGAACTGTTTCTGATACATTTACTATAGACATCTCAGATTATTGTGAAATTCTTGGACAAGATAAAATATATATCCATTATTCAAAAATTTTAAATAGATTAAGACAAGATAATCATTTATTAGATAAAAATTATAAAATGTATTTAGTATTAGAAAGTGATGATCATTTATCTAACTATATTTTAACTTTTAATCTTTGTAATATAGTTAATAGCTTAAAATTAGATGATCCAAGTGATATGAAATTTTCTGCTGATGAATATATAGTGAGAACTCTTACTAATACTACTAACAGTTATATTACATTCCAAACAAACTTTAAGAGAACATCAGATATATCTTATATAATAAATCCTGATGTAGAATATAGTGGTAAAGAATTAATGGCTGTTACAGACAATGCTAAAAATGATTGTAAATTAAAATTTTTCTATAAAACTGATTTAGGTTATACATCTGAAGAAACTGTAGAAATAACAAAACCAGGTGGAACTACGGAGACAAAAGAGATAGTTAAAATGACTCTTCCTCCTTATTCTTATTGTAAAATTTATATTACTTGTTATACAAATAGTAATTTAACAGCTAATCCAAGAGAACTTACAAATCCTATTAATAATCCATCATCTGGTGAAGAAAGTGATAATTATAATTTATTAAACTTAATAAAAAATCAGCAATTTATATATGGAGAATTTGAGTTTAAGATAACTAATATAAATATAGATACTACTGACAAATTTTATACATATACAAATGATATTGCTGAAGATGGATTCAGTTATACTAAAG
>DAOLQA010000038.1:0-10971 GCA_035417885.1 bacterium
TGTGAGATAAAAGGGATAGAATTTAAGGATTTTGAAGATCAAGTTGATAAAAATGTTAAGGAATTATTTGGGATATAAAATAGGGATATTATTATCCCTATTTTTAGATTTTGAGCTATTGATATGATACAAATAGCTCTTTTTGTTCTTTGTCTTCTTTTTCTTTTAATTCTTGATAGACAAGACACAATTGTTTTGGATACTCACAATTTTCCCTTTTGTCATTAAATTTTTCTTTACATATTATCCAAAATGGACAATTGTTACTCATAATATACCTCCTTTAAATTGTATATTTTTTAGTATAATATTTTATATATTTTTTTCCAGTGGTGGATAAGTGTTTTAATTATATGTTTTTTTTGATATGATAATTTCTATGAACAAAGATGATATATTAAAAGATCTAAATAAAGAACAAATAGAAGCTGTAACTTATGGTGATGGTCCATTTTTAATTGTTGCTGGTGCTGGGACAGGTAAAACTACTGTATTAACTAAGAGAATTGCATATTTAATATTAGAGAAAGGTATTAATCCTGATGATATACTTGCTTTAACATTTACTGATAAAGCTGCTAATGAGATGGAGGAAAGAGTTGATTTACTTTTACCATATGGATTTGTTGATCTATGGATTTCCACTTTTCATGCATTCTGCGATAAGATATTAAAGCAATATGCATTAGATATTGGATTATCTAATGATTACAAACTTTTAACAGAAACTGATCAATGGATACTGATTAGATCTAATTTTGATAGATTTGATTTTTTAAAATATTACAAGCCACTTGGTAATCCAACAAAGTTTATATCAGCAATGATAAAATTTTTTTCAAGATTAAAAGATGAAGGTATTAGCACAAATGAATTTTTAGAATATGCAGAAAATTTAAAAGCATCAAAAAGAGGTAGCGATACTAGTTTAGATGAAAAAGATAGAATATATGAATTAGCTTGTAGTTATGATCTATATGAAAAAATATTGAATGAGAATAATGCTATGGATTTTGGTGGTCTTATAAACAACACATTAAGGTTATTCAAAGAGAGACCAAATATATTAGAAAAATATAGAAATAAATTTAAATATATTCTAATAGATGAGTTTCAAGATACAAACTTAAATCAATATGAATTAATAAAAATACTAGGAGCACCAAATAATAACATAACTGCTGTTGGAGATGATGATCAGGCAATATATAAATTTAGAGGTGCATCTTTATCAAATATTCTTAATTTTAAAAAAGATTATCCTAATGCAAAAGAAGTTTTATTAAATAGAAATTATAGATCTAGTAAAGAAATACTTGATTTATCATATGAGTTTATAAAACAAAATGATCCTAATAGATTAGAATATAGATTAAGTCAGAATGGAAATATACTTTCTAAAAAATTAATACCAAAAGATGATTCTGTTGCTATAATAGAGCATATTCATTCTGATTGTTTAGATAATGAAGTTAAGTCTGTTATAAATAGAATATTAGAATTAAAAGAACAAGATAAAGAAGCAACATTTGGAGATTTTGCAATACTTGCAAGAGCTAATTCTTCTTGTAAGATATTTTCTAATTTGTTATCTGTAAACAATATTCCAAATGAATTTTTAGCATCATCAGGACTTTATACAAAAGATATAATACTTGATATGCTAGCATATCTAAGGGTTTTAGATAAAAATTATGATAATGCATCTATGTATAGAGTTTTATCTATGCCAATACTTAATATAGACAAAAAAGATATAATATCAATATTATATAATGTAAATCAGAAGTCAAAGAAGCCAATTTTAGAAGTATGTAAACAGATAGATGCAATTTCATATATATCAAATGATGCTAAAAAAACTATATCTAATTTAGTTTCTTTAATTGAAAAACATACAAACTTATCTAAAAGAGAAAATGTAAGAAAAATTATAAAAGAATATCTTGTAGATTATAAAATAGCTGATGATTTAATAAAAAATAACAAAATAAAAGATATTGATTATATCAATCAATTTATAAACATTATAGAAAAATTTGAAGATAGTAATTTTGATTCTACATTACATAATTTTTTGGATTATATGGATTTAATATTAGAATCAGGAGATACTGGTGCTATTAATATTACAAGTGATGATCCTGATACTGTAAAAATTATGACTGTTCACAGCGCAAAAGGATTAGAGTTTAAATATGTATTTATAGTTAACTTAGTAGATAAAAAATTTCCTTCTATAGAAAAATCTGATCCAATAGAAATACCATTAGATTTAATAAAAACAAAAGAAATTATATTAGATGATAATAGTGATCCACATTTAGAAGAAGAAAGAAGATTATTCTATGTTGCTATGACAAGAGCTAAAAAAGGTGTATTTTTTACAAGTAGCGATGATTATGGGGGAAAAGTTAAGAAAAAAGTTTCTAGATTTATAGAAGAACTAAAAACAATAGATAAAGAAATATCTAAAGAAAAAAATTTATTAATTAATTCTGATAGAAATAATATAGAAGAAGAGAAAAAGAAAATTATAAACTTTTTATCATTAGATGAAGATGATAAAAGAATAAGCGAAAAGAAAGCAAACTACTATCATTATTATAAATATTCATTTACTCAGTTAGAAGGATACAAAACATGTCCTTTACAATATAAATTCCAATATATATTAAGAATACCAATGCCAGAAGGTAGGCCGACATTTAGTTATGGGCAAACAATGCATTCTACTTTATATGAGTTTTATAATACTATAATAAATAGAACAGCAAAAAAACAAAATGATTTATTTAGTTTGAATAATAATATAGAAAAGCCTAAAACAGTAGAAGATATTATATCTTTTAAAGAACTTATGAAAATATATGATGATAAATTTATTGAAGATTGGTATGAAAGTGAGAAACAAAAAGAAGAATATAGAGAAAAAGGTAAGAAAACTTTAAAGAAATTTTATGATGATTTAATAGAAAAAGGTGATACTTTTATAATTCCTAAATTATTAGAACAACCTTTTAATGTTAAAATAGGAGATTATATTTTAATTGGTAAAATAGATAGAGTTGATGTTTTACCAGATGGGACATGTGAAATTATAGATTACAAAACAGGAGCTAGCAAAGATGAAAAAGATGTTAAAAAAGAACAATTATATATTTATCATATAGCAGCTACTGAGGCTTTAAGACCTCCACTTAAACCATCTAAATTAAGTTTTTATTATTTAGATGATAATAGCACTGTTTCATTTACAGCAACAGAAGAAGAATTAGAAAAGTTCAAAGAAAAAGTTATTATGCAAATACAAGAAATAAGAAAAAATAATTTTGAACCAAAACCTGGATTTTTATGCAGATATTGTGATTATAAAAATATATGCGAGTATAGAGCAGAATAAAAAAGCCGACATTGCATCGGCTTAAGAATACCACTTTTCTTGGAATAAGAATTCAATTATTTTTTTAGTTATATTTTTACCTTTTGTAGATCCTTGTTGTTCTATATATGAAACAGATTTTCTAGTTACTTTATTAGTTAAACAATTTGTTATTGAGAAGTTTATAATTATCCCACCTTTAATTGAGAAATAGTTCGTTATTAATATTATATAATCAGGATCTTGCTCAACTATTTTATATCCATATTCTTGTAGACAAGATTTAGTTTCATTTTCTATTTGCTCATAGCCATTTGATTTTACCATTATTGTTGGTTTATCAAGAGCATAAATAGCTGTTATTGAAAAAAGAAATAATAAAAATATAATATTTTTCTTCATATTTTAACCTCCCTATTTCTAGTTTTATATATTTTATACATCTTTTATGATATTTGTAAAGTTTATAATCTTTATATTTTTATGATATAATATGAGTTATAAGCATTAAAAGTTATTGTATGTCGTTTAAAAAATATATTATTTTAATAGCAATAGGAACGTTGGCTGCTTTTTCTGGTTTTTTATTTACAATAAATAAAGTTGATCCAACGCAAGCAACAGTTTTTGGGTTTATAGCTTTTTATTTTTCTTTATTTTTTACTTTTACTGGAGTATTCTCATTATTAATGATTGGTATAAGATGGATATTTGTAAAAAATTTAGCAATGTTTGCTAATATTACAAGATCGTTTAGGCAAGCTATTCTTTTTTCAATAGTAATTGTATCTTTTCTTTTATTAAAGAGTGTTGATTTATTAAAATGGTGGAATGCTATTTTGATCATTGGTGTTATAATTGGTATAGAATTATTTGCTTCTTCAAGAAAGATAAAGTAATATATAATATTAAATTAATATAATAAAATGAATGAACAAATTGAAAATATAAAAAAAGAAGCTATAAGCGAGTTAGAAAAAGTTAATACATTAAAAGAGTTTGATGAGGCATTTATAAAGTTTTTAGGTAAAAAATCTGAATTATCTTCTATATTAAAAACATTGGGATCATTATCAGAAGAAGAGAAAAAGATACAAGGTCCCATTTTAAATTCTTTTAAAGAAGAGATAAATAATTTATTTGAAGAAAAGAAAAAAGAAATAGAGAAAAAAGAAATAGAAGCTCAAATTATAATGGAAACAATAGATCCTACAATAGACTTAGATAATATTGAAGTTGGGCATCTTCATCCATTAAGTTCTGTTAGATATCAATTAGAAGATATATTTAAATCAATGGGATTTATGATATATGATGGGCCGGAAATAGAATCAGAGTTTTTTAATTTTGAAGCTTTAAATATACCAAAATATCATCCTGCAAGAGATATGCAAGATACTTTTTATATAGATAGTAATACTGTTTTAAGAACACATACATCTAATTGTGAAGTAAGAGCACTAAAAGAATTTGGTGTTCCATTAAAGATGATAGTGCCTGGAAGAGTATTTAGAAATGAAGCAACAGATGCAGCACATGAGCATACATTACATCAGATAGAATGCTTAGTAGTTGATAGAAATATATCAGTTGCTAATTTAATCAACACAATACAAATATTTGTTAAAATATTATTTGGAGATGATGTAAAAGTTAGAATTAGACCTAGTTTTTTTCCATTTGTAGAACCTGGGCTTGAATTAGATATATCATGTTTAATATGCAAAGGTAAAAAATGTCCTGCTTGTAAAAATACTGGATGGATAGAGTTAGGAGGAGCTGGTATGACACACCCAGAAGTTTTAAAAGCTGGGGGGATTAATCCTGATGAATATTCTGGATTTGCTTTTGGATTTGGTATAGATAGAATGGCAATGCAGAAGTATAAAATAGAAGATATAAGATGGCTAATGAGTGGTGATTTAAGATTTATTGAGCAATTCTAATAGTTAATTTTGTTAATATGAATATATCATTGAATTTGTTAAAAAAGTATGTTGATCTATCTGGTATAAGCATAGATGATATAGGTGATGCTTTAATGGAACATGTTTTTGAAATAGATAATATTATAGACAAAAGAAAAGATTTTCAAAATATAATAGTTGGTAAAATAGAAAAATTAGAGAAGCATCCTAACGCTGATAAGCTAACTGTTTGCTATGTTAGGATAAAAGAACAACATAATATTATAGAAAAAATATTTAACAAAGATAAAGATGTAGATAATAAAAATATTTTGCAAATAGTTTGTGGAGGAAAGAATTTAAGAGAAGGTATGTATGTTATAGTTGCTTTACCTGGATCATTGGTTAAATGGCATGGAGAGGGAGATCTTGTCGAAATACAAAATACTGAATTAAGAGGTATAAAAAGTTTTGGTATGATATGTGCAAGTTCTGAAATAGGACTTTCTGATATTTTTCCTGCAAAAGATGAATTTGAGATAATTGATTTAGATAGCTTTAAAGATAAAATACCAAATCCAATAAAAATAGGGGAAAATATTGCAGATTTATTAGGATATAATGATATTGTTATTGAAATAGATAATAAAGTTATTACTAATAGGCCAGATTTATGGGGTCATTATGGGATTGCAAAAGAACTTGCAGCAATTTTTAAGAGAGAATTAAAACCTATTGAAATAAATAAAAGCTTGCCGCTCGGACGCTCTACTCAGCTAAAAGTATATATGGAGGCTCCAGATCTTTGTAAAACATATAATGCTGTTAGAGTTTCTGGAATAACAGTTGGAGAATCTCCTAAATGGTTAAAAGATTTTATTATATCTTTTGGATTAAATTCTATAAACAATATTGTAGATTTAGCAAACTATGTGATGTATGAAGTAGGACAACCTTTACATTGTTTTGATGCTAATAAAATAACAAATAAAGTTTTTGTTAGAATGGGGAAAATTGGGGAGGAAATGCAATCTTTTGATGGGACAATACTAAAAGTTGATGAAAATGTTTTAGTTATTGCAGATTCTTTAAGGCCAATAGCTATTGCTGGAATTATTGGATCAGAAGATTCTGCTGTAAAAAATACAACAAATTCTATAGTTCTTGAAGCTGCTAATTTTGATTATGTGACAGTTAGAAAGACAATGCAAAAATATGGATTTAGAACTGACGCTGGTTCAAGATATGAAAAGCAACTAGATCCAGAATTAGC
The DNA here is from genome assembly GCA_035417885.1 of bacterium. GTDB lineage: Bacteria > Patescibacteriota > Patescibacteriia > JAGPKW01 > JAGPKW01 > JAGPKW01. Next base: position 6,563 of record DAOLQA010000038.1, read on the forward strand.
ACTAGTTGGAATGAGAAGATTTCTTACTTTATTAAAGGAAATGTGCCCTAGGATATCTATTGAATTACCATTAAATTTTGATAATTTTGATAAAGAAGAGAAAAATATATTTATTGATTTTGAGTTTATAAGAAATAAAATAGGTGCTGATATAGATGATGAATATATAAAAACAACGCTTACTAGCCTTGGCTTTGGTGTTAAACAAATAGATGAGAAAACAATAAGCATATCTGTTCCAAGCTTCAGGAAGAGAGATATATCTATAAAAGAAGACATTGTTGAAGAAATATCTCGTATGTATGGATATAACAATATAGAATCATTGCCAATCAATACGAGCCTTACAAAACCTATAAATAATGGGCTTAGAGATTTCGAAAGAGAAACTAAAAGTTTTATGATTGCAAATGGTTTTTCTGAGGTTTTAAATTATTCTTTTGTTTCATCTTCTGATTTAAATGATTTTAATATAGATGAATCTAAAGCTGTAAAGCTAATAAATTCTTTAACGGTTAATCAAAATATTTTAAGAACAACACTTTTAATTAACTTATTAAAAAATGTTAAAGATAATTTAAGATTTAAAAATGATTTTAGAATTTTTGAAATAGGAAGAGTATTTGATAATTCAATAGAAAGCGATCAATATGAAAATTTACCTTTCCAAAATTATTATTTTGCTGGTATTATAACAGCAGAAGAAAAAGATAATTTATTTTTTGATATTAGGGGAGTTATAGATAATTTTTTGAAACTATTTAAGTTTGATTTTGAATATGTTGTTAAAGATAAAGAAGATATCCCTTTATATTGTCATTTTGGTAGATATGTAGATATATATATTAATAAAGAAAAAGTAGGGTATATAAGTGAATTTAGTCCAGAATTATTAATAAAATATAAAATAAAACAAAAGGTTGGGATATTTGAGATTGATTTTGAAAAATTATTTTCTTTATTAAAAGATAATATTTGTTATAAACAAATATCTAAGTTTCAAAAATCAGAGATAGATTTAAGTGTTATAGTAGATAAAGATGTTTTATGGAAAGATATGAAAGCAGAGATATTAAAGACATCAGAATATATTGAATCTGTTAAACTGTTTGACATTTATACTGGTGATAAAATAGGTGATGATAAAAAATCTTTAGCTTTTAGAATGACATTTTCAAACCCTAATAGGAATTTAAATCAATATGAAATAGACTCTTTATGGAAGCAAGTCTATGAAAATTTAAATGAAAAGTTTGAAGCTGAGATAAGAAAATAAATAAAGCACATACTAAATAAATGTGCTTTTTTATATTGTATTTTGTGTATAAATCCTTTATTTTTCCTGATTTATATGATAAAATATATAAGTTAAAGCTTTAAAATTAAAAAATATATGGTAAAAGATAAAAAAAATGTAGATAAAGAGTATTCTGCAAAAGATATACAAGTTTTAGAAGGATTAGAGCCTGTTAGAAAAAGACCAGGAATGTATATCGGGAATACATCTAAAGAAGGACTTCATCATCTAATTTGGGAAATAGTAGATAATTCAATAGATGAAGCTATTGCTGGTTACTGTGATAGAATAGAGATTACTTTATATAAAGATGGATTTGTATCTGTTGAGGATAATGGTAGAGGTATACCAGTAGAAAAGCATGAAAAAACTGGTAAAAGTGCGCTTGAAACAGTATTGACAATATTACATGCTGGTGGGAAGTTTGAGAGGAATAAAGGTTATAAAGTAGCAGGTGGCTTACATGGAGTCGGAGCATCTGTTGTAAATGCTTTATCTAGTGATTTTGTAGCTCAGGTATATAGAGACGGAAATATATATGAACAAAGATATAGAATAGGTATACCACAAGGCGAAGTAAAAGTTGTTGGTAAAACTAATAAAATTGGGACCAAAATATCATTTAAAGCTGATAATACAATATTTACAACGACAGAATATTCTTTAAGAAGAATATTATCTCATTTAAGGCAGCAAGCATATCTTACAAAACAAGTAAGAATTATAATTAATGATTTTAGAAATGAAGATAATAAATTAACATATGAATTTTATTTTGATGGAGGTATAAAATCATATGTAAGATATTTAAATCGAAATGAAAAGCATGTTCAGGAGCATATTTTTTATTTTGAAAAAGAACAAGATAATGTGAATGTTGAAGTTGCTTTACAATATACAGAAGATTATGATGAAAATGTTTTAGCTTTTGCTAATAATATTTATAACTTAGAAGGTGGTATGCATGTTATAGGTTTTAGAATAGCATTAACTAAATGTATAAATAATTATGCGAGAGGTAAGGGGTATTTAAAAGAAAAAGATGAAAATTTAACTGGTGATGATGTTAAAGAAGGATTAACTGCTGTTATCTCTGTAAAAGTCCCAGAGCCACAGTTTGAAGGTCAAACAAAAGCAAAACTAGGTAATATTGAAGTAAAAGGTATTGTCGAAGGGCTTTTTAAAGATGCTTTTTCAATATTTCTTGAGGAAAATCCAAAAGACGCTGAAAATATAATAAAAAAATGTATGCTATCAGCTGAAGCTAGGAATGCTGCAAGGAGTGCTAGAGATACTGTATTAAGGAAAAGTGCAATGGATGGGTTTACATTACCTGGAAAACTTGCTGATTGTTCATCAAGATCAGTAGAAGAAACAGAGTTATTTATAGTAGAAGGTGATTCTGCTGGAGGTTCTGCAAAACAGGGGAGAGATAGAAAATTCCAAGCAATTTTACCTATGTGGGGGAAGATGATGAATGTTGAAAAAACTAGAATAGATAAAATTTTAAAATCAGAAAAATTATTACCTTTGATTATAGCAATAGGAACTAATGTTGGTGATAATTTTGATATTTCAAAATTAAGATATGGGAAAATAATATGCATGACTGATGCAGATGTTGATGGTGCTCATATTAATACTTTACTTTTAACTTTCTTTTTTAGATATTTCAGACCTTTATTAGAACAAGGACATGTATTTTTAGCTCAACCACCATTATATAAATTGTCTTATCAAAAAGAAATAAAATATTTATATTCTGATGAAGAATTATTGAAAGAAACAGAGAAGTTAGAAAAAGAAAATATAAAATATGATGTGCAAAGATATAAAGGTCTTGGAGAAATGAATCCAGAGCAACTTTGGGAAACAACAATGAATCCAAAAACAAGAATATTAAAAAGAGTAGAAATAGAAGACGCTGAAAAAGCTAATGATGTTTTTGATATGCTTATGGGTGTTGATGTTAATCCGAGAAAAGTATTTATAGAAACTCATGCTACAAGTGCTGCTAATTTAGATATATAATTTATGTTCATTTTAGGCTCTTGACTAAAATTTTTGTTATATATATAATGTATTCATTGCTAAAAATGGAAGTATGTTTATAATTTAATAAATGGAAGGAAACATGAATTAACCGTTAATTCATTTTTAGATATTTTATAAAAATATCAAATTATTATAAGAGTTTGATCCTAGCTCAGGATGAACGCTGGCGGCGTGTCTAAGGCATGCAAGTCGAACGCACGTTATGGTGCGTGGCAAACGGGAGAGTAATACTTTGGTAACCTACCTCTTAGTCGTGAATAACTTCTTGAAAAATTAGATAATACACGATGGTCTGGATTTTCATATGAAAGTCTAGTAAAGATTTATCGCTAAGAGAGGGGCCTAAGGCCTATCAGCTTGTTGGTGAGATAATAGCCCACCAAGGCAACGACGGGTAGCAGGTGTGAGAGCATGACCTGCCCCATTGGGACTGAGACACTGCCCAGACACCTACGGGTGGCTGCAGTTAAGAATATTCCACAATGCACGAAAGTGTGATGGAGCGACGCCGCGTGAATGATGAAGCCCTTCGGGGTGTAAAGTTCTTTTATTAAGGAAAAATTTTTGATGTTACTTAATGAATAAGGGGCTGCTAACTTCGTGCCAGCAGCAGCGGTAATACGAAGGCCCCGAGCGTTATCCGGATTTACTGGGTGTAAAACGTCTGTAGATGGTTTGAAAAGTTAAATGTAAAATCTTTTAGCTTAACTAAAAACTTGCATTTAATACTGTCATAACTAGAGGACGGGGGAAGTAAGTGGAATTCCCGGTGTAGTTGTAATAAGCGTTAATATCGGGAAGAACACCAAAAGTGAAAACAGCTTACTAAAACGTTCCTGACATTGAGAGACGAAAGCGTGGGGAGCGATACGGATTAGATACCCGTGTAGTCCACGCCCTAAACGATGAGTGCTAAGCATTGGAAGTATCGACCCTTTCAGTGCTGTTATATTCAAGCTAACGCCTTAAGCACTCTACCTGGGGAGTACGACCGCAAGGTTAAAACTCAAAGGAATTGACGGGGACCCGCACAAGCGGTGGAGCATGTGGTTTAATT
>DAOLQA010000039.1:0-10637 GCA_035417885.1 bacterium
AAATATTCATAATTTAGAATATATATTAACTCCACAAAAAATATCTAATAATGTGGAAACTGTTGTATTCGGTGAAAAAGTTACATTAGTCTTTACTAAAGATAAATATGTAAAATTCTTTTATAACTATGAAATGACCCACACTTATAATAGTATACCAGCTGATACAGATAAAAATATAGGATATATTATTAAAAAAGGATTTTGCACATTCTTTAGAGACGAAGAACACGATTTAGATAAAGAGGTTTTTTATTTATTAACTTATGATAAAAAATTAATTTCTATTGATGTTTCTATTAATACAGATTATGCCAATACCAATCCGATTTTAATTGACAATTCTATATCAAATAATATGGTTGTAGATTTAAATAATGAATTTAATGATTTAATTATTTTAAATAATGAATTTGTTAAAGTATCTTCAATAGATAATATACCGGGAGTATATACAAGATTCAATTATATAAATAAAGAGATTCCAAAATCTGGCTCATATTGTGGTGATAAAATATACACTATTTTAGATTCCCCATTTAATTTTATTAGTTCTTTCTTAGGTTCTAATGGATTTGATGAAACTAAAGAGGTTATTTCACACCAAATGATATATGAAACAGATGATGAAAACAAAACTAAGTATACACTTGGTGACATTAAAAATGATAAATCTATTATATATAATAAACGTAAGTATTCAAAAATAAAACGATTATTAGAAGATTTGGATATATCATTGGATGATCGGTGTAAATTTACTATTAAATTAAGTATCTTACCATTTGAGGTTGAACTTTCAGAAGTTATAGCAAATGTAAATGGTGAAAACGATTTAGTAGGAGAATACGTCGAAATAATAGAAAAATAGTACATTAGACCCTCCTTTAATTAGGAGGGTCTTTTATTTTAAACGTATTAATATAAAATGAAATATAATGATAAATATATAAGGAGATCTTAATGAATACGAAAGATTTTATAGATAAAATAAACAGAACGATGCCTAGTAAAGATACGTCATATAGAACCTCGTCACCCATAGTTAGAGAAGAGAATAGTAAAAAATTATTTATTTTAAAATCTGAATTAGAGGCTTTAAAAGGTGCTATTTTAGAAGTCGGTGATAATCATTCCAAAGAATACAAAAATTTAATGAACTATGTTGAGTTAGCTAACGATAAATTTGATTCTTTATTAACTAAAGCCGATGAATTAAATGTTTATATTACTGAACGATTAAATTTTGTAAATGCTAATATAAATAAAGTTAAAATAAATGGCGATGAAGAATATGATATAGATTATTTATTAGATAACTCTGAAGATCCTAATTCTATTAATTATAAGAATGAAGTGATTATACCAAAATTAAAACAGATACATAAAAATTCATTAGATTCATTATTATTATTAGGTAATACATTAATTAATAATATATTAAATTTATTATTAGAATCTACAACACTATCTCCAGAAGCTATATCATCAATGATATATAAATATGATTATTATAAAAAAATAGATAAATCATATGTATCAGAAGATTTTGGTATTGAATCGATGGAGACTGGTGTAAACTGGTTAGTTAAAGAGGTTAGAAATTCTATAGGTGATACTGAACAAGGTATATATGAAGTATTTAAAATAGATCAGCAAAAGTATAATAAAGTAAAAGCTTTAACAAAAGGTAATGATATAATTGATTTAATAGCTTATAAAAAAGGTAATATCGACGTTATACAGACTACCGGTAAAGGATATAATTATAAACGAGATCCTAATACTAATGAACCTATTTTTCCGTTTATTAATAAAGGTAAAAATAGTATAGATACTGAAATATACGAAGTCAAATCTAGTTTTGATGAAACTATAGAGGAAACTAAAAATAAATCAATAATAGATAATTTCGATATAAAATTTAATTCTAATGTCGAAGGCAATATTATTGTTTTAAATGAACTAGATACGATATATACAAATATATTAAATCAAAAGATTATGAGATTATCTGATGTATCAAATGTAAACTACACTAAAATACGTATAGATAAAAAAATAAAAAAAATAGGAAATAGACATTTTATAGATAATAATAATGTAGTGTATGTGTTGGGTATAAATAGTATAGAGATGTTAAAAATATCTGTCAATGGGGTAATAACACCGCTGACCATTAATAATACTTCAACGGAAAAAATATTTGTATCGGATAACGGCAATTTTATTATAAAGAAAGGTGGTGTAGTATATAGATACGGAACAGATGTTAATATAGTTGGTGGCAACACATTTAATACAACTTTATTAGAACCGACAAGTATTGATATTAGAGATGTACATTTTGCATACAACTCCAACGGATATTCTACATTTATTGTAACGACCGATAATCGATTAATTATATGTGGACGTAATGATGAATATATATTGGGGGTTACACTAGGGTATAATGGCAACATATCATCTTGGACATATATAGATTCATTAAGTGGATATTCTTATCTAAACGGAATAGTTGATAGGGTGTATTCATTAAATATGTCTACATTTATAATAACAACAAATAACGAATTGTACGCTTGTGGTACCGGCAACAAGGGACAGCTCGGGTCGGGTACAAGTTTGCGGAACACTCTAATTAAAATCAATTTACCTTTTTCTAATGGTATTAAAAAAATAATAAGAAGCGAAAATAATGGAGCTTATACCATATTAATATCAAATAGTAATGAGATGTATATTGCCGGATCATCTGGGATATCGTTATTTGTTACAGGTGGCGTTACATCTAATTTTGTTAAATTTACAGAAGGTGGTGTTTTAAATAATAATGTTAAAGATGTGTTTTTTGGTCCAATGAGTGTTGTATATATAACAACAGGGAATAGTATGTATGCTCGAGGATGGAATACATATGGTCAGTTCGGTATAGGAACTAAATTGGAGAATCAACCATTCATTTTTATTAGAAGTGGATTAGCAAATAATATTATTCATTATTTTTATAGCACTATAATCAGATTTTCACCGATCAAAAAACGGGTATACTATAGCGGTTTGAATGTAGATCATTATAATGGTTTTTCGGCTATAAATCAAGAAGCAGTAGCAACAGAAAGAGTGTATTCCCCAACTAATGGCCCAGATACTCTTCCACAAATAGATAAATTATTCGTATCGAAAGCTTTTAATACTACTCGTCTATATTACATTTCATCTGGAAAAGTAGGAAAAACTGGATTTGTATCTTCGGGTATACGTGTTCCAAACGAACCTTTGGAAAGATATGGAATTGAGATAGATTTTCCAGAGCCGATAGTAGACGGATACGTATCACCAAATGGTGGGTTTTTTGCTCTAGGTGAATCTGGTTCGGTTTATTATAGTGGTTTTGATGAATACAATTCATTAGGTTTAACGGATTACCAATTTGGTGTTCAAATACCATTAAATTGTACGCTAGACACAAACTATATTCAAAATGATTTAATAAATTTAGCTTATGGTGATAATGCCAATGTCGATTCTATTCAATATACAAGCGATTCAAATAATATAATAAGAGAAGAAAAGATTTAATTTTATAATTAGATAGAGGGTAAAACCTCTATCTAATTTATTATATTTCCGAAACATCAATATATAAAAAAGGAGATAAAAATGATATTATTATTTAATTCTTTATCAAATAATGCTGTTAAAAATTCATATAAATGTCCATTTTGTTCATTAAAATTTAGAAACCCTAATTTGTTATATTTACACATAGATGCTGAACATGAATACGAATTGCCTAATAATACATCTGCAAAAAAATATGTATATGATATTAAGCACCCCGGCGATCATATGTGTCAAATATGTAAAACTAGAGAATGTGTTTGGAAAGAAAAAACCGGAAGATATTCCACTCTATGTGATGACCCATCATGTAGAGAACGTGCTAGACAATTATTTCTTGAGAATTATAAAAATAAACATAATAAAGATCATACAATATCTGATCCAGAAGTACAAAGAGAAATGGCTAAGAAAAAGAAAAACTCCGGAGAATATAAATTTCAAGATGGTGGTAAAATAGCATATGTATCATCGTATGAAATGGATTTTCTTAAATTTTGTGATTTATATTTAGATATGGATTCTTCTTTTGTTTCTGAGTGTCTATTTAATTTTAAATATATTTATGAAGGTAAAGAGCATTTTTATTTACCCGATTATTATATAAAGGCCTATGATCTTATTATAGAAATAAAAGCAGATGATCAAGTAACACATCCTAAAATATTAGCTATTGATAAAGAAATGGAAGTGTTAAAGGAAGAGAGTGTACGAAAAAATAGTACTCATAATTATATTAAAATATGCGATAAAAACTATGATGATTTTATTAAATTAATTGATATATTAAAAAATGAGTATATTGATTCAGAACACAAAGAAGGAACTAGATATGTAATTATACCAGATAGAGTAAAAACTATAAGAGGTTTTACAATGCCTAAATTAGAGTTTATATCTGATAAAAAGTTATTAAAAGAAGATACATTTTTATCTAAAATGTGGGATTCAACATCTGGTATAGTAAGATTTGATTTAGTTATTAATCGTGAATATTTACCAAAAGAATTATACAAAGATCCGGTATTTAATGATGAAATATCTAATATCGATCTAGGACAAACAAAATTTATTTGTCGAAGTAAAGAATTTAATATTAATGACAATAATAAATTAGATCGATGCTTTAAAGAATTTAAAAACTATTATACTAAACATTATGAAAAATTCATAAATCAAAATTATATGTCAGTTTTATCTTCGATTAATAATAAAAAATATATAGTAATCAATATTAAATTTATAAAAGACTCTAGCCGAGACGAATTATTAGATAAAGTTTTAAAATATATTATTACAGAATATGATAATAGCATATGCACATCGAACGCAATAGGTGCAGATGTAATTATTGAATATGACGGTAATAAAGCTAAAAAGCAAAAGTTAAAAAATATTATGCTTGAAATCAATAAAAATAAAGAGTTTTTCAGTAAAAAACTCGAAAATAACATCATTTTTGAGGCTGAAAATTTTACACCCCCTGGAACTGTTGACGGCGGGGTAGTTGTACTGATTGATGAAAAATATTCAAATATAAAGGAGTAAATACAAATGGACAAAATATCTTTCATATTAGTTGTATTTCTATATTTAATCATCGGAATTATATTTATAAAAAGCAAAATCGGAATAAGAATTAAATACCAGTCGTGTTATGAAACTAACGGCCATTTGCAGCAATCATTTAAATATGATGAAGCTGCTGGTTTTGATATTTCATCATTGTCTGATTGTATAATCAAACCCGGTGAAAGATTTTTATTAACAACTGGATTATGTTTTTGTTTACCGAAAGGGGTAGAATTGCAAATTCGACCCAGGTCTGGATTTACAAATGAAACCGGTGGTTTAACAGTGTTAGGTACGATTGATCCCGATTATCGTGGTTATATAAGAATAAATGTAATTAATACATCTAATACTGACATCGAGATTAAAAAAGGACAAAGAGTAGCACAGGGTGTATTTTCAAAACTATATTTTATACCTGGACGCGATAAGATGGTTAGAGTAGACACTATAGATAAATTCGGTAAAAGAAGAAAAACAAAAAGAAATATTAATGGATTTGGATCTTCTGGATTATTATAGTATTAAAAAGCACTTTATATCGACATATTATATTGTGATATAGGATATAATAAGGAGATTTAAAATGATTAAAGAAATTATTTCTAATATAATCCTTTGGTTTGTTTTAAAAAGGATAAAATGAACCAAAGTCGTAGTACCCACCTTAATCGGTGGGTACTATTTTTTTATTTATTATAAACTTTATAAATAGATAGACATCTTAATGTGTATTAAACCATATTTTCAGTTATATATTATATGGTAGTTGATGAACGAATAAGCTTATGAAACAAAGTTTATTTTAGTAGTTTTATCGTTTAACGCGAATACGATTGTAAACTAAAGATTGTCGAGAGCAAGAAGATGATCAACGCGTCACTTAAATTAGAACGGGTTGGGGAACTTGTTCTAATTTATTTAGAGTTGTGAGACTCACATTTATACATTATAAGTATTATTTATATTGCAACACCCCTATAATAAATAATACTTAGTCCTTTTTGAGGGTTTCATTGAGTTTAAGCTCAATCTCAAAAAGGGTGTCTTCGTCGCTCATGGGACTGGACCATAAAACACAGAAAGAAGTCTCGATCGCTTCGAGATGAGCACTCATGAGCATTGCGTCCCTTTTGATGTAAGTGATCAATAAACGCAATGAAGCAATGTGAATTGCTTCAATACAATTATTACAGAAGCAGGATCAATTGAACTTGAATTGATTTAAAATCATACCTGCATACGCTACGTGGATTATGGATGAGGATACAAAATCCTTATACCCCACGTAGCGTATTTTTTTTTATTTTTTATACATCAAAAAACATATTTTTAGATGAGGTTATAAATATGGAAAAGTTAGTTGATATAATACCTAAAATTTCACCCGTTGGCGGGTTTACAAAAATATACGATTCATCACCTTATAATTTTAATAATAAGGTGATGACTTTATTAAATTATTTAGAATATGAAGAAAATAAAAATTCTATTTTCCCCGATATGGGTGGGTACAGAACCCTATACAATATTCCTTATTCGGAAAAACCGGAGAATGTTGTTATGGAGTTGTCTACTAAAATTAGTAAATTTTTAAATTTTTCAATCGAAATATCATATGAATATGAAGAGAATAAGGATATCGTTTTAAATTTCACTATCGCTAATCTACCAGGTGAACTTAAAATGAATATGAGAAACGTAGACGGATTTGTTAAATTAGTAAATCCGAGATATATTAAATAAAGAGGAGCTAACACAATGAGTGAGCAAAATATCGAGTTCCAATCAGTCGACTTAATTATAGACGACGGTACGCATAATAATAATACAATTGTTAATAACGATAAAAGTAAAAAAGAAACAGAAAAATTATCAGCATCTATTATGATGGCTAATAGATTAGGGGAACCCCCTAAATTAGAGGACCTCCAGGAATTACAAAATAGATTAATGGGTAGAAGTGAAAATTTTTCTAAACTTTCTAATGCAGAAAAAGAAAAAATTCTATTTGAAGAAATGGAAAATTGGCATTTTTCAAAAATGCCTAAGATAGAGGATCTACAAAAAGAGTTTAAAGAAAAACATGTAACTTATGAAGTTGATAGTTTGGACAACCCGGAATCATTAAAAGGTGTCGGTGCTCCGCATATTAACATTAAAGCTGAATCTGTTAGATTATCAGTGATATCCGATGGTAAAACAATTACATTTAATAATAAAGAATTATTAGAGCAATACAGAAATAATATAGAAAAAAAGAATAATGAAGTACTTAATACAACAAAATCAGCACAGAATTTGTGTTCTAAGGCGCATGATGAAAGAAAATTTGAATAATATATTATTATATGAAAGGTAGTGCTTTATCGCACTACCTTTTTGTATTATATTTTATTAAAGGAAGAAAATATAAATATGAAGATATTATGTATAGCCGATCTACATATTGGACGTAGACAAAATATAAAAAAATATTATGAAAATGAAATGCTATTAATAATAAAAACTATAGATGAAGAAGATATAGATGTAATCGTTATATGTGGTGATTTATATGATAAAAGGATATTTGTCAATAGTGAGTTTAATGAATATGCTAATTTATTTATTAATAACTTAGCAATTAGAGCAAATAAACTAAATAAATTATTAATCATATTAAAGGGTACTATATCTCATGATTATAATCAAATTTCTTCATTTAATTATTTATCCTCACCTAATGTTAAAATAGTTAATACGACAGAAGAAATATTTTATAATAATTCTAAGTTTTTAATAATACCAGAAGAGTATGAGCACGATAAAAATGAATATTATAAAAATACTATATATAATAAAGATAAATTTTATGATTTTGTTTTTGGTCACGGTATGTTTACTTTTGCAGGTGGTTACGCTACTGAATCAAATAAAACTAATCATATAGTATTTGATCCATCAGATTTCGAAAACAATGTTTATGGTTCTGTTATATTTGGTCATATTCATGTAAGAATGAGAAAAAAGAATTGTCAATACGTCGGCTCGTTTTCTAGAGATTCATTTGGCGAAGAAGAGCCGAAAGGAGTGTTAATGATTGAATATGATGAAATTAAAAGAAAAATCATTAAAGAAACATTTATTGAGAATAAAAATGCTCCTAAATTAAATACGTTCAATGCTAAAGATATACATGAAGATAAGGTATTTGAAGATATAGAAAAATTATTTAAAACGTCTGATAAAGTGAGAATAGTGATAGATTCAGATATTACAGAAACTAAATTTAATAATCTTAAAGCAATTACTTATGATAATAATAATTTATTATTATATAAAAGAATGAGAGGGTTATCTAAGAAAGATGATGAAACTAAAAATATTGAATTATCTGAAAAACGTTCTGCTAGAAAAAGCTTATTAGATAAATATAGTAATATGAACTTCTTTGATCTAACAAAAACTATAGCGATAGATAAATATAAAACAGAATTTTCTACTGATGAAATAAAAGAAGCAATAGCATAAAAATTTATATATTAAACAACTTTTATATAAGAATGAAAAATCTAAAACCCTTTATAATTAAATATTATAAATAGCTTAAGCAAAAATATAAGGAGTGCACTATGGAAGAAATTTATCTTCGCGATCGCGGAGGAATTCAACCTGATGTGGAAGATGTCATGAGTGACGAATTGATTACCCTTCTAGATGGTATTAATACGTCGATTGGCACAGAAAGAGATCCACGTTTCGGAGAGTTCCAACAATACTTGAGTTCCATTTCTGAAGCTTCAATTTTAAAAATTGAACCTGAACAAATGAGTTCTGGCAAATACGCCGACCTGGATTTAACAGGTGGTGAAAATGATGACTATGATCCGTTGATCGACGAACCTAAATTAGAAACGTTTGTCGGAAAAGCAGATGATAAGTCTATTATCGAGAAGTACGCTGAGGTTATGTTTGCAATGACATACTCAAATGCAATGGGTATGGGTATTTCTCTTGATAAAGATTATGCACCAATATTTGAATCAAATATGATGCTGCCGGAATACAAAATAGCTAAGTAATTGGGATAAAAGGATTAATGAAGTTGAGCTCTTTCATTAATCCTTTTTTTGGAGGAAATATGAGTAAAAAAGAATATAAACCTTTAATAACGTGTATAGACATGGAAAAAATAAAAGAACTGCAGGAAAACTACATTTTTAACTTATCAGCATTTATTGATAAATATGAAGAGCAATGTATAGCAAAAATAGTTAAAGTTATATCAGAGGCACCTTTAGATTTGATATGGAGAGCATCTATATGGACTATATCATTTTCTTTTTTAAAAGTAGATGTATTAAAATTGGATAAAGATTATAAATTTTGTGTTTCTTCTGTTAGTAAATTATTAAAAAATGTTTGTGAAAAAATAGAAGTTGAATTTATAAGTATTAAAATAGAAAAAACAGATGCTGAAAAAATGTTTTTTAGTCTTGAAATGAAAAATCCGCTACTAGATAAATTAGAAAAATAATTGTAACCGAGGTATATCCTCGGTTATTTTTTTGTGAATATATTAAAATAACGAATTAATATAGAAACTTTAAAAATAAATACCGACTTCGGAGGATATATGAAATATGCAATGATTATAAATAAAAATATATTAATTAATAAAACGTTTTCAAAATCTATTATATATGAATATGATGACATCTTAAGGTTGTCCGGCTTTATCTATTGGAACGAAGCATGTCTTATTAGTTTTTACGATATTATAAATAAAAAATTTGTTATAAAAATAGCAGTTCCAACTAATAATAATGTATGTAAAGATTCAATAGTGTCACCACTATTTACTTTCGACGTGGCGACACATGGTATTGTAAAAATACTGGAGAAATTTAAATTATTCGATAATGTCAACAATATCATTCACTTCATATATATGTGTGTAAATAATTTAGGCCAACTTATAAAAATCGATATATCTGTTGAGTTATCTAGATGCGGGTCGACTAGTTTTTATTATGTTAAAAAAGAAAAAATATCTAACATTGTAGTCGATATATTGTCGTCCGAAGATTCTTTTGATGATAGATCGGAATTAAAATTTTTATACAAATTTAATTATAACACAGAGACCTCCTCATTACCAGAATTTATTTATTTATCTAAAAACAAACTAGGTTACAGTATTAATAACGGTTCAGTGGTAGGAAAAGAAATAGATTTAACAACTTTATCTACGGTAGAATTTAATACATTACCGATTATAACAGACGATTTAATAACCAATTATAAAACAAATATACCTTTATTATGTGACGAAATAGATTCATTTAATTTTGGTTTATATAAATTTTCTATAGATGATAATATTATATCATTTAAAAGAGTTTTTGTTAATGAAGTAAAAAGTTTATATTTGTATAATAGTAAATCGCACTATA
>DAOLQA010000040.1:0-2257 GCA_035417885.1 bacterium
AAAAAGAAAAAATTAGCTAGGAAAAAACATTCAAGAGCAAGAGGTAAAACAATATTAAATATAAGACAGAGATAAAATAAAATGATCCTAATTAGGGTCATTTTATTTTATGGTGGGCAGGGAGGGATTTGAACCCCCGTAGGCCATAGGCCGACAGATTTACAGTCTGTTGCGATTGACCACTCCGCCACCTACCCATGCTAATTAATAGCACAAAACTAATTATAACAAAATATAAAATTTTAGCAAGGTTTTTGATGGATGCCTTGTTAATGTTTACTAGTTATGAGAAAATATTATTATATTTGTTTTTAGGTGGCTTATGACATTAACTAAAAAAATAGCATACAATACAATTATCCAAGTTATAGGTAGAGTATTATCTATTTTTTTTGGTGTTGTAACAGTTGGTATAATTACAAGATATCTTGGTGTAGGTGGTTATGGTATGTATACAAAAGTTTTTACATTTTTTCAAATATTTGGGGTAATTTTAGATTTTGGTTTATATAATGTTACATTAAAATATATATCTCATGAAAATGATGAGCAAACAGAATTAATAGTTAATAGAATATTAACTTTAAGATTATTATTAAATTTAATTTTTTTAATAGTTCCATTTTTTTCTTTGTTATTAAATTATGAGCCAATAGTAAAACAAAGCATATTTATACTTTCTCTTTCATATTTAATATCTAGCATCCCACAGATTTTATCAGTTGTATTACAAAAGAAATTAAATACTACCCCAATAATATTAGGCGAATGCATTTCTAGATTAATTTATTTAATATTAGTTTTTGTAATTTATAAATCAGGTCTTGGTCTAATAGAAATAATGATTGCTAATATTATCATTACGATTGTTAATGTTCTAATAGTATATTTTGGGGCAAAAAAATATATAAAAATATACCTAATCGTTGACTGGCCATTTTTTAAAGAAGTTCTAAAAAATTGTTGGCCCTTTGCTCTGTCTATAATATTTAATCTTGTATATTTTAGAGCAGATACATTTCTATTAACAATATTAAAATCAAATGAAGATGTGGGAATATTTAGTGCAGCATATAAAGTATTAGAAATTTATATATCAATTCCATCTTTATTTGTTAATTTAATTCTACCAATATTAGATTCTGATTATAAAAATAATGATCTAGATAGATTTAATAGAATAGTCCAAAAAACATTTGATTTCTTTTTAATTATAATTATACCTATTATAGTAGGTGGATTTTTATTATCTGATAATATTATGACTCTTCTTGCAGGTAATAGTTTTGCAGATTCTGGTCCTGTACTTGCTGTATTGTGTGTAGTAATGGGGATTATAACAATGAGTGCTTTATATACTAATACAGTTATTGCAGTAAATGAGCAAAAAAAAATGACTCTGATTTATTTTATAGCAGCTATTTTAGCTTTGATATTATATGGTATTTTTATACCAAAATTTTCTTATCATGCGATACCATATTTAAAAATAATTATAGAAGGATTTGTTTTGATCTCTGCTTTTATACTAACAAAAAAGCATACTAAGCAATCGCCATCACTTAAAAATTTACCAAAAGTTATATTTTCTTCTTTAGCAATGGGTATATTTATATATTTTTTTAAAAATTTTTTCCATCAAAGTATTTTACTAATATTACCAATGGCTATTGTTGTATATTTTTTAACCCTATATCTAATAGGTGGTATAGATCAAAATATAATTAGAGATATAATTAAAAAAGAATGATATCAAACAGTGATGCAGAAACAATAAATTTTGCATATAAATTTTGTAAGAGTTTAAAAGGTGGAGAAATAATATGTTTAAATGGGGATCTTGGTGCTGGGAAAACAACGTTTATGAAAGGTGTTGCTAAATTTTTTAATATAAAACAAGATGAAATTATATCTCCAACATTTACAATAGCTAATATATATAATTGTAATAAAAATGGAATTAAAAAAATAATACATATTGATGCATATAGAATCAAAAATGAATATGAAGTATTTGATTTTGGTATTCTAGAGTTTTTTCATAATAAAGATGTAGTAGTATTTATAGAATGGTCAGAAAATATCAAAAAATATATTAATAATGAAATAAATATAAATATAAAAATACTAGGAGATAATAAAAGAGAGTTGCAAATTATATAATTTTGTGTTATAATATAGATTATATTCTTATAAGGAGGTTCTTATGATCAATCTAGTCAAAATTGTTGGCTATTTTGTGCAAGAAAATGGGAGT
>DAOLQA010000040.1:2357-10405 GCA_035417885.1 bacterium
TTTTTATTTGTATATTTATATTTTTATGTTATAATTTATAAAACTTTTTAAGGAGGATTTTATGTGGTTAGATGTTATAGTTTTGTATATTACTTTTTGTGGCTATTGCATTAAAAGAATAAAAGGTAAAAGAGGTTTTGAAATATATGCAATATTTAAAAACTATGCTAAAACAGAAGATCAAGATTTATTATTAACATTTAAAGTTGATAAATTATTCAGAGATTTTTTTAATGCGAAAACTTTAGATGACAAAAAAGTTGAATTTATAAAAACAGTAATGAAACAAACACCAAAAAATAAACTTTTTCAAGCAATGGCACAACAGGGTAAGATTATAGAATGTAAAGATTTTGAACAATATATAGAACTAAAGGCATGGAGAAATTTTGATTTATATAAGAAGTTATAAAACATTATGGCCAGGTAATTATACTTGGCCTTTTTAATATCTTGACACATTTTTAATATAATAATAAAATAAATTAGCACTCAATAGATTAAAGTGCTAAATCTAATAATTAACTAAACTAATATGACTCTAAAACCTTTGTATGATAATATAATTGTTAAACAATTAAAGGAAGAAGAGGTTACAAAATCAGGAATAGTTTTACCTGATACAATAAATAAAGAAAAACCTCAACAAGGTGAAGTAATAGCTATAGGCCCAGGGAAAAAAGATAATAATGGAAAAATAGTAGAAATGTCAGTAAAAGTCGGCGATAAGATATTATTTAATAGATATTCTCCAAATGAGATTAAAATTGATGATGAGGAATATCTAGTAATGAGAGAAAGTGATGTTCTAGCTATAATAGAATAATTTATTAACTAATTTTTAATATAAAAAATATGGCAAAGCAATTAATTTTTAATGAAGAAGCAAGAGCTAAACTTAAAAAAGGGGTTGATCAATTAGCTGATGCAGTAAAAATAACTCTTGGCCCAAGAGGCAAAAATGTGGCTATTGATAAAGGATATGGAGCACCTCAAATTATTAATGATGGTGTATCAATTGCTAAAGAAATAGAGCTAGAAGATAGATTTGAGAATTTAGGTGCAGAATTAATAAAAGAAGTTGCTTCTAAACAAAATGATGTAGCAGGCGATGGAACAACAACAGCGACTGTTTTAGTTCAATCTATCATATCAGAAGGCATGAAAAATGTAGCTGCTGGATCATCTCCTATATTAATTAAGAGAGGCATAGAAAAAGGTGTAGATGAGGTTGTTTCATATTTAAATAAAATAAGTAAAGAAATAAAAACAAAAGAGGAAATAGCACAAGTTGCTTCAATATCTGCTAATGATCAAGAAATAGGTGAAATAATCGCAGATGCAATTGAAGCTGTTTCTAAAGATGGCGTGGTAACAGTAGAAGAATCTCAATCATTTGGAATATATAAAGAAGTTGTAGAAGGCATGCAGTTTGATAAAGGCTATGTATCTGCTTATATGTCAACAAATGCTGAAAAAATGACAGCAGAATATAGTAATGTTGATATTTTAATTACAGACAAAAAGATTTCAGCTATAAGAGAGATTCTACCCTTATTAGAAAAAATGGCTAATGAGGGTAAAAAGGATTTAGTAATTATTGCAGAAGATTGTGATGGAGAAGCTTTAACAACTTTTGTAGTAAACAAATTAAGAGGTACATTTAATGTATTAGTAGTTAAAGCTCCTGGTTATGGTGATAATAGAAAAGCCATGTTAGAAGATATAGCTATATTAACTGGAGGTAAGGTAGTTACAGAAGAAAGAGGCTTAAAACTAGAAAATACTGATTTAGATGTTTTAGGTAAAGCTGATAAAGTTATAGCAACAAAAGATAATACAACAATTGTAGGTGGCAAGGGTATTAAGAAGGAGATAGAAGAGAGGATAAAAATATTAAAGAATATGTTAGAGCATACAGAGAGCAGCTATGATAAAGAGAAATTACAAGAGAGAATAGCAAAATTATCAGGTGGTGTAGCTGTTATTAAGGTTGGAGCAGCAACGGAAACAGAGACTAAAGATATTAAATTAAAGATTGAGGATGCTATAAATGCTACAAAAGCAGCTACAAAGAAAGGTATAGTAGCTGGTGGTGGAGTTGCTTTATTAAGGAGTATAGAAGCACTTAATAAATTAGCAATAGATAATAAAGAAGAGCAAATAGGTGTTGATATATTAAAGAAAGCCTTGTTATCACCAATAAAACAAATAGCTGAAAATTCAGGGGTAGATGGATCTGTAGTCGCAGAAGAAGTTAGAAAAAACGAGAATATAAACTATGGATACAATGCTTTAACAAATCAATATGAAGATTTAATAAAATCAGGAGTAGTTGACCCTACAGAAGTTGTAATTGCAGCTATCCAAAATGCAGCTTCAATATCTGCTATTTTCCTAACAACAGAAGTGGCTATAACAGAAAAACCAAAGAACGAATGCAGTTGTAATAATTCTCAACCAGCTATGGATGACATGGGAGGCATGTATTAATTTATATAGTATTTAAAAATAAAGCCAGATCTTGTAGATCTGGCTTTTATATTAAAAAGCATTATATACAATAAATTTTAATATACCTCCATCGAAATATAAGGACAAAGCCTCATCTTTATTTAAGTATATTATTTTTGTTTCTTTTTGTTCTATTATATCAGGAGGCCCAAAATAGTTTATAATGTCATTATAAGATGTTTTTCCAGTTTCTAAATTACCAAGACCATCCTTAAAGATTATAGCTTTTATTTTATTTCCATCACTTTTGAAATATAAATTATCAGTAAAAATTTCATCACTTTTTTTATCATCATAGAATTGGAGAGTATAAAATAAAGAGAAATAATCTTGTACATCATAAAATGTTTGTTTTAAGACAAGCTCTTGATCTTCATTTCTCTTCACGTCTTGTCTTTTTTCTTGAAATTTTTCTTTATTACCAATTGCTATATCTTCCATACTTATTCTCTTACAAGATATAAGAGATATAAGGCTAAATATAACAATTGCCGATAAAAAAATTTTCTTCATAATTATCCTCCTTATATAAAATGTAAAATATTTTTACCATAATATTCACAAAAAGTCAATCTATATAGTACGCTCTATGCTAGATTTTATATTTTTGTAATCTGTTATATCGATATTATTTAGAATATTAAAATATGCAGCTATACTTACCATTAATGCATTATCCATACATAATGGGATATCTGGCATTAAAAATTTAGTATTATATTTTTTTATTTTATTTTGTAGTGTTTTTCTAAGTTTTTGATTAGCAGCAACCCCTCCAGATAATATAAAATATACAGGATCATATTGTTCTACAGCATCCATACTTTTTTTACAAAGGACATCAATTATAGCTTGTTCTACTGAAGCACAAATATTTGATATAGTGTTCCCATTTTTTTTATCCATTTCTGATAAATTATTAAAATAATATAAAATAGATGTTTTTAATCCAGAAAAACTAAAATTAAAATCTTTACTGTTTATCATTGGCCTAGGAAATTTAATAAAATCAGGATCACCATTTTCTGCTAACTTTGATATGATTGGGCCACCAGGATATCCTAGATTCAATAATTTTGCTACTTTATCGAAACATTCTCCAGCTGCATCATCTATAGATTTGCCAAGAATTTCCCAATTAAAATAATTTTTTATTAATACTATTTGTGTATGTCCGCCAGATACTGTTAATGCAATAATAGGGAATTTTAGATAATTAATATTGCCACTTTTTTTGTCATCATTAAAGTTAAAAAAGCTAGCTAGTATATGAGCTCTAATATGATTTATTGATATTATAGGTTTATCTAATATAAATGATAGCGTTTTAGCAGTTTCAACTCCAATAATCTGTGAGCCAATTAAGCCACCTCCTTTATTAGTAATAGCAATATAATCGATATTATTTTTTAAAAGTTCAAATATATTTTTATTTTGTCTATAGTAGGGTTTTAAATCATTAACTGCCTTATCTAATACAGGTATTATATTTTTTATATGTATTCTAGATGCTAATTCTGGCACAACTCCGCCAAATGGATTATGATCTTTTATTTGTGATGATATTAAATTAGAGATTATATTAAAATTGTTATTGTCATACTTAACAATAGAAATTGCAGTATCGTCGCAAGTTGTTTCTATGGCTAAAATTGTGATTTTATTTTTCATATTTTTTAAATATAAACTATTAATAACAATAAAGCAAGAATTAAAATATTAAATTTGACTAACATAAGATAATTTGTAATAATATTATTTGATTAATTTTTAATTTTAATTTTATGATATTAGCTGGAGATCTCAGAAATGGAGCAACTTTTTATTATAACAATGAACCTTATGTTGTTATAAATTACACTCATAGAAAATTAGGGCAAGGTGGTGGTGCTAGAGTGATTTTAAAAATTAGGAATTTAAAAAATAAAAAAGTTACAGATTTAACACTAAATTCTATTGATAAAGTAGAACCTTTAGAAGCGGAAACTAGAACTATGCAATATTTATATGAGGATGGAACGTCTGTATATTTAATGGATTCAAATACTTTTGAGCAGGAAGAATTACCTATTGATATATGTAGAAAGCAATTAAAATTTATGAAGCCAGAAAGTAAGGTTGCTGTTTTAAAATTGGATGGAGAAACTGTAAGTATAGTTCTTCCAACTAAAGTTGCTTTAAAAGTTGCAGATACTATTGAAGTTGAAAAAGGTAATACTGCGTCTGGAACTGTTTTAAAGGATGCTACACTTGAAACAGGTGCAGTTATAAAAGTTCCGGCATTTATCAAAAAGGGTGAGTTGATAAATGTAAATACAGAGACGGAAGAATACTGTGAAAGAGTAACAGAATAAAAAATCATAAAAGACATGATATCCCATGTCTTTTATGATATAATATATAAAATGTT
Organism: bacterium; assembly: GCA_035417885.1. Lineage (GTDB taxonomy): Bacteria > Patescibacteriota > Patescibacteriia > JAGPKW01 > JAGPKW01 > JAGPKW01. Next base: position 7,282 of record DAOLQA010000040.1, read on the forward strand.
ATATTATGTTAATAGCAGTGATTTCTGATACACATGATAATATATTTAGGCTTCAAAAAGCTGTAGTAGGAATTAATAATAGAAATATTAATATAGTTTTTCATTGCGGTGATATTGGTTTAGAAACTATAAAAATTTTAAAAAAAGAAAAATTTATTGTTTATGCAGTCTGCGGGAATAGCGATGATTATAATGTGTTAAAAGATATTGTAGAGAATTCTAATATAAAATTATTTGAAGATGCTGGAGAATGCACTATAGATAATATAAATATTGCAATTACTCATTATCCAGATTTTGCAAGATTATTAGCTAGCTCTAAAAAGTATAATATAATATTTTATGGTCACACTCATAAAAGAAAAGTTGAGGAAATATATAATACACAATTAATCAATCCTGGAGATATAGAAGGTAGGAATAGATACCCCTCATTTTTAATTTATAATACAGCTAACAAAGGTTTTGAATTTATTAATATATAAAATATGGTAAAAGAAAATCTCAGCGAAACCGAAAATTTTAAAAAAAGTAAATTGAATTCATTATTTTTGCAAGGAGCTTTTTTTAGTTTTTCTTCAGCGATATTATCATATGTTTTATCATCATATATAGAAGAGTATATTGGCAGTAACTATGTTAGTATTATATATTTAATTCCAAATATAATAGCTATATTTTTAATTTTTCATTTTGGTAAAATTATTAAGAAAATAGGTATTTATACAGCTTATCTTTTAGATATAGTTTTATTATTTTTTTCATTGTTTTTAGAAGTTTTTTCTGATCATAATATTTTCTATATAGTTTTTTTATTAATTGTATATCAGACAACAATGGCTTTATCATGGATCTTTATTGATTATTATATTGAAAAATATTCCAGTGATAGTTCAACAGGAAATACTAAGGGTATACAGTGGACAACGATAAATCTTACTTTTCTTTTTGGCCCCTTATTGGCTGGGTTTTTAGTCTCACACTTTGGGTACTCACCAGTTTTTTTCTTATCTTCTATAATGATCATCCCCCCATTAATATTTATAGTTAAAGGTTTCAAAAATATAAAGATAGTACGCGAAGAGAATACAAAAATTAATTTAAGAAAAATTCATAGGAATAAGGCAGTGTGGAAAATAAGTATAATGAATTTTTTATTAAATTTTTTTTATTGCTGGATGACTATTTTTACTCCTTTATATATGAACAAAGTTTTAAATTTAACTTGGGATAAAATAGGTATCATAATGTCTATAGTATTAATACCTTTTATTATATTTCAATATCCAGCAGGCAAAGTAGCAGATAAATATTTAGGGGAAAAGGAATTATTAATGATAAGTACTTTAATTTTAGGGGTGTCAACAATTGCATTGTTTTTTGTAAAAAATGTTTTTTGGTTTACTCTAATTTTATTTTTGACACGTATAGGTGCCAGTATTTTAGAAATTATAAGAGAAGTATATTTATATAAGAATTTAGATGCATCGAATATTGATTTAATAAGTTTCTATAAATTAGTATCACCATTATCTTGGGTTATAGGTCCAATGTTATCAAGTATTTTATTAAATATTTTTGATATGAAATATTTATTTTTAATTTTAGGAATAATAATATTAGTAGTAGGCATTCCAGTTTTGTGGAATTTAAAAGATACAAAAGTAAATTTTAAATCTAAGATAATAAATTTTTAGTGTATGGGCAGCAAGAAACTAATTTCTGTTTATTGTGATAAAATAAGAAGTGTATATAATGTAGGATCAATAATAAGGACTAGTGAATTTTGTGGTTCTGTTGATACAATATATTTTGGCGGATATACTCCAACTCCAATGCACCCAAAAATGTCAAAGACATCGCTTGGTGCGGAAAATAACATACAATGGGAGACTATAAAACAACCATTGAGGTTAATAAAAAGATTGAAAAGTAATGGTTATTGTATTATTTCTTTAGAAACGAAATTGAAGGGTAAATCAAAGGGTGTTATCGAAATAAATAAAAAAGTGAAAAATATTTTTAGTAATAATTTAAATATACAATTTCCATGTTTATTAATAGTTGGTAATGAAATAGATGGTATAGATAAAAAAATATTGAGGCATAGTGATGTAATATTAGAAATCCCAATGATGGGAGAAATAAAAGAATCTCTAAATGTATCAGTTGCTTTTGGTATAGGTCTATATTATTTGTTGAGCTTTATTTTTAAAAAATGAATAATCTGTTAAAATATATATAACAAAAATAATTTTTAATTTTAAAAGATGCCAAAATTATCACATGATAGAAATCAATGTATACATTGTGGTGTGTGCACTTCTGTATGCCCAGAGTTTTTCAAAGATATGGGTGAGATAACATTAAAAGGAGCAAGCTATGATAATAATATAGGGATGTTAAAGATTACAGAAGAGCAAAAGCCAGTTGTTCAGAATGCTGTAGATGTTTGCCCAGTTGGTTGTATAAAAATAGAATGAAATTTTATTTTTTATTTCTTTTTTTTCTGATATAATTGAAATATATTTATTAAAAAGTAAGATCAATTTATGTTACGAATTCGTATTCATGCAAGAGGTGGCCAGGGTGGGAAATCTTTAGCTCAAATTATTGCAGAGGTATCTTTAAAGTTGGGGAATTTTATACAAGCATTTCCAGAATATGGTCCAGAAAGATCTGGGGCCCCAACTCGTTTTTTTGTCAGGATAGATAATAAAAGAATTAAAACCCATGAACCAATAGTAGAACCAGATATAGTTATAGTTATGGATGAAACATTATTATCAGATGGTAGTTCATTAGAGGGGCTTACTAGAGTAGGTATTTTAATAGTGAATACAGAAAAAACAAGAGAAATGATCAAAGAAAAAACAAATTTTAATGGTCAGATATATACAGTGCCAGCAACAAAAATAGCATATTCAACTATTGGATTAAATAAACCAGGTACAGCAATGGCTGGTGCTTTATGTAGATTTACTAAGCTTATAACAGTTGAGTCTTTAAAAGAAGATATGGAAATAATATTTTTTAAAAAGGGTCAGGAGATTATAGAATCTAATAAGCAAGCTATAGAAATAGGATTTAATAGTCTCTCTTAATATATAATTTATATTTTATG
>DAOLQA010000041.1:0-5739 GCA_035417885.1 bacterium
TTATGGTTCTGAAAATAATGTAGAAAATAAAGATTTTGATATAACAAATGCATTAGAAGACAAAGATATCTTAGGAAGTTTACAATATATTATAAATCAATATAATAATTTTATAAAAGAGATAGACGAAGATGGAAATGTAGTTTTAGATGAAACAGCTTTCTCTTATAGTGAAGAACTTAAAAAAATTGTTAATCAGCTATATGATATGGACGGAACTTACAGCTATCAATATAAATTTAAGAAAATATTAGAAGAGTTATATGTTGATAAGTTAAACAGCAATGAAAAAGAAACAGAAGACGATGATGATACTTTTAGTTTCTTAAAATTACAAAAAATTGTTTTAGATTATATACCTTATTTATATGAGTTAGAATGTAAAATAGTTAAAATGGAAAGAATTATTGAAAGTATAAATAATGATTTATATGGAAATATCGATAAAGATATGGAAAATATTAAAACAGAATTAGATAATCTGAAATATAATACTAAATGTAGAAAGTTTGAAAAATTTAATTTTACTTCAGATGACATTCAGTTTTATCAAACTGAAAATAATCCAAGTGGATATAGAATGCCTCTTGAAACTGGATTAACTTTTGAGAAAACGTCTAATATATTTGAAGAAAATTTTATAACTTCAGTACTAGATGATAACTATGATGGAGATATAAATCTTCATAGAACTGATAGTTTTTATAATATACCAAGCCATTCAAATAACACACGAATGACTGGAAATTACATAATTGATAAGCAGAATTATTTTGATTTACCAGATGAAAATATTGAATATCAATTAGTATTTGATCCTATCTTAAAACGTCCAATTTATCGTTATAATACTATAAATATGTATCCTAGTAATGATTATTTTGGAACTATATCTCCATTATTAGAATATTATTTAAATGATAATAACTATATTTTACAAAATACAAATTGTCCATCTTCTACTGAAAGATATTTTAATACTAAAAATATAATGGTTTTAAAAGATAATGCCATTAATAATTTATTTAGAAAGTCAGATAGTATAAGTGGTATTTTAAGCGATCAATATTCCTATAATTTTTATTATTTTCCATCATTATATAATTCAGGAGATATGATAGTAACAAAAATAAACTATTATTTTGATATTAATGATGAAAATTCTCTTAATTATGACTATTTTACTGGTATTATTGTTGTAGACATTGGTATAGAGCAATCTGTCACAAATGAAGGAGAAGGTGGAGATGATCCAGAGCCAACACCTACATTTAGTTATAAACCATTTTGGTTGTTTAGAAATTCTTATTATATTTTCAATCCAGATCCACTTGATGTTGATGATTATTCTCTTGATAATGAATATATAACAAATAAAGCAAATAATCGTTTTGAGTCTAATAATCATAATATGATGGCACATAACTATTATTCTGGTTTAGTTGTAAATAATGGATCTTTACAAGGAAGAACTTATAATAATTTTATAACTAAATTGAATAATTATATTACTCGTTTAAATACTGCTTTAAATGGTATAACACCATCGATAAAATATCCAAAAATAGATTATACTGATATTTTATTAGATACTGTTGATGTTGTTGGAGGAGCTTTTGTTTCAGTAGTTGCTAGAATAGGAACTACTAGTAATATAGTTGTATATGAATATAATGATGGTAAAGAATATGTATCAAATAATCCAGATGATCCTGATCCTGCTAGTCATAATAATCATGTATTCAATTTACCAGTAGACACTGAAGATATTGATCTAGATATGGTGATTGATTCAGTTGATACACCTCAAAGTGGTATTGTATATACAGTAAACACATATAATCTAGATGGTGATTTTACTTTAACTAAAGCATTAACTGATATAATAAAAAATTATAATGATATACTGTCAGTAACACCTAATGTAACTATTAGTAAAACTTTACCATCTTTATCTTAATAGAAAGGAGTAACTAAAATATGTCAAGATATATTTTTAAACCATTAGTGACATATTTTCCAGGTAAAACTCCAGAAGAAACTGAAGCTAATAAGTGGGATTTTATTCAAGCTTATAAAGATTCTTTGACTTCTGGAGAATTACTTGTAGATTTATATAATTATGAAATATATGTCGCAAATAATGGTCTCGAATATCCAGTTCCTTCAACTCCTGAACTAAGAAGCGAAATTATAAAATGGATTGAAAGTGATGAAGGACCTTTAGCTTCTTTTAGTAAAAATGATTTATTAAATACTAAAAGCGATGATGCTTCAGAAGCTAATATTGCTAGAAAGAAAGAAAAAATTAAGTCAATGCTTATTGAAGTTGAAAAATACAATAAAGCATGTAAAGAAAAAATAGATGAAGATGAAAATACATTACTTAGAACTGAAAGAGAAATAGATAACTGGTATGAAAGTTTAAGTAGATATACTAGAAAGAATGTATTTTCATCTAATGCAAGTGGTGCAGAAATTTGTAAATCAACATATTGGGTTATGGCTAAATATATTGATTTATATAAAAGATTAAGAAATATTATTAATTTTATTAATGTTATAGATGAAACACCAATAGATACAAGCAAATATAATGATGAATTAAAAGAAATTTTCCATGAGTTAGTAAATAATCAAGTTGCAATAGATGATAAATTAGATAAAAGTATGCTATATGATAATGGTAAAATTAAAGTTCCAAATTATGAATTTTCTTTATCATTTAATGCTCCTAAGACTACAGAGACTAATGTAGTTCAAAGTAAGCTTGATGACATCAGAAAAATAGCTGATGATTTAGGTGATAATGCTAAATTTGAAACTAAAGTTACAAATAATAATGATATTTTAACAATTAAAGTTAAAAAGAAGGAGGGAACTTAATTATGGCAGCAGGTTATAAACAAAATTTAAGTAAATCTAAAAGAAATATAATTGATGTTCCCAAAATTATTCCAAGAGCATTTGATTATGTTTATGATAGTTATGTTAATACACCAAAAATGATATTAGTTATTGAAAATAAACTAATAAAAAATGACTTACTTAATTCTCTTTCAACTAAAAATGATGGTGTACACTTTAATATAGATTATGAACAAACTGATCCTAGATTACCAAATAATATTTTTAATTATTTTAATGCAGTGCATACTGAGTTAATTACTTTTAATGATATGATGGTAAATGCTGAAATAGACTCTGAGAAAGTAAATAGCTTTGGAGAAAGAAAATCTCCATATAAAAATGGTTATTATACAAATAACTATAATTTTGCTTATCATTATTTTATAGATAAAAAAGGAAATATTTATGAAGGAAGACCTCATAATATTCGTGCATATAATTTGGATATTTTTAAATATGATGAAGAAGAATTTAATAAACCTGAAAATAAACAATATGATCAAAATACTGGAATGAGAATTCTTCCTTTATTAGATCAAGGTGATTTCTTATTTAATGACTGTCTTGTAATCTTAACTGAAGAACAAACAGACTCAATGGATACTACTAATGAAACCTATACAGCATTAAAATCGTTATTAACTTATTTGATTCAGTATTATAATTATAATAAATTCTATACTTATAGTGAACTTAAAATGATTCCACATTTTATAGTAGATGATCCTAAAGAAGATATTTTTACTTATAATAATCCAGGTATGTTTTTTAGAGTTAATGAATTACATTCTGCGGTTGAACATTCTAAATTAGAATCAAGTAGAATTAGTAAAGATGGCATTATTGAAATAGTTACTTATGGTGAAAGAGATTATGGTATAAAATATAATAAATCAAATCCTATTAAGGGAAATGATATTTTAATGCTTCAAAAGATGCTTTATAAATTAGATATTTTAAAAAGATATTCTAATATAACTGGAATTTATGATAAAACAACTGAATTAGCTGTTGCCGCTTTTCAGAAGAAATATTATGTTACACCAGAGTATGATTATGGTGTTGCCGATAAAAATACATTAGAAACTTTAAGAGATAAAATTTATAAAGAAAAAATATCTAATAGCACTATTATTGATGATAATTATAATCCATTTAGAGTTCTAGAATATATTCCAGATAATATGATGACTGGTTATGATGTAATGATTCTTCAAAGTAGGCTAAAAAGGTGTATTTATCCTATATTAGAAGTTAATGGAATATTTGATGAGTATACTAAAGATGCAGTTTCTATGTTCCAAGCTAAATATGCTTCTTATGTTGATAAAAATATGGTTGATGGAAAAGTTGGTCCAGAAACTTGGAAAAGTATTTTAGAATGTACAGATACTGTATTTGTCGAAACAAACTCTGAAGATAATGATCCAGTTGTTGGTTCTATTACTCCTACACATTGTAGAGTTAGCCGTTCAAATATAATTTACTTACAAAAAGCTATTAATAAAATGCTAGAAGATTATAAAACTAAAATTGATATAACTGGTGGATATGATGAAGATACACAGAGATATATAAAGCTTATAAATGAAAATCCTCGTAATAGAGAGATAATTGGTATAGATAGATATCCAGAAACTAAACTTCTTGGTTTTTGGGAAAGTGATTATAATCTTAAAACTTGCTATCCAGCAGAATATATATGGTTAATAAAACACTATTTATTAAATGAAAAGATTGAATTAGATTTAGTCCAGCAAGATTGAATTTTTTGGAAAATTCCAAGTTAACAAATAAAATATATATTATAACAATGTATAAAAGTAGAAGGAGGATAACTTTATGCATTTAAATATTTTAAATTTTGATGACATCTTTGACCCAAATTATGTTATTACATCTACGGATTATATAACATCTGGTAAGTCTAAAGAAAAATTTAATGATGATGGACTATTTTCTGAAAAGATCTTTGGAGAAAATTCTGATGATACTCCAATCGATAGAATTGGTTGGATTACATTTGATAATTTTAAAATTATTTCTCCACTATTTTTTGAAAGACTAAAAAAGATCTTCAAGAATAAAGCATTAAATAAGATGCTTTCTTTTGAAGCAAAAACTGATCAAACTGGTAATTTAACAAGTTCAGAGAATACTTCATATTTCGTTAAACCAAATAAAGATGGAACTTATCCAGATGTTTTTGATCCACAAAATATTGGTATTCCTGGATTTATTAAACACTTTAAGGAAATTATTGATTTATATGGAAATAAAGAAGTTCCAGAATATGCAGTTGTAATGAATGCATATGAAAAAGGACTTTTATTCATTGATAAATTTCCTGTAATTTCAGCAAAGCTTAGACCAGGAATGATTATTAAAGGTAGTAAAAATAAAAATAAAACTAATCAAAGACAGACTAAGACTACCTTGAAATATGATGATATTAATGGTCTGTATAACTTTGTCATTCAGTATTCAAATAATATTAAAGAGCTTTTAAAAAATCATTCTTTTTCAAGTATGGAAGAACTGAATGATAAGTTTGAAGAGGATGATCTATCTGCTGATGATACTGCTTATGGTATCTATAAGATTATTTATTCACTTCAGGATACTTGTAATCAGGTAGTTCTTTATCTTATTAACAACTTCCTGAAAGAGAAGAAAGGTGTTCTTAGAAAACTTATTGCATCAACAAGAGTTAATTATTCTGCAAGAAACGTTCTGACACCTAGACTTAAAGGTAAGATTAATGATGTAGAATTACCTTATTTAACATTTCTTGAGCTTTTCAGATTTCCACTTACTAATATGGTTGTA
>DAOLQA010000041.1:5749-10208 GCA_035417885.1 bacterium
AAAGTCTGAAGGCATCACTTATAATCAGGCTGATGAATATATCCAGAATTGTAAGAGACATTTTGATAAGAAACTTTATGGTTATATGAAGGAACTTATCAAGAAGAGTCATTATATTAATGAAGATGGAGAAGATGATGGTGGATGCGCTATTCTACTTAATAGAAATCCATCTATTGCTATTGGATCTATTCTGATGCTTAATGTAGCAGCTGTTAAAGATGATTTTAATGATTTAACTATTTCAGTCAGCAATAATATCTTAACAAATCTTAATGCTGACTATGATGGTGATGTTCTTAACATCTTTGCATTGCTTACAGATGATCAGAAGCATTACTTTAGAACTCTTAAACCTTCTAAGCTTATTATTGATAAGAATAATGGTAATTTTGACAGAGGTTTTAGTTTAAGTAAAGACTCTAGATATGGTCTTGAGATTCTGACAAAGATTTAAAATATATAAAGGTAGAGCTAAATATAGCTCTACCTTTATATATTTATATTATATCAATAGTATCTAAATGATATTAATTTTTATAAAGGCGGTGAATTATTATGTCTAAAAAAAGAAAAAGGGGGCGTTCATCTAATTCTTTAAAAAAGATTAAAAGAAAAGTGATTGAGGTACAAACTCCGCTAGCGGAAGAAGTATCAAATATCACAACACGAATTCAGGAAGAGGAAAGATTAATCTATGAATTAGAAAAAAGAAAAGTAAAACTAACAGAATGCTTAGTTGATGAGATTCTAAAAAGTAATGACTTGAAAAATCTTATTAATCAGTATTGTGTTACTAGTAAGGAATTAGATGAAAAAAATCGTTCTCAGAATAACCGTAAAAAGGACTTAGAATATAAGAAGTTAAAATTGTCTGATGAAAATCAAACAATGTCAGTTGAAGTACCAGATTATTTAACAATTGAAGATTCAGACAGACCAATTGGACTTTACAATACAATTTGTAAAGATCCAGTTGCTAAATGTTTAAATCATAATGTGTACTTATCGTTTGCTGATGTTAAGTATAAAAAGTGTTTACAGCATAGAAATCATAAACTATGCAAACATCTTGAATGGCTACCATTAGATAACGATATCTTTTCAAAATAAGGAGAGAAATTTATGATAACAAATATTTTAGTCTTATGCGGACCTACTTGTTCAGGTAAATCATTTATTGCTGAAATGCTTTCAGCAAATAACATGGGTGACTATATTGTCTCATCAAATCCACCTGTGTTTCACAAGCCCATGCAAGTAACTACAAGAAAGCAGAGAGATATTGAAGACTGCGATAGTTACTTATTCTTAAAGAGTACAGATGATTATGAATCATTAAATATGGATAACAAACTCACTGCAAAGACTCACTTCAATGATAATTATTATGGAACTCTTATGAGCAACATGATCCACGGCAAAAATGCTTGGAATATCATAGTTGCATCAACGGAAGGTGCAGCAGATGTGATTAATATGTTCAGAAATGATTCTGAATGTAATATTAAAACAGCCATTATTCTCGCTGAAGGCGATGATGGAATGATTAACGAGCATTGTAGAGATATTCAGTTCTTTAAGAATGAACTATTTGATCTCTTACAAAGTCCATATGATTATTATATCCCAAATTATATGGACTCAAGAGCAACCCTTTGGGATGTTCTTAAGCGTCTTGGATATGATGTAAAGAAAGGTTTAAGAGGAGACTGAGTATGAAAGAATTAACCATTTATTCCGATGGAGGCAGTTATAACAATTTTAAAGATGATAAAAAGCCGACATATGGGTCTTATGGATCTATTATTGTAAAAGACGGCAAAATTCTTCATGAATACAAAGATTGGTATGAAAATATTACCAATAATCAGGGAGAATTATATGGCTTTATAAGAGCTTTTCTACAGTTCTTAAAAGCTTATAAGTCTAAAGAGCCATATCACATTACAGTAGTCTCTGATTCTCAGTATCTAATAAATGGAGTAAATCTCTATTTAGAGAATTGGAAAAAGAAGAATTGGCATACTGCCAGCGGTGATGATGTGAAGAATGTAGAGTTATGGAAGATTATAGATTTTCTAATAAATTCTGAACCCAACATCACATTAGAATTTGTTTGGCAGAAAGGTCATAAGGGTAAAAAGGTAACACAAGAAGAGAATCCTAATATTTATTTCAATGAATACTGTGATTCTCTTGCAACAGAACAAATTCAATATGCGATCAACAATGGAGAAAGATTCTTTCCTCCAGATGCATTTGATAACACTATTAAAACTTTAATGGAAACTTTTAATTTAGAATAAAGGAGTAATATATTATGATGATTAATATGGATAACATGAGCGAGAAGGAACTTCAGGATTTTGTAAATGAGCTTGAGAATTTTGCAAAGAATTGTGAACATACTTGCAAGGACTGCACTTGTGGAGAGTCAAAGAATAAAAAGCCTGAAACTTTCAACGCAAATATTTTCAGAGGATTCTCCCATAAGCCTATGGTAATTTATGGAAGAATTTATTCAGATTGCACTGTACTTAAGGTCACTAGTGACGTTATTACAGTCATTGTAAATGATCTTGATGATGATTGGCTTGATAAGACAATCATTACAGCATCAACAAAGACTTTCAATCTTCCTGTCGAAGAATATGGTAATTTCCCTGGAAGTAAAGTTACTGTAGAGAATTATTATAACTTCTGGATGCCTCTAGCTGAGTTTATGTGTGTTGGCATTAAGAATGCTGCCGATGTTAATAATATTTCTGATATTCCCAAGAAGTTTAAGTTTACAAAGCTTAATTCTGTTCCTAAGACAGAATATAATAGTAGTAGTTTTGTAAATAAGTATGACAACAATAATATTAGCAAGATTGCTAAGAAAGTAGATGAAAAGAAAAACTTTGAGGAAGCTGCAAATAAGTTTTATCTTGACTCTTTTAAGAATGCAGTTGATAAGCTAAATATTTCAGTTACTATTAAGAATTATATTGCTAATACAAATAAAGTTTGCTGTTTCGGTAATAAGTTTGGAGAAATAGATGCTAATACTTATTATATCGATAGTGATACAGCATTAAAGGTTAAAGCTTATTTTACTGGTTATGACGCAAAGAGAAAGTATCTCCGCTTTACTAAGGCTGCAACAGATGAAAAGATCTTCATTTATCTTGATGAAATTGCAAGAGGTAAGTATACTATCTTTAAGGACTATTCTCCCAAGCAGACAAAGACAAAGACTTTTGACGAATATATGAAGGAGAAGAATAATTTTCCTAAGCCTAAGAAAGTTACTTCATTTGATGATTTTGCAAGAGAGCCAGCAAGATGTATTGCATCAAATGATCCAACATCAACTATTGTCTTTGGAGTCGATGATGACACTTCTATTGACGATATTCTTAATAAGCTTTTTGGAAATAACAAATAATAAACTATTAAAGAAAGGTGCTATATTTAGCACCTTTCTTTTTTTATAAGGAGGAAAATTATATGAGTGAAGGTTTAACCCCAGATGTTAAGTCTATGCTAAAATTAGGAAAAGTATGGATTAGTGACAATGATAAAGGAGAAACATTTTTACAGTTTAGAACTGATTTTGGTTACGAATGTACACCAATTAAATTAACAATGGATCATCCTTTTGCTATGGAACTTTTTAAAGGAAATATGTTTTATAATGATAAAACAAAGTATGAAAAAGAAGAAGACGAAAGATTAGAAGAAGCTATAAGGAATTCAGAATTTAGGTGATTTAAATGACTACAGAATTATTATTTATGAGATATTCTGCAGTCGCTATTACAATAATTGCACTAGTTAATTTAGTGCAATTATTTTTTTCATTTTATGGCATTAATTTTATGAAAAAGAATGCTAATGAAAATAGTTCGACTTCAGAAATAAATTTCCAAAAGATAATGGAAGATTTAGATAAACTCGTACAACGAAAATGTTTTACTGCATATAGAAGAGTACTACAACCTTATGTAAGTAAAGCTTTAAAGAACAGACCATTAATCAACGATAAAGTGGTTAATGAAATAACCATTCAATTGACTAAAGAAATACTAAGTGAAATGTCAGAAGCTTATAGATCAAAGCTTGAAATAATTTACAAGGCTGAATTAATAGAAGATATTATTCTGGAATTAGTATATAATACCGTAACTGAGATGGCTATGAAAATAAATAAAGATTCTATTGATAAAATGAATTTTATAAATAATATTGGAAGTATAAATAAGCGTGATTTTGATAACTAAAAAATTTCGTTCAAAAAAATAAATATATATTATTTTTGTATCAAGAGTAAATCTTGGCTGTTATTGTACGTACCTCCAGTAAAATAAAAGCATGATGATATTTATATTATCATGCTTTTATGTGCCATTAGCTCAGTTGGTAGAGCACCACCCTTTTGACATTTAATTAGAAGCTTTATATGGAAACATAT
>DAOLQA010000042.1:0-10166 GCA_035417885.1 bacterium
ATACTAGAATCGTTATTAGCAGGTGTAAACGCTGACACTGAAGTTAAGCGTACTTTGCCTTCGCGCGTTGTCGTTCCCGTTAGAAACGGGAATGTAACTGTTGTGGTCCCGACTGATAAGGAAGAAAAAAGGAATCTTATAACTAAGATTAATTCTTTACTTCCGAATACAGCGGATAAGGTGGCTACTGAAAAACTCAATAGCCACACCATTGAGGAACTGGAGGTGTTTTATAAACAACTCCAGGGGAAAGCTGATGCGTTGTCAGAAGAGGGCGAGTTTGATCTAGATTAAACTCGCAAGAATAACCCCACCCTATTTAAAGGGTGGGGTTAATTTTTAATATATTACTATATTATTTTTTTTATTCTTTTTTCTTATCATTTTTCTTATCATTGCTAGTCTTTCCATAAGCGCGAATTGCTGAAGCGCAATAACCGCGACATCTCAAGAATGTAGAGAAAGAAATAAGAAGAGTAGAAGACGCGTTACTGCTAATAGTAGTGTTTATATTAAGAGTAGCAAAAGATTCACGTGCAAGCTTAATTGCTTTAACGTTAGCTTTACCTCCATCTTTTGAACCGGCTACTGATTTGGTACCAACAACTTTTTCAACCAAATTCATCGATGCATCGACACGTTTAATATTACTATTAAGTGTCCTAACAAGATTCTGGCCAACTTTAACCATAATTTTGCATGAATCGAGATATTCGCGAGAAAGTATCTTGATACCATCAACCTTAGCAATAGCTGTGAGGTAATCTCCCGCTTTCATCTTTTTGGGTTTAGCATCTTTGTTCCCAAAAATAACGCCACGAACGTATTGTGTAGGGGTCTCGTCTTCATCGATATCAATTTTTTTACCAAGGTTTTTAAAAAAATCTTTACTTCCCTTCTTGAGATTTAATTTAATAACACCAATCTTACTGATGCTCGCTTCTGTCGGACCAGCGGATAACACACTCATTATTCCAGCGGCACTCTCTTCAACAGATTTATTTACGCCCTCGTAATATCTATTAAGATCCATAAAGTACTGAGTAAATTTCCATTCGTGTGGTATCGCTTTGATTTCTCCACCTTTTCCGGCTACAAATTTTTTACCTTTATTTTGTTCATAAAGTTTAACTTGAGTAAGAGCGAGTGTTGAACCAATAGCATTACCAACAGAGCGGATGAAATTCATAACAGATTGAGCAATTTTTTTAAGAGCGGCACCAATTGCAGATCCTACTTTTTTAATTCCATCTATAAATCCTTCAGCTCCGTAAGCGAGAGGATCGAGCCCTTCAACACCAAATTGTTTTTTGATGTCAGCACAAATAGCAAACCTTTCATTCATTTCGCCGAGTTTCTGTGTAGCAAATAAACTGAACTGTTTTGCTTCACCGATAAGCAAAGCAGATTCTACACCAAAATTGGTGGGATCAGTATTATTTGTATCGTTGAGAGCGCTCATCAGTCCGAGTTTGTTAACAACATCAAAATCTTCCATTCCGAAAGAGTTTGAACTTGTTCTACCAGCAATGAGATCTTCAACACCGAAATCTTCGCGAAGAAATGAGGAAATATAGGATTTCTTTTCCATATTATTTTCTCCTTAACGTTAAGTGTAAATTCATGTTTTGATTCTATCGTAGTCGTGGTCAGTTGTACGATAAACCGATGAATTTATTTATAATATTATGTTATATTATTTTAAAGTTTAAAGTAATATCTCATAGTCGTCATCACCAGTATTTTCTGGCTCTGTCTGTGTATCCTGAGTTACAATTTCTTCTTCAGCTTCATAAGCGGAAGATGTAGACTCACCTCTAGCATCATTGATAAATTTTTCAAAACGAGCATTCCATTTTAATTGTTTATCAATAATACTTTGCCATTTCTTTTTAGCTTTAGGATCGGTTTCTCTATCCATCTTTTCCTGAAGCTCTTTAATATTCATCCTCAAACATTCATTCTCTACCATAATCATACCAACCACATCGATGTAGATAGTACCAATCTGATAAATAGCTCTGCGAATTATATTAATTAAAAGAACAAATCCAACAATTGCACCGATGAGAACAAGAGCAACAGTAACAAATTCTTCATTTCCTCTATTAGGAATCATGCTTCTATCTGCTATATAACACTCTTTACTCATTTCATAATAAGCTTTATTTTTTTCTACCATATCTAGACTTTCAGCACTAGCTATTTTCTTTTTCATTTCTTCATCTTTTTTGACACAATCAACAATTTCTTTTGTTGGATTTTTAATAGTGTTGAGCATTAATGATATTTCAATAGATGCAAAACCAATACCACTTAAGAAACCCTTTTGTTCTTTTTGAATTGATGATAGAATACTTTCTAAACTCTTATTTATTTGATTATTTAAAAATGTACCTTGTTTAAAATCTGCTTCTTTTGTATTACCAGTTATTCCTAATACGTTAAATGTAACTGTATTAATAGAAACAGAATGATAAATAAGGACAAAAACTAATATAACCCATAAAATAAAAAATAAATCTATAATATAAATTATATTATTTGGTTTATTTTTAGATTTTTCTCTGAGTTCATAGGCTTTTTTAAATGCAGATACATTTTTTTGGTCAAATAAAGTTTCATAAGCTTGTTTATAAATTGAAAAAGATGAATAATCTGTAATATTTTTATTCTTAGTATTCTTAAATATATTTGATATTATAGAATAATCTGTTTTAATTATAGTGATTATTTCATTTTTTAACTTATTTGGATCACCTTTCGATGAAACAAACATATCGTATAAATTATTAATATTAACATTTTGTTTACCATTCTTATCAAGCATCTTGTTCCAATAAGTAATAGTGTTCTTGAATTTCTTTTCAATTGAAACATCAAGCAAACTACCACCATTAGAATTAGCTGCAGATGCTTTATATTTAGCTTCCGTTTTTGCATAATAATTTTTTATCCCGTTAAATGTAGTATCTGAAAAAATATTCATTACATTATTCCCCTTTTTAACATAGTATTCATCAATTTAGCCATTTCAGCATTAGCATCTGAATTATCCGACTTCATTTCTGAGATCGGAACTAACATCGGTTTTTTAAATCCGTTAAAATAATAGGCACACATCTCAACTTCAGGATTGTATATGCAAATACACAATAATGAAAGTCTATTTAATATTTGCCATAATATCTTTTCGTTTTTAACTAAAAATCCATATTTCATTTTAGCAGCTCTTTCTAGTTCATCTGTTGTTATTACTATAGATGCTGTAGGTAGTGATGAGCTCATTCCAGAAACTAAACCTTTAAATTTATTTGTTAGTGTGCTAAATATAATAGCAAATCTTTTAAATAAATTAGATTCTTTTTTCTGAATAAACTGTTGGTACCATGGATGTTGGCCAAATTTAGCATATAACTTTTGATCACGTTTTACTCTATCCAAATTAAATAAAAAATCTCTAAAGAAAGAAATTTCACCACTAGATAATTTAATAAAACGATTAATGATTCTTTTATCTTCTATTGCTGCATCTAATAATGATGCTAAATCTTCACTATTAACAAAATGAGGATTCGTTTTTAAAGCGATAGGAACAGCGACCGGATTAGCTACACCTTTAATATATAATTGAAGACTTATAAGTGTAGGATTAGCGTTCCTCAATTTTTTGGTTAATGCTTCTATTTTCATATCGCCCACAATACCTGTCGTAATTTCTTTATCAACGTCCACACCATAAGCTCTAGGGTAGCCATTTTCCGATCTACCGGCGGCTTCTACAGATCGTGCATATTCATTAAAGAAATCTTTATTTTCTGTTTTAAATTCATTAAACCATATTTCGGATTCCATTCCATTTGTTTCTTTATTAAATTTCACTTCATAGTTTTCTTTTGCAGATTTATCATTTTCATCATAACTTTCTGTAGATATAGAATTTAAATATGAACCTATACTACCATTTTCAATTTTTGGATCTAGACCTACTGTGAGTAGTGTAAAGACGCCATATTGAATTTCAAGAAATTTATTTATTTTCATAGCTGTATCTATATCACTCATACCCGGTGAATGAATTACCGGATAAATAAAAAGACTCTTCTTAGCTCTTTCTGTTATAGATTTAGTGCCATTTAAGGCTTTTCTCATATTTTCTGCATCATCAGTATCGATATCACCAATTTTACCAACCTGTGATATGAGATCGAGTGTATTACTTAATGGGCCCATATTATTCTCCTAAAAATTAATTTAATATAGTATTAATATATTTAATTGTTTTGCTATAATAAAGAAAAAAATAACACCTTTAGCAGGTGTTATTCTAGTTTCTTATTTTTTCCTTTTTTCTATTAATAATATATTTATTTTTTCTTTTGTGCTATATAAATCTTCTTTTTTAATTTTATCATCTTTATCTATAACTGCATCCAGCCTCCTTTCAAATGCATCAGTAAAGTTATCAAATAGAAAATCGGTAAAACTACCATTAGTACCTTTGTATCGTTTATTGTTTTCAAATGCTCCCATATAAATACCTCTTAAATATAATTTTTACATGTTATAATATATAATTATATAAATTATTATTGTATATAGATAAAAACAGAATAATATATAATTGTAAAATAATGGAGTTTTAACATGAGAGATAAAACATATAAAGATCCATATAGTGGTAATTATTATAGCGATAAATATCAATATACGGAAAGAGATACGTATAAAAATATAGAAGTAATAATGGATGAAAAATATTATGAAGAGTGTTATTCTCTTTATAGTAACGTATTATCCGCATCAGGATTAAATTTATTAGATCCTGTTAAATCTAATCTTACACATATTAATAAATTACAGAAACGAACAGTTGATCCGCCTTATAGTGGTAAATCGTATATATTTGTAACTCGACCAGATCTAAACTTTTGGGAACAGAGAGCCGGTATAACAAACGTAGAAAATGTTGAATTACTTAGTTATTTCTCTAAGATGGAAATTGGAAAAGAAATAATGCCGTGGTTAATGTATCCATCTGGAATGAAAATGGAATTTACCTATGGTGGTGAACAAATAAGAACATCTAGATCAAGAATAGGTAATATAGATATAAGTAGTAAAAATGACATTTTTACTCCGTTTATACCGATGTTTTCTAATCTATGTACAGCGACATCTGGTGGTAAAGATATCTCTATAGATGTAATGGAAACAGAAGGTGACTTTCACGGCAACAGATTACAATACCCAAAAGGTGCAGATGAATCTTTTGGTATAGGCGAAATTAATTTAGACTGTATTGATATGTATGGATCTCCCATTTTACATCTTGTAAATATGTGGGTTCATTATATTCATCACTTATGCAAAGGTGATGTAGTATCGTGGGGTCAATATGTAAGATATAAAATATTAGATTTTACTTGTTCTATCTATATATTTATGACAGATAAAGATAATCAAACTATTACTAGATGGTGTAAGTATACAGGATGTTTTCCTAAAAATGTACCTATTGGTGCTATCCAACATTCGTTGGAGGCAAACGCCGATCAATTAAGAAATATATCTATTCCATTTGCATACAATAGATATGAAGCGATGAAACCATCTACACTATCTGATTTTAATTTTTTAATGTGTAAATTTTTATTAGATGATAATAAAAATAATATTCAAAGAATGATTGATTATGGCATTTCTCCTCCAAAGTTATTAAATCCAAATATTGATCCTACAGAACTTATTAGTTCTCATCCTGAATGGAGCGGACCAAAATACAGAGATAATAACAACGAGATGCAATATAAAGATGTAACTTATCATGATGATAAATTTTGGGGAACCTATCCATATGTGCTAGACCACAAATTATTATGGATTAACCCAATTACATATTTTAATAATAAATAGGAGTTAATAATGAGCGATATAGTTGATAAAGAAACAGAAGAACTCTTAGAAAAATTAGGAGCTGTTAAAAGTAATTACGGTTTAATCAAATTAGCTTCTAATCAAATTAGAAATAAGTTGTTATTAGCAGATGAAAATCCTAATGATAATCCTGCTAGTTTTATGAATATATTTTTAGAAAATTTTGGTAGAATGGGTTCACTTAGTTTTTATGAACAGATGATGTATAAAAATGAAATGAATGTTTCTACTGCTATTAAATTAAGATCGTTAATGAATAAAATGAATCAAGATATGGTAGCTAGTATATACGCTCATCCATCTGATATGACATTTGTACTAGGGTATGAATATGATGAAATAATAAAAGCAGCTAAAGAAACTAATAATAAATTAGTTCTTAATAAAGATGTTAAATTTAGTATTAGTGGTCAATTGCCGTTTACATTAGATCATAATGTAAATATTATAGTTACAAATTCAGGTCAAGAAAATCAAAATATTTATGCGATATTTGATACTTCAGATAAACTAAACCCTAATTCTAAATTATCTAATGTAAATAATATTTTTATTCCGTCTCAAGTATATAGATATGAAAATAAAAATATCTTTGCATTATTTCTACCTACAAGACAGATGTATAGAAAGGAAAAAATAATAAACGTAACTAATAATATATTTGACTTCAAAACAAAATATGATGAACAATTGTTTGGTTTTGAAGTACACTATATGGGTTTAAAAGACAATAACTATACATTCTTAAATGGATCGCCAGACGGCGTTATATCACCCGGAGGTTATAACTTTTCTATTGATATAGATGATAAAATGATTTATATTAGTTTCAATAGAAATCCAAATTATTTTTATCCTAAACCTGGTGATAAAATTAAAATAATAGTATACACTACTGAAGGTATAGCTGGTAATTTTACTATAGCGGATATTTATAATCAATACGAAAATATTAAATTTGAATATTCTCAAGAAAGAAACATAATGGACCAAGAAAAATTAACAAATTTAAAGCCGTATGTATCTATACGAGATGGTATAGCTAAAAATGGTAAAGATATGAAAACTTTTGAAGAAATAAGAACTATGGTATTGAATAGAGGAAGTCATTCTTCAATATTAACACCTGGAGATTTGGAGAAAGTTGCACAAGAAAAAGGTTTTACCGTTAATAAAATCAGAAATGATATTAGATGTCTAGAATATAGAGCTTGCGGAGTTCTTCAACAAAGCAATGATATTATATCTTCTATCAATACTACATTATATTTTGATTTTGATGATATACCTATTAATAAAGAAGTTAATAATCGTACAATCACTCCTAAATTTATTTTTGAAAGAAATAAAGATGGTGATGGGTGTAGATATATTAAAACGCCAGAAAATTATAATGATTATTATATGAAATATAGATTAGAAGAAAAAAATCAATTCATGTTTCCGTATCATATTAAATTTACAGCTAGCAATTCGTTAATAGCAGAAATATATAATATGAATATAAAAAATAAATTATTTATGACAGACTTTTTATATTTTAATAAATTCACTTCTAATGAATCTAGTATAATTAGTTTATCATTAAATAGAGATCCTTTAAATGAATCTATCGATAATCTACCAGGTGGTGTTGCTAACAACCCTAATTCTACAGGTTATTTTGAATTTTCTTTTATTGTTTCAACATCAAGTAATGTAATAGATAATTTATTATCTAATCCTGAATCACCTATTATGAAATATAGATTGATGCTAAAAGATAGAGAAAACGGCAATGTTTTCGCTACTGAATGCGTTATTGATTCTATTGATCAAGAAAAACTTATATTAAATATAAGTGCATATGTTAAAACCAATGATGCTATTTCTAATTTAAATAAACTATGCTGTAGAGATTATTCGCTGTATCCTATTCCGATGACGTCACAACCTATCGAATATTATTTCATAGGCGGTAACGTTGACGCTAGAATATATGCGATTGAAAAAAATCTAAACGGAGAAGTTATAAGCACACCATATGATGAAATATTATTTAGAACTGAAAAAGATATTGGATATTTTGTCTCGACTATTTATAAAGTAGATGATATATCATTATTTGAAAATTATAATGATTATATTAATATATCTTCCGATGTTATAATTAGTCAACCCACATACGAATATTATGAAAATGATGTATTAGAAATATATCCTGAAAATGTATTTGCTATGGATGATAACGGCGAAGTTCTAATGGAAGACACCACAGTATTAATAAATGGTGTAGAAACTGTTATACAGAAAGCTGTGGTTGTTCACAATAAAGGTGATGTAGTTTATAACGATGATGGAACCCCTGTTATTAAATATAGAAAGGGAACCGTTAAGAGAGATGAATTAGGTAATTATGTATATAAAACGATGGAAAAATATACGGGTGTTTTAAAAAATACCCCAGTATATGATCGTATACATTCATTAGGAAACGGATTCTTTAATACAATAAATACATATGAAAATCTTATAGCTAATATAAAGAGTTTAAACACTTTAGCCCCGGACGGAGCCAATATTACTATGGGTATAAAAAATACAGCAGGACCCGGTGAATATGAAATATATAATATGGCATCATCATCTTGGGAGCCAATTGATAATATAGCACTATCATTTGATCTTGGTGTCAAATACAAAGATAATGCTAATAATGATGTAAGTGTAGATAATAGAATTATTTCTGATAAAATTAGAGATTATATTAATAGTTTTTCAGGAATATCTTTTGGTATCGACAGTATATTTGATATGATAAAAACAAATTTACCATCAATCGAATATATGATAATATACAAAATAAATCAGTATCCCGCAAATAGAGTACAGGCGATTAGAAAAAAGAATGGTCAAACATTCGTAAGTGATAAATTGTCTGTTAAACAAATTGTAGATACTGGAAAAACGAACTTATCCTCTATGGAAGTCGTTTTTAAATCTGATATAACTATAAGAGTTATAGATTAAAAATAGGAGAAAAATATGAATGTCTTTTTAAACCCGGACGGTACAATTAATTTTGAAATCTTAAGTGATACACGATTAAATTTTGAAGAAAACTTTGCTAAAAAACAATTAGGAACAGTAATCAAAGATATTATAGTTAAATCAACACCATCCAACACATCCAACGGTGATATCTTTGAAACGGATTCAATAAAATCTATTTTAAAATCATCCATAACAGAAATAGCAAATGCCGCTTATGAAAATAAATTACTTAATAATGCTTCTTTTGTAGGCTCTGCTGCTAGTACAATAAAAGAATATGCTGGAATGGAAGCTGATTATCGTATGGATAAAGCTATCGCTATTCTTAAAAGCGGAGTTGATCAAAATGAAGCGGAAGCTAAGATCAATACGTTATTTTCTGTTGAAAGTTTTATAAGTAAAGAAATTAAAGACAGATTCGTTTCTGAAATGAATATTAAATATGGCACAGAAGCTGAAGAAATAGTTGTTGAAATCGGTAAAACCGTTGGAAAAGCTATTTCTGATGCTGAAGAAAAAAATATCATAATTGGTGAAACTATTAAAGTTATTGCTGATGAAAAAGAAAAGATGAAAGATGCTTTGGAGGTCTCTGATGAAGAAGAACCAGAAGAGGACGATACATCGGAAGACAATACAAATGACGAAGGTGACTTAGATGGATCCGAAACAGATTTCGATAATGATGAAGAAGAACCGGAAGAGGACGATACAAGTACAGAAGACTACGAATTTGGTCAAGAAAGATTAATCGGTCTTGATTTGGATGAGAGAGCCGAAGCATTAAAAATGCTAGAATCTGAAGCTCCAAAGATTATCAAATCGATGAAAGATTTTTATTCTAAAGTTGATAAAAATATTAAAAAACTTCAGGATAAAGATGATGAACTTAAAATTAAATCATATTTTGATAATCAAACCGATTTTGATAAATATATCGAAGGAAAAATAAAGTCTACTATGACTGCTCTAAAGAAGAATAAAGGTTTATCTGGAAATAGTAGAGAAGTATTAAAAGTAAAATTATATAATACTAGATCACTTAAAAAGTCAAAGGAAATTATAGCCATTTTATCTGCTATATTTTTCAACCTTTTTGGTGGCATTCTAGGAATAATAATTATCACTGAAGATGAAAACGTTAAAAGATCTAAAAAAGTATTAAAAGAAATCGGAGATACAGCAAACTCGATTGG
>DAOLQA010000043.1:0-10057 GCA_035417885.1 bacterium
ATTTTAAATCTGGAAAACTCGGTTTTGGTAAAAGACAGTATAAATATATAAAAGATTCATATGATTATTATCATAATAATCCAAATATAAAACCTAGTAATTTTGATCCAACTCATGATATATTGGTAGTTGAGTTACATAGAGCTTTATCTGATAATGAAATTGAATATATTTATACGCATATTGTTACAACTACTGAAGATTTAAAAAATCGTGATCCTTCAGTTAATTCTTATATAGAAGCAAATAGAACGTTTATTGATATTGATAATCATAAAATTTATTGTAATACTAATGATAATAAATTAGCTACTCTATTTGGAAATACAAGAGATAGTTATACGGGTCTATATTGTTTTGATTATACTACTAGTGATGAAAATACAGATACTAGAAAATATATTGCATATATTGCTTTAGATGAATCTGATAATAAGTATTATGCTTATCTTTATGATTTTAATACTAGAAAATTTAACAAAAGATGTCTTATTGGAAATATTACAACCTATAGTGGGTTAACTCCATATATTTCGAATCATGAATTAGTTTCTGAAACTGATATTGAAATGCCAGTATATTATGATCCTAATGTATGTGGCGCATTAATATATGGAAGATATGTAATAGATCCATTAGACAATATATTTAGCGATTATCCATCTTCTTTTAATGTAAAAAGTGTTACATATAATAATATTGATGAATTTAGTAATTTTGCTTTATTAACTTATAATGACGACTTTTTCTATAAATATTTTAATACACCTGGTAGAAATAATCAGGATATGAGAAGAGAAAAGTTATTTTATACTAGACCTAGCAGAGATTATAGTTGGTATATTGGTAATCCAGATAGAATTCCATATAATAAACGAATACATCCAATGGTAATTCCAATTCCTAATGAAAATTATATCGATTTCTTAAATAATAATAATTTAGTAAATAAAGATAATATCTATATGATTGAATATATACCACCTAGTGAACCAGATGCTCCAACTGGTCCATTTTATTATATTCCTCAAGAAATTGAATATGAAGAAGAAGGAATATTAAAAACCAAATATATTTTAAATAAAGAACAAAGAAAAAATAATATAGATGATTTATACTTTGTTATTAATGGAAATGAAGTTAAAAATATTGAATTAGACTTAGGAAAAGATTATTATTGTTTTGCTTCTTATACTTTTAGAGATTTATATACAATGTATGAAAAAATTGAAGAAGATACTATTGAATCACCAGAAAATTATAAAATGTATCCAATGTTAACAATGTATTTAAAATTAGATCATGAAATAACTGAAGGAGAAACAAATTATATTAAAGACCGTCTTAATTTAGTTTCTTTAACTTTAATTAATCCTAATACTTATTTATATGAAGTTAAAGGAAATACTAAAGGTAAAGGTAATATCAGTTGTTTAGTTGACAATACTAAAATGTATAGGCTGCTTAATTTCTTTAATAATGTTGGTCATTCTATGGATGATACAAATAATACTGGTTTCGATCAGAACTATCCTTTTGTTCATATAGAAAGTCTTATAGATGAAGTTATAAAGCATACATTTTTCTTTATTAAAAATGAAGAAGAAGGTCTTAGTACTATTTTAAAATATTCTCACGAATATTCAAATGTAGAGCCAAAAGGATTTTATGAAATTGGTTATGGATTTAATATTTCAAATGGCCAGAAAACTAAAATTCTTTTTGAACCATTAAGATATTATAATTTCCCTGAATTTAGAGATAAATTAGTTTTAGCTGATCCAACTTTAGATCCAACTGATCCAGATCAGTTACCTTATTATAGAGATCAGTCTATTATCGATAAAGAGCAAATTCCATATTATGTTGATATTATAGATGAATCTATAGAATTAGAGCCAAGTCCTTATTTATATAAACGTGATAAAGATACTGACTTAGTTTCTTATCCTGTTGTTGGTGACAATTATTTAAGAGCTTTACATCAAAATTATAGTAATTATAAAAGTACTTTTGCTACAAATAATACAGCTGGACAATTTACTAGATATGATATAACTACTAATAAAACAGACGTATTTGGAAGTGGTAATAATTTAACAGATTATTTTAAATCAATTAAATGTGATGGTTTAAATGATGTAGCTGTTCCAGATGTTTATAAATTTTATTACTATTATGATTCAGTTAAAGGAGATTATTTAACTCCTCAAGATCTTACTGGTTTAAATATTGGTGGTTATAGTTATAGCTTAAGAACTAGTGATAATGCATTAAAGGATATTAAACTTAAAACTCCTCCTACCATTAATGGTAATGCATGGCTTTTAACTTTCTTTAATAGTATTGAAAAACCTGATACTGAAACTTCTTTAACTATTGAAGTAGATGACTTTATTAATAATTCTAACACATTCGGTTATATTGCTGTTAAAAATAAAGGTATTACAGATTACACTCAAACTCCTTCTGATAATACTAATCCTAATAATAGTA
The DNA here is from genome assembly GCA_035417885.1 of bacterium. Taxonomy (GTDB): domain Bacteria; phylum Patescibacteriota; class Patescibacteriia; order JAGPKW01; family JAGPKW01; genus JAGPKW01. The sequence goes on from DAOLQA010000043.1 coordinate 2,497, forward strand.
ATAGACCTTTATTATCTGCAATTGCTAAACTTTCTAATCAGCTTAAACTAAAAAGTTTTGGTAGTTCAGTAATTGTAAGTAATATTGATGGTGCAATTAATTTAGTTAATGATTTTACCAAAATTAGTAGATTCACTAATGATATATATGAAAGTAGTACAGAAGATCCATTTTTAATAAATACAATTGATCCTATAGTTGAAGCAGGAAATCATGATATTGAAAATACATTATATGATAATTCTGGTAATTATAAACGATTAATGACTTATAATTCAGAAAGATATCAGTATCAATTAGAAAATCCTACTTTATATAAATGGAAAACAAAAAGTTCACACGAAATTGAACCAGAAGCTACTATTATAGATATGACTGAAGAAGAGTTTAATGAAGCTTTACCTGAAGATTATTTTAGAGATTCTGAATTAATATATGTACATTATATTCAGTCAGGAAATGATAAATATTATGAGTCTGTAAAATTTAATATGAATAATATAAATGATAATGAGAAAAACAAACAATTTTTCTATGATTGGGATTATATTGAAGATTTAGAAAATAAACATCCTGGTTCTGGTAAAGAAACAATTGTTAAGTCTGGATTATTTAAAAGATCATTATCTGAAAATTTAGTTGATTGTCATATTGTTATTGCTAAAAATGGAACAATATTATTTGACTCACATAATAATGAAGAAGAAATAAATTTCTATAATAAAGAATATACCCTTACAAATAAAGAAATTTTTGAAAGAAATGAAGAATATGATGTCTTTATTGCGACTACTATTAAAAATACTGGTTCTAGTAATGGTAACTTTGTATGTAATTTAATTTTAGATAATAAAGAAGGACTCGGTACTTCAAATGAAAAAATAATTTATGATACTGATAAATATGGTAATACATTTGCTGTATATACTGCTAAAATCAAACCAAATAGTAAATCATGTAAATTAAAATTCCATATGGCAGGTATTATTATATTTGACACAATTATTAATTATGACTTCACTGAAGAGAATAGTAATACTCATGAATTATTATTAATCGCTCCAGGTAAAGATAGAGGTTCTTCTTCAGAAGCACTTATTCATAATGGTTCAATTGTATATTTTAATGACGATGATGACTATTTAGAAGATAATATTAATGAGTCAATAGAATATATGCCATTCACATATATAACTCATAAATTTGATACTTCAACAAATGCAAAAAAGCATAGAACAGTAATGATTTCTACTGGAAGTCCAGATTCATTTAGTAGAAAAACTGATTTTAATTTATATCCATATAGATTAGATGAAAATTGGTTGGATCATAGTGCGTTTAATAATGGTTATATTGCTAAAATTGGTTATATTTGCGGTCAAATTGAAAAAACTATAACAAATACCATTAACGATATAACTGATGATGATAAAAAATTAGATATCGAATTAACTAATACTGTTAAAATTAACTATGATTTTGAAAAGAATCTTTGGAATAAAGAAGATAATTTATTTGTATTAAGAGTTGGAGAAAATTTAATTACAGTAAATTATGATAGTTATATTAATAGACGAGGCGATTCAGACAATACAGTTGAATATACTATTAAAAATACTTCAAATAAATATATTGATGAATTAAACTTGCCTTCAAGTATTATGATTTATGGCAGTAGAGCTTTTTATTTATCTACAAATATAAAGAACTTTACATTTAGTCCAATAGCTGTATATTTTGGTAGCAGTTTATTTAATTCTAGTTCTATTGAAGAAATATATTTTGAAAACGATGCATTAGTACTTCCATTAATAAGTGAATTTGGCTCAAATAATGATAGTTATAGAGATATTCCTTCAAATTTAATACCAAATATTACATGGAATATATTTAAAGATATTATTGGAGGATCTATATTTGATGGATATGCTTTCTCTGATACAAATGAATTTAAAAAATATACATTTACTATTAAATTTCCTTATAATACATCAAAAATAAATGATCGTTGTTTTGCAAATTCTACAATCAATCAACTTGATTTTAGTAATTGTAAATATCTTATGTATACTGGTGACAGTGTTTTTGCTAATGAAGATTATCTTAATAGACGTTATGTATTAGATAGTAATGATGAAATAGTAATTAGAGATGATTATCCAGTTTATGAAGGAGATTATAGTTATGACGAATCATCTTCTAAAAATACAGATATATTTGATGAAAATGGTCAGACTATCAATAATTATAAACTTTCTGATGTATTGGCTGTTATATTCAAACATGGTAATGATGTAAAAATGAATATGTTTGACAACTATGTATTCTCTGGTGATAAATGGATTAGAACTGTTGATATGGGAAATGGGTATACTGCTGGATATCAATGCTTTGGTGATTGTCATAGACTATTAAATATTTTAGCACCAGAAATGGTTTATTTTAGTAATTTCTTTATTTCTAGAACAAATACTAATGGTAAAAGATATAGTAAATATTCATCATATAAAATTCAAATAGATATAGGAGATCCTGGTAATCCAAATTATAAAACATTCTACACATATTATTATGAAGATTCTGATATCGATAAAGGTTGGAGAGTTATTATTGATGGACTAGCTTATAATATTAAAGGTGTAGATGGTGTAACTTGGCTTAATGGTCTTGGTTCATTTGGAAATGCGTCTAACGCTTTAAAATATTCTATGGATAAAAATAGATATTATTATAAACTTATTCCAATAACAGATAATATTAATGATGAAACTAACATGATAATTGGTTATATGCCAGAAGACTATACTGTATCACAAGACCACGCAGATGTGGAAAGTATGATAAATGCAGGTTGGACTCAACAAGAAATAGAAGGTTCAACTGGATATGGTGAAACAGTATTTGAAATTAATAATGATGATATATATTCAATTAATGCTGGTTATAGATCTGAAACTATTGAAGTTAATATTTCAAGTAATTATAGTGAGGCTTGTAAGAATTGTTATTCTTTAATTAATATCGAATTTGGTGATAAATTATATAGTATTGCAGACGAAGCATTCTTAAATGCAGGAAAAATTAAGATCAATAATAATAATCTATATATAATTAATAATCAAGATATTACTGATTTAGGTGAACTAAAATCTTACACTAATACTGATTTTTCAATTCAAAATAATCATATAAAGTATATTGATAAATATTACAATACAGGTTTATTTGATAATGATAAAACTGATTGGAAGTTATTGGCTAGAGAACTTGAAAATGATGGTAATATTGTTACTTACTATGATGCTATGAAGATTCATTATCATGGAACTAACGAACAATTCAAGAAAGTTCGTAAAAAGATTAATTGGAACTTACGTGAGAGATCAACTAAATATATTAATCTATCACTTACATCTGATAACCGTTTGCTTAAATACAAACCACCTACATCTTTAACAGACTTTAATGACTATAATGAAGACTTTACAGGTAATAACTATTTTGCTTATACAATAGACGATTCTTCTATATATTTAGATAGTATAACTGCTATTAAAAAAGTAAATAATGAATATGTGCCAGATGATGAAGTTACTTTTACAGTATATCCTATGAAAAATTATGAAAACTATCTAAATATGAGTCATGATACACCAGAATATAAATTAGGTATAATGGCAAAAAGAACTATCGAAAATCTGCCAGATGTTTTAAGACAACATTATTCAGAAAGAACTAATAATGATATCGAAGTTAGAAGAAATTCTAATGAATTTGACTGGTTAAGCGATTCAGTTAATAGACCTGAGAGATTACCAAATAATCCATATTATGAAGATAATACTGATTTAAGTTATTATCGAAAAAGATATGATGATGAGTCATATAACACAATGGGTGATCGTTTTTATAGCACAGATATGACTGAAGAACTTGGACAATATTATATTAAAGATTTAAATTTCATTGTTCTAAATCAGCATAAGATAAATAAAGATTTAAATAGAAAATTTGAATTAAATATTAAATCGACGATTAATCCAGTAACCAATCAACCAAATACAGCATTTTTTGATACTTGGGAATATTTTAATCCTAATAATATTAGATTTTATAATGATGATAATACTGGATATTACTGTGCTAATTTCGATAGAACACATGGAACTAATTTTAATACTTGTATTTTTAATGAATCATCTTCAGAATTAATAAATGATGCCATTAATCATCTAAACCCAATATTTAAAGATAATGCTGTTATTTATTATAGTACTGATAAAAAACGTACTGGTTATAATTATAAAAGAAATGATATCAGTGATCAAGATGTATTCCGAAGATACAATAGTGCTAGAAAATTTGATAATAATAATGGTATTGGTAAAGAACTATATTCAACTAATGATAGTGATTTTGCAAATTTACTAGAAGCCAGTGATAACAATGAATATCTAATTCCTAGATTAATTAATTATGGAACTACTTTCCAATATGGTGGTTATTTACAAGGAGCAGTTGGTATTGAAATGGGTTATACTATGTTTGGTTATGAATTACCAAGAGGACGTTTTCCTGCAGAACATCCTTCTGGAATTTCTTTATACAATGTAGAGTCTACATATCCAACTAAAAATTATGATGATAAAGAAGAAAATTACCAAATAGATAAACCAAATATGTTCTTAAAAGATATTGATGTAACTGAGCCATTACCTAATGAAGAAAATAATAATGAATTCTATCAAAAAGTAATAGCTAGATATGATAATAATACACAATATACAAGACATAAACAATTTACTTCAATACCAAGAAGTACAACTAATGTTGTAATTGAAGGTGAAACTTCTACTGAAAATTCAAATAAAAATAGATTCTCATTTATTTATAGAATATTTAATATTACAATGAATAATGGTGATGTAGAATCTTATACTATTAACGGATGGCAAGAAGAAAATGAAAATGATAATTATAAAATATTCTCAAATCAAATAACAGTTTATAATGAAGCTTATTATCAAAATAATCCTTCTGCCGATAAAACATTTGAATTTAATGGTGTAACTTATCATTTATATGATATTTACAATGATTTACATAATTATTGTACTGAAATTAGTGGAAATACTGTTAAAATTGGTTATGCAGGTGGTATAAGAGAATTTACTATCAGTTAATACTTTTAAAATCCTTAATACCCTTTTTGGGTATTAAGGATTTATTTATAAGTCAACATTACTTTATTATATTTTTATAGAAAGGGTGAATAAAATGGCTGATCTATATTGCAAATGTAATACTTGTAATTCAATTTTTGAAGATCAAGCATTACTTGAAACTCCATGTCCTTTTTGTGGGGATACGTTAAGCTATAAAGAAATAGATAATATTAAACGATATTTTAATCCAGGATTACCAAAGCTTAATAATCCAATGGATTTTACATTACCAACTAGATTATTTGAAAGACTTCCATTTAATCAACCAACTAGTAGGAATTATCTTACAAGAAATCAAAATACTAAATATCATGTATTAAATGTAATTCCATTTTGTAAATTTGTAAATAATCAATCTATTTTAATAAACTTATGTATTGTTTGGGATAATGATTTTAAAAATAAGGCATTTTCAATTCTTCCAGATCCTAAAGATAGTTTATTATTCAAATTAGATTCTGTTGTTTTTGAAAATTTATTATTCGATAGAAAAGAAAATATGCAAATTAGAGTATTTACAAAGATTGTTCCAGATGAATGTTACGAAAGATTCTTAAGAAATCTTGATGAATTTAAAAACTCTTTTGATATATCTGATCTATTTTCTCTTTATAACTCTATTGATTGGAATTTGTTAGATGATGAAAGAGAAAAGAAAACTTATTATGAATATGCTTCAATTAATTATTTATTACATATTTTTGAATTAATTCATGTTCCTAATATTGATATTATTGATTACGATGTTAGATTACTTAGTTTTGAAAATATCATCTATGATATGAATTTTATTGATTCAGTTAGTTCTGAAAATGAAATTCTTAGTTCTGAAAAATTCTTGGAAAAATATGTAAATAATACAATGAGTCCATATCTTGAAGGAGTTTCTTTTGAAGATTACGAAGATATCTTTGATTATTTTGGTAGTTATTTAGAAGGTGCAATTACTCCTAATGCCGTAGGATTAAATACTGCAGCACAAAGATCATCTGCAGTATTTAATAAGTTATATGATTTAGGTTATAATCCTAAAATGCAAATATACTCATTAGGAGAAACAACTTCACTTTGTCCAACTTTTGAAAAAGACGGAAATCTTTATTATATTGAATGTAATGATAATATAATGAAAGGTATAAATGAATTTGAATCAGTTGAAGATATGAAAACTATAATGAATGAAGTATATAATGATTATAATGAAAATAGTTTATTCTTAACAATCGAAGGATTAACTTCAGATGTTCTCACTTTTATACTTAATCATTCTAAAAATAATAAAGAATTCTTAACTAGATTAATTGACCTCAATAATAAAAAGAGAGAAGAATTCATTATTTATAGTCATACAACACAAGACGACGAAGATTTTAAAAATAGTGTTATATCAGAATTTGATGTATTTGAAATGACACCACAAACTTTATTTAAATATGGAAAAACTCATTTTAAATTAAGAAACTGCCAAAAACTTGCTGGAGACGAACATGGCTATATATTTGTTGATAAAAATGGAATTGTTGCTGGTTATATTATAGTACAAGATAAAATTTATCCAGTACCAATTGGAAATAGAACTATTCCAACTGTTACAACACTGGAGGCAGCCTCTGATTTTAAATTAAAAGGAATAGAAATGGCAATGGTTGATTATTATAAAAAGAAAACTGGTACTTATAATCTTAGAATAGAATGTAGAAATTTTGATCTAAGAGATAGAATTGTTGCCACAGAAGAATATAAAAAAATAGATAGTGATAAACCATTTACTTTATTTGAAACAATAACTGAAGAAGAACCATTAGTTCTTAATGAAGCAATCAATGCAAATAAAAGAAAGCAAATCGAAGAAAAAATCTATAAGACATTTGATCTATTAGATAAAACTGGAGCTAATACTCAAAAATATAAGACTCTTTTTAAGTCTATGTCTGATGATAAGTTCGATAAATATATTAAAGAATTTTTAGCTGATGATAAAAAGAATTTCTATCTTGAAGTTCTTCCAAATAAAAACTGTCCAAGAATCAAAGATTGTAAAGAAGCATTAGATTATCTTAAAGTTCCTGCAGAAGAATATATTTATTATCGTCAAGATGGACATGAAAAAGATCCTATTAGAAGTAGATATAAAGTTCCAGTACTATATATCAACTTAAGACGTCTTCAGCAAATGCTTAGTAAAAAGAATACATACAGCCTTGATATTAACAAACGTAATATGAAAACGGGTTAACTTTGGCTCGTTTAAAACTCCTCTAATTGCTGGAATATCCTAACGGACAATCAGCAGCGAAGCCTTATTTTTATAAGGAACGTTCAACGACTATCGAAAC
>DAOLQA010000044.1:0-10018 GCA_035417885.1 bacterium
AGCATTATGGTTGCCAAGTTTATCCTACTCCAATTAATGCTGAATTTATGGCAACATATTTAAATTAGCCCGGTAATATCAGTAAATTAATAATGACGGTTGATACTACAGATATGAATAATTTATTAGATAGAAATATTGATTATTTTATTATGATGAATGGTAGAAAATTTCCTATAGAATATTATCCTCATAATGGAAGAACATATAGAACTGAATCAAATATAACAAGTTCATAGTATATATATGAATAGACTGGTCAGTGGTGTGATAATTTTAATTCTCCTTATCCTTTTGATATATTGCCTGTATATGCATTATCATTTTAGGGAAATTAGTTATTTATAGGCAATTCTTGGATTAAAAAAGAATATAATTATCCGTTACATTTCCATTTTGAAAACTCTAAAGTATTGAAATTTAATGTTAATTATCCTAAGTCTTTAGGTATAAACTTTCAGTTAAATAATAAATTAGGATATTATAATTCTTTAATACCCAATGAATTAGGATTAGCACCTTTGAGAATTAAAATAGAAAATAATGAATATAAAATTTTAGAACCTACTGTTTATAGTTATTCTATTAAATTATATAATGAACAAAATGATATTTCTGGTTCTTCATCATTTAAATACAAATTATTAAATTAGCCATTATATTCATTGAATAAAGATAGTGAAAATTATTTTGGTATATCAAGATTTAATAATATGATGTTTGATAATAATAAGTATGTCAATATATGTTCTATTATATATAACCAATAGAATACTTAGTTTTTATATGAACCAACTAAATATAAAATAAGTTTTGATATTGAATTATATGGTATAAAGAAAAACAATTCTATTATTAATAAAGTTCCTAATACAAATTCTATAATAGCTAGAATATTGCCTTATAACGGCATTCAAGAAAATGATTAGTATTTAAATAATGATAATATTGGTTTATATCCAAATTTAGTGATTAATCCTATGTATTTAAATAAAGATAAATAGTTATTATAGATTGGTAGTTTTTATAAGATTATTAATAATTATAATAGTCAATCTTTACAATAGATTTATGCTAATAATTATAGTGCAAGTAATTATTATATAAAAGACAATAAATTGTTTGTTTATGATAATATTCCAATAAGTCCAAAAGATAATTATAATCAATATAATTTTATGTATGATAAATATGGTCAATTTTTAACATATAGAACATTAAATAAATAGTATTATCAATATAATAATAAAAGATATATAGATTTATTTAATAATATTATAGAATATAGTTGTAGTAATACAGATTAGAATTGGTATCACATAGAATATATTATTTAGAAAAATTTTTAGGGAAATGCATTATTATCTATTATGTATAATATTACATTAAATTAGATATATGGTCAGTAGCCATCAAAATTATATATTAATAATTATGAAAATAAAATGATTTTGAAAATAGGGAATATACATATAGTGAAATTAAATTATGAATAATATTATTATTTATGCTAAAATCTTATATAATGGACAATATCGTATTATTATTGTTCCATAGATTTTTTATAGTATTAGTAATCAATAGATAAATATAGAAAGTCAATAGTTCTTAAAATCATTGAATTATGAAGTTGGTAAATTTGATGTTATATATTATATATGTTCTAGTAATCCTTTATATAATACATATTTAAATGTTGTAGCAATTTCTAATAAAAAAATAGAAACTAAAGTGATTTTTAATTAGGCAATTGATAATAATATTATTCAAGAAGGATAGAATTTATTTTCTAAATGTATAGTATTAAATGATACAGGTACAAAAATTGAAGTTGCTACAGCTTTTAAGTATAATTATTTCAAGCAATTTGGTGTTATAAGATATAAGTATCCTGTGTCCTTTAGTTTAAATGAAAAAATCTTATTATATCCATTGTTATATGAACCTATAGAATAGCAATGTGAACTTGTTTATGAAACTTAGTAGTTAGAATAGTAGTATATTACTATTTTACCACCTAGATTTATTGTTGATAGTAATGAGTTTTCCACTAATTTAATTAGGAAAAATATTAATGATTTAATATACAATTATAATGATTAGCAAATACATATTGCTATTGCTAATATGTTATAGTCAATATTATATGATGCCTCTAATCCCAAAAACTTTGTTCGTTTTGGTACTTATGAAAGCAGATTATTAGTGTTTTTAAATAAATATATAGTTATAACATCAAATGATATTAATTTAGCAAGTAGTAAAAATGATATTATACAAAATCTAAATACTTTTTAGCGTTATTGTTTAGATGAACTATTTGATAAGCAAAATAAATCTTTCTATATTATTGATAGTTCATAGTTTAACATATGGAAAAATAGAAAGATAGCATAGGCAAGATTATATGATAAAAATAATATTCATTCATTGATCAAATTATTGCCAGAGAATTTTTTAATAGATTCAAATAATGAAGATTTATTTACTCTTGTTAATTTAATTGGTGATATTTTTGATGAATATTGGGCAGCCATTAAGGTTATACCTTCATTATCATATAAATTGTAGTCATATATATAGAATTACAATAGATTATTTATTCAAGATTTACTAAGAAATTATGGTTTTGATTACAGATTTAGTTTTAATGAATTTGATTTGAAGGAAACATTTAGATTTATACAAGATTTATACGATTTAGATATAAATTATGATAAATATAATAAAATAATTATGGCAAGATTATTGGCCAATATGCCGTTTCTTTTACAGGCTAAAGGCACAAGATTTTGTATAGAGCAAATTTTAAATATATTTGGTTTATCTGATGATTTAATTCATATTACAGAATTTATTAAAGTTTTCAATTCAAATTCTGTTATTACTACAACCAATAAATCTTATTATGATTGCACAAAAACAACAGGAGAAAATTATTTAACATTATAGATAAATAATCCTTCTAGTTCTAGTATAAGTGCAATATTAATATATTGTAGATTTTCTAGTGATAATGTTGAACAAGCTATAATAGTATAGAATTCTTCATTGTAGTTAATTGATGTCTTAGAGGAATTAGATATTGTTTATAATTTAACAAAACAATATTTAATAGCAATATAGTCAAATAATAATAATGTATATATTAGAGTATTTTTAGAAGGATAGTAGATTGCAATAAAGACTATATAGAATACAGATATTAGTAAAGTAATTTTTGGTAATATTCTATTTGTAGATAACATAAAATGTTTGACATCTATATCACAATATGATTATAACATTTATAAATTGGGTTCTAATGTGGTAAGTAATATTGATTTCATAGATTCTATATTTAATTTCAATTAGGAAAGTATTATAGTTAAACAATCTGAAAATGTAACTTTAATATATGATTTAAATTGCATAGATACTGCATAGTTTTAGCAATTTACCTATAATTCTATTTTTTCATATTTGACAGAACCGGATAAATTTTATGTTATTTAGGAAAATCAATAGTAGGAAATGCCTTCTAAAAAAGCACAAACAAAATAGTTGATGTTATATAATTCTCCCAATATTATTATAGGTAATTAGTATAGTGATAGATTTGATAATTTAATTTTAAATGGATATGAAAATAAATTTGAGAATTTTTTAGACCCTGAATATGATTATAAATATGAAACTTATTATTATAAGTAGTTAGAATAGCAAAGATTGAAATATTAGGAATATTTTAGCTATCTTGATTTACCAACATATGAGAAAATGCTTAAATTTTATGAAATTTTAGATAATAATTTTTTTAATATAATTAAGCAATTTGTTCCTTATTCAGTCAATGCTAAATTTGGACTGGTTTTAAATAATAATATATTATATAGAAATAAAGTTCCTTCTATGAAATTGATAAAAGGATAGAAACAGAAAACTAAATTAATTAATACTATTGAAATACCTCAAGTAATTAAGAGCTAGATAGTAAAACATAAGACAATTAAAATAGATTATATACCATAGTTGAATAGTATTTTACAAGAGCAATATAGTATAATTCAAAAATAGTTAAATTATTAGTTATTAAAATTTGAATATAATAGTAATTATAATAGTAGAATTAATTTAGATAAAGAAAATAATTTATTTTTATATGGTTCCATAGGTTTAGTTAATAATTGTGAATTTAAGTATATACCAAATATTTTATGGAATGGCATAAGTGTATCAACTAAAGTAACTGATACTAAGCCAAGAGAAAGAGAAATCATTGTAGACAATGAAAAGAAATTAACAATAATAAAAATCTAATTTAGGAGAGAATAAATTTATGGCACATATTATTTCTAGCAATGAACAAATAATCATCAAGGCTATATTAACAAAAGCAGGAAGAGAAAGGTTAGCTTCTGGTGTATAGTCCTTTAACATTGTTAAATTTGCTGCGTCAGATGATTAGATTGATTATTCTATACCCGGATTATAGGGTACATTATAGGAAAGCCCAGGGGATTATCCTGTTTTATAGCCTATTATGAATGGAAATCTAATGATGAAAAACAAATTATATACTAATCCTGCCATTAATGCAGGAGTGCAGGTGTTGACAGATATTTATATTGATGGTTTAAAACAAGATTAGACTAATATTATAGTAGCCTCACCAGGATAGGTTGTATATACTCCTACTACTATTGGAGGCGCACCAGAATTTTATAATATAGAATTGAATTTCCAGACTACTGTTCCATTTAGTGAAATTAGCTATCAATCTGGATAGAGTGGTACTATTGCTTCTATAAATATTGGCGATAAACCGTTTATATTTAATATTAATAATGCAACAAAAATAATTTTTACTAAGAAACAAATTAGTAATCCGATATATTTTAATATGACAGTAGTTGGTGTTAATACAGCTGCAATAGGCACTTATACCTTTAAGGTAGTTCCTTCAAGCTATGCATATGATAATACACAAACTGAAAGTCAGATTTAATTAAGGAGAATAAATATTATGGCAACAGCAACAACTACTAATATAAATATTGTTCCAGCTATGGCATCTAAATATTTTATTTAGTTTGATTTAAATAATGATGTGGTAATTAATCCATCCAAAGTTTATATAGAAAACATAATACCTGATAATACTACTATGTCTTTAGCACCAACAACTAAACCTGGGATGTATTCGGCTTCATATGATAATCAAACTATATTAACGATGTATACAGCAAGTAAAACAAATGATCCTTTTTATTATGGAAGTATAAGGTCTTTATTAAAGAGAAACATAGGAGATACTTGGATTCCCGTATCATCTAGTCAATATCATGTATAGGCTAATAATATAGAAGTTATATCATTTAGTAATAATTTAATAGGGGATAGATTGTCAATATTTTCAACTTAGCAAGATAGATTTGCATTTAAGGTAATAGATAATTTGGCAACTAATAGTTATGTTGTATATCCAGCAAATAATTTTGCCAATATTACTTATGATATTAATTATGCTTATTTATCATAGACTACTAATTTTGGTTTAGTTTTTGATAGTAGTGTAACAACTCCCCAGAATGAATTTAATAAATTGCGTGGGTTATTCTTTGGCGAATTAGGATTAGTTATGCTATATAATAGCACTCCATATAATCCAATTTCAAAATTTGTTTCAGTTAATGTAGTAAGATAGTATAAAGTGCATTCTAAAACTTATTTTTGCAGAATTACACACTAGAAATTTAATGCCAGCACTAATCCAACCTGGGTAGTTTGGGATGAAGATTTAAAGGCTAATGTTCCCAGAGTAAGCACTTCTGGAGATACTTATACTGTTATTACAACAATAGGATTATATGGAGAGGATAATACACTATTAGCTATTGCTAAATTCTCTTAGCCTATATTGAAATATTTAGATACTGAACTTCATGCAAAAATAGTATTATAGTATTAATAATGGCTTGGTATAAATATTTTTCTAATAATGATTTTTCACATAATGTCTATACTGTAAATAAGTAGAAGATATATCAATGTGATAATGGTCAATGGGATAAATAGATTAAAATTAGTGTTAATCCTTCTATATATGAAAAATCAGCAATAAATAGATTTATATAGAATAATTATAGTTTTGCATATAAAAATCCCTAGAATGATAATTTAATTTCAGTTTAGAAAGATATTTAGTTTCCTCTTAAATTCTTTACTATCAAAGAGAACCGCATTTCTTTGCAAAAAAATATTGTAGAATGCGCATTTTATTTCGGCATTTCTGCGAAAACGAGTTATAATATAGTTAGGAGTATTGGCATTAAATAGGATAATGTTTATAAATAGTTAAACATAAATCATAATATTATAAGTTATGATGAAGATATTATAGGATTTTATATTGATTAGTTAGGTATAATAATATGGGATAGGTATTATGATAATTTAGTAAATATTGTATTATCTTATAGTTTCAATATTCATTAGTATGAGTATTATTGTTCGTTATTGCCTGGATAGTTTAATAGTACTCGCAATATTACAGCTTATAATGAAGATAAAACATTGAAATAGGGTATTGATACTACTTTTATTTCATCTATAGGATTATATGATAATAATAATAATTTATTAGCCATTGCTAAGTTAAGTTCTCCTATAAGGAAATCAAATATAACTACTACCACTGTTATTATACAATTAGATTATATAGAATAAAAAGGAGGATTATTTGGATGCTACATTGGTTAATTTCTTAAGTGGAATTTTAGGAGATGCTAAATATCCAGATAGAGAATGGGTTTATTTTGTTTGTCCCTTTTGCTTAGAACAAAATAAATATAAAGTTAAATTAGCAATCCATAGTAATAGTTATGCGTGGAAATGCTGGGTATGTCAATAGCATGGATCAAATTTATATAGTTTATTAAGAAAGTTAAATAAGTGGTATTTAAAAGATGAATTGACAAGTATCTTGAAAAATTATTCTCACTATTTAATTATAGAAGATAATAATAATTATAATAATTTAATATAGCTACCTTCTGAATTTATACCTTTAAGTTCTAATTAGAAGTTTATAATGAAAAATAAGGCCTTGAAATATTTAAAGAAGAGAAACATTGGATAGTATGAGATATATAAGTATAATATAGGAATATGTGAAAGTGGTAAATATCAGAATAGAATTATTATTCCTTCATATAATAAATATAATCAATTAAATTATTTTACTGCAAGAACTATGGATAATGAAGTATAGCCTAAGTATCTTAATCCCCGGGGTATAAAAAAAGATGAAGTAGTAGTATTTTAGAGCTTAATAAATTGGGAATATCCTGTGGTATTAGTCTAGGGCATATTTGATGCTATGACGGTTAATTTTAATAGTATACCATTATTAGGTAAAACAGTGAATAAGGCGTTATTATAGACAATATTGTTATATGATGCATAGGTAATAGTTGCTTTAGATAATGATGCATACAATGATGAATTGAAATTATTAAAGAAATTATATAAGAGCGGTATAAATAATTTATATTATTTATTTTTAGATAAAAATAATAAAGACCCCAATACAATGGGTTGCATAAAGTTCTGGGATTATTTAAATAAGAATATTAAATAGTTCAATGAAAACAGTGAATTAGACATATTAAAATATAAACTAAATTAAAGGAGTACATTATGATTAATAAAATATTTCATTTATCTGATATTCATATCAGATTGAGTAAAAGACAAGAGTAGTATAAATAGGTTTTAGAAAAAGTTAAGTAGGAAATATTAAGGCGCAAGGATGATAATTCTATTATCATTATCACTGGTGATTTATTTCATACTAAATTAGAATTATCCCCGGAAGCAATTGATATGGCGGGGTTGTATTTGACGGAATTATCAAATATATTACCTACATTTGTTATTACTGGTAATCATGATGCCAATCTATCAAATAAAAATAGATTAGATGCATTAACTCCTATTATTGAATTAATTGATGGAAAGAATTTGTTTTACTTAAGGGATACAGATTGGTATAATTATGATAATTTGAATTTTTGGGTTGCTTCAGTATTTGATGAAAGATTGCCATTATAGTATCCCGAGAAATTAAATAATAATTATAACATTCTCCTTTATCATGGTAGATTAGATGGGATATAGGTTAATAATATAACATTTACAGGTGGATTTAAGTTATAGGATTTCAGTAAATTTGATTATGCATTATTGGGCGATATCCATAAGAGAATAATTTTTAATAATCATTGTGCTTATGCGGGTTCATTAATACAATTAAATTATGGTGAAGAACCAGATGGGCATGGTTTATTATTGTGGAATTTAGATAATGCAAGTATTGAATAGATAGATATTTTAAATAATTATGCTTATTATAATCTTATAGTTAAAGATGGAGAAATAATAAATAAGCCTGATATTACAGCTAAACATCCTAGAATTAAAATTAAATATAGTAATACTGATTTAAAAACTTTAAGAAATTTGCAAACTGAACTCAAGAGAGATTATGGAGCGATAGAGATATTATTAAGTAGGGAAGATATTGAATTTGAAAAAATATCAACGAATTTAGATTACAATATAGAAGATATAAATGATGTAGAATATCAATAGAAGTTAATAAGGGAATATATTAAGGATACTAAAAAGAATATTGATAATAAAAAAATTGAAGCATTATTAGACATTAATAAAGAAATGAATGAGACATTTAAGTAGGAAATTCAGAAAGATAATGGTTTAAAGAAGCAACAGAATATATGGTCAATTGAGAAGTTAGAGTTTGATAATTTCTTTTCTTATGAATAGAATAATGTAATTAATTTTAATTCTCATAAAGGTATAGTTGGCATAGTAGGTGAAAATGCGGCTGGTAAATCAAGTATAATAGATTGTGTTTTATTTATGTTATATGATAGAACTTCAAGAGGTAATAGGGCATTATCAATTTTGAATAATAAGAAAGATAGACTATGGGGTCGTATAACATTAAATATTAATAATAAATTATATTATATTGAAAAGAGTGGCGAATTGAACAAAAAAGGTGATTCATTACCAATTAAGATAAGATTTTATACTATTGATGATAATACTGGAGAGGAAATTGATTTATCTGGAGTAGATAGAAATAATACTAATAATATTATAGCAAGTTATATAGGAGATTATGAAGATGCCATAAATACATTCATATCTACTCAGGGCAATAGTAATTTATTTATAGAGATGCAGAATGCTAATAGAAAATAGTTATTAAATTCTTTATTGAATCTATAGATTTTTGATAAATTTTATGATGAAAGCAATGATAAATTAAAAGAATTAAAGGGTTATTTGGCTACTGTTAATATTTAGAATTTGGAAACTGAATTAGATAATATAAAAAATAATATTCAAGTATTAACAGGATAGAATGTATTATTACAACAGCAAATAGATGAATGTGCTGATAAAATAAAGAATATAGAATTAGAAAGAGATAGTTTATTATCACAAAAGAAAGCAGAAATAGATATAGATTTTGATGTAGATAAATTAAATAATGAGATAATAGAACTAAATAAGAAGATTGAAGATAATCAAGTCAAGATATAGGAATTATTAAAGCAGAGAGAAAATATTGAGACTTTAATCTAGAATATTAAATCATAGATGGCTAAAGTTAATATAGATGATTATAAACAAAAATTAACAAAATTGAATGAAATTTATAATCAATATACTCAATTGAATATAGATTATAGTAAAACTAAGGCATTATATGAAGAACAGCAAAAGAAAGTTAAATTATTAGAAAATGTTAAGTATAATCCTGAATGTCCCTATTGTATGAGTAATCCTTTAACATTAGATGCCATATAGACTAGAAAAAAAGTAGCGGAAACCTAGGCTAAATTGAAAGAATTAGAAACGAAATTAAATGAGTATAGTGATAGTTTAAAATAGAGAGATATTGTATTAGAAATAGTAAATAATTATAATAATAATTTAGTGC
>DAOLQA010000045.1:0-9898 GCA_035417885.1 bacterium
AATGAACTATATAATGTCAGAATTTAAAAAACAAACAGGAATAGATTTATCCAATGATAAAGTTGCTATTCAAAGAATAAAGGATGCTGCTGAAAAAAGTAAAATTGAGTTATCATCATCACTTGAGTCACAAATATCATTACCATTTATAACACAAGGAGCTAATGGCCCAGAGCATTTAGAAATGACATTAACAAGGGCAAAATTAGAAGAAATAGCTATGCCATTTATTGAACGAACGAAAACCCCAGTAGAAAATGCTTTAAAAGATGCTGGACTTTCTAAATCTGATATAAATCAAGTTGTGTTGGTTGGTGGACAAACAAGAATGCCAAAAATAATAGAATATGTAGAAAATCTATTTGGCAAAAAAGCAAATGCAAGTGTTAATCCAGATGAGGTTGTTGCAATTGGAGCTGCTATACAAGGTGGTGTTTTACAAGGTAATGTAAAAGATGTATTATTACTTGATGTAACTCCATTATCTTTAGGTATAGAAACATTAGGAGAAGTTATGACTGTATTAATACCTAGAAATACAACTATACCAACGTCTAAATCACAAATATTTTCTACGGCTGTTGATAATCAACCAAGTGTTGAAATAAATGTATTACAAGGTGAGAGACCAATGGCACCAGATAATAAATCTCTTGGGAGATTTACATTAGATGGAATATTACCAGCTCCAAGAGGTATTCCTCAAATAGAAGTTACATTTGATATAGATGCAAATGGTATATTAAATGTTAAAGCTAAAGATAAAGCAACAAATAAAGAACAACATATTACTATAACTGGCTCTACTACACTATCAAAAGAAGAAGTTGAAAAAATGGCAAAAGAAGCTGAACTACATGCTGAAGAAGATAAAAAGAAAAGAGAACTTGTAGAAGCTAAAAATACTGCTGAATCTTTAATATTTCAAACAGAAAAATTAATAAAAGATACTGGGGACAAATTAGGACCTGAAAATATTAAGAAATTAGAAGATAAAATACAAGATACAAAAAATATATTAGCTAAATCTGATGTTACAATAGATGAAATTAAAAGAGCAACAGAAAGTTTAAGTGAAGAAGCACAAAAAATAGGTGAAGAAGCTTATAAAAATGCACAAACACAACAACAAGCATCTTCACAGTCACAAGAACAAAATACTTCATCCAATGATCAAAATACAGTAAATGGAGAATATGAAGAAGTTAAAAAATAATTAAATATTAATAAGGCTACATAAATAGGTGCTATAAGCACCTATTTAGTGGTCTATATTAGTTTTTAATAATATTATATGTTGTATGGCAAAAGATTATTATAAAATTTTAGGAGTTGATAGAAATGCTAGTGAAGATGATATAAAAAGAGCTTTTAGAAAATTAGCGCATGAATATCATCCAGACATGGGAGGAGACCCTGAAAAATTTAAAGAGATAAACGAAGCGTATCAAGTTTTAGGTAATAAAGAAAAAAAAGCTCAGTATGATCAATTTGGTGCAAACTTTGAAGATAATAATGGGCAAGGGTTTAATAAGCAAGGCTTTAAAGGGTTTGATTTTTCAAATTTTCAACAAGATTTCAATTTTGATTCTGACTTTGACTTGGGTGACATCTTTGATGGATTTTTCGGTGGAAGATCAGCCCCTCATCAAACTTCAAGAAATAAATATAAAAGAGGGGAAGACATAAGAGTTGAAGTTGAAATATCTTTTTTAGAAGCTGTATTTGGAGTAAAAAAAGAAATACGATTAAAAAAAATAAAGAAGTGTGATAATTGTGATGGTTTAGGCCATGAGCCTAATTCAACTAGACATACTTGTAATAAGTGTGGCGGGACTGGTAAAGTTAATAGAATAGTAAATACATTTTTTGGGCAAATGAGATCAACGTCTGAATGTGATGAATGCCAAGGAACTGGTATAATATATGATCAAAAATGTAGCAAATGTAAAGGCGCAGGATTTTATAATGATTATGAAGATATAAAAATAGATATACCTGCTGGTATAGATAATGAAGAAGTTCTAAGACTTTCTGGAGAAGGAAATGCTGGAGCTAGTGGAGGCCAAAATGGAGATTTATATATCACTGTCATAGTAAAAGATGATAAATATTTTAAGAGAGAAAAATATAATATATTAACAACATTAGAAATATCTTTCCCTGAGGCAGCTCTTGGAACTAAAAAGGTTGTAAAAACTGTATATGGAGATTTACTTGTAAATATACCTGCTGGAATACAAAGTGGAACAGTTATTAAGTTAGAAAATAAAGGAATTAAAAAATTGAATGGAAGAGGTTATGGTGATCATCTTATTACTGTGATTGTGAAGACACCTACAAGATTAACATCTATGGAGAAAAAAATGTATGAAGAAATGCTAAATAAATAAGTGGAATTTTATCCACTTATTTATTTACATAACTTTTTTAACTAATTTAGAAAAAACTTCAAAATTATCTTTTGCTAATTCAGATAACACCTTTCTATTCAATGCTATATTATTTTTATGAAGAGCATTTATAAACTTAGAATAACTATATTTTTCATTGATTTGTTTTAAGGCTGCATTTATTCTAATGTTCCATAAAGCTTTATTATTTCTTTTTTTCTCTTTTCTCCCTCTATATGCATTTTTACCTGATTTAATGATAGCTGTTTTAGCAGCAGCAATTAAATTTTTTCTACCAAATTCAAATCCTTTTGCTTTTTTTAATATATTTTTTCTTCTTTTTGCATGATGAACACCTCTTTTTATTCTCATATTTTTATTTACTCAATTAATTAAACAAGTGTTAGTATAGAACAAATTATTGATTTTGTAAAACTTTTGTCAATGTTTTTGCTATATTAGTATTTTTAGCAATCTCTATATCTTTTCTTTTATTTCTTGTTATTTTACCACTTTCTCTAGAATTAAAATGATCTTGCCCACATTTTCTTTGTATAACTTTTCCATTTTTTGTTAATTTAAATCTCTTTGATATTTTTTTTACTGTCTTTATTTTTGGCATATATTTAATTAGATTATTTTTTATATGAAACTATACAACTAAGTTTATTATTTTTAAATTTTATAGGATCTTCAATTATAATATTATTTTTTGTTTTATCTACCTTTAAAGAATCAATAAAATTATTTATTACTTCTTTTGCCATATGCTGATAATTAAGCTCCCTTCCTTTTAATTGAATTTCTATTTTTATCTTATATCCTTTTTCAAAAAATTTCGTTGACTGTTTTAATTTTGTTTCTATATCATGTTTACCAATAGTTGGTGAAAGTTTTATTCCTTTTATAACAACCTTTGAAGCTGATTTCTGCTGAGCTTTTAATTTTTGTTGTTCTTTATATTTAAATTGATTATAATCAATTATTTTACAAACTGGGGGATTAGATAAAGGGGATACCTCAACTAAATCTAATCCAGAATCAAATGCTTTATCCAAAGCTTCTGATATTTTAACAATTCCAATATTATTACCATATTCGTCAATCAACATTACGCTTGGACTTTTAATTTCATTGTTTATCCTATATTTAGGTATGTTAATTTTGTTTATATAATTAAAGTTAAAAATTAAATATGTGGTGGAGGTGATGGGAATTGCGCCCATGTCTAGTATTCGCTTATATAAAACGCAAATATTTGTTTTTGAAAAGAACTTAATATTATTAAACTTTTTGTATTAGATTATTTGTCTAATACTAAATGTTTTTATGTTATAATACTCTATATAAAAGTATTTTTTCAGTCTTAGTTATATTAACTCAAGCTGTAACATATGCTAATTCTCTTTCTGGAGCAAATAAATTTGCTACATAAGAGCTAGCTTTTGCAAATAAATTTTTTGCGTTTAAATTTAAAAAACTTAGTTTTATATAAGTATTGAACCTATCGATACTTTACACCCCCATGGTATATTTTATTAAAAACTTAGTGATATTTTATACTATTTACTATAAAAAAGCAATAGAAAGAAAAAATAATGTTCACTCTACCGCTCATTAGCTTATATGTCCCCTCTAAAAAGAGTTGAGCATATAATTTAAGGATACTCATCAAGAGAAAAGGAGGAGGATCCTCTCAACTTTTTCCACTAATAAGCAGTAGAATGAACATTATCTATTTAATAATTATAATATATAACAATTTAAAAAATATTGCAATAGTTTATTTTTCTTTAATATTAGGTAATTTAATAGCTTCTATCATAAGAAATAATGGAAATTCTTTTCTTGCTTTATCTTCTATTTCTTTTTTAGGACCATTTTGACTTATTTTATGCGAGGTCCATTCCTCTAATCTTTTTATATAGAATCCTGAATTATCTAATATTTTAAAATATGTCTGTAGTGGCCGATGAAAGGATACTGTGTATTTATTATTCTTTAAACCAGGGTGCATTTCTATTTTTATTTTTGACTCAGTTAAATATTGGTCTATTCGTCTAGATATATTATTTTTTTCTATAATCCAAGATGTCTTTTTGGGGATTCTTAAAACTGGATGGTTTAATACTATAAATAGCATGCCATTATTTTTTAAAATTCTATAGCACTCGTTAATCGTATCTTTTATATTTTCTATATTCTGCAATGCTAATATTATTGTTATTTTATCAATTGAATTATCATCTATAAATTTTAAATTACTAGAATCTGAGACTATAAACTTTATATCTTTATAGTTCTTTTTGGCTATATCTATTAATTCTTTTCCTATATCTACTCCTATAACTTTTGCACCATTTTTTGAAATTCATTAGCAAAAAATCCTGTTCCACATCCTAAATCTAGTATCTCATTACCAGGTCTTATATCTAAAAGCCTTAAAATATTTGGTAATATCACTTTATTTTGGTAACTATTATCATTTTTAATTAAATTATCATACCAATTAGCAACATTATCCCATGATGTATTATTTTTTTGCATATTTATTTTATTTATTAATATATATTATATCATAAATTGTATATAATTAATTGATAACATAAAGCCTATATGTTATTATTATATTAAATAAATTAAAATAGAAAATATAAAATGATAATATATTCAGAAAATCCTAGAGCAAGTTTTGATTATGAAATTTTAGATAGATATGAAGCTGGTATCAAATTAACTGGGCCAGAAGTTAAATCTATAAAAACAAATGGAATGTCTTTAAAGTCAGCATATGTTAGAATTATGAACAATGGTGATGTATGTCTTATAAACGCTCATATACCAAAATATAAACCAGCATTCTCAGCACAAATTAATTATGATCCAGAACAAACTAGAAAATTACTATTGCATAAAAAAGAAATAAATAAGTTACTGCCAAAAGTTAAAGAAAAAGGACTAACAATAATTCCTTTAAAAGTCTATCAAAAAGGAAAGTTTATAAAAGTTGAAATAGGATTAGCAAAGGGTAAAAAACTTTATGATAAACGAGAAAGTATTAAAAAGAAAGATATTGAACGAGACATGAAGAGAGAAATAAGAAATAAATAAAAATAATATGGATTACAAAAAAGAATTAGTAAAAATATTAAAAAAGGTAGATATATTGAAAAATATTGATATAGAAAATATTATAGAAGAACCAAAAGATAGAAATAATGGTGACTTTGCTTTACCTTGTTTTATAGTTGCAAAAAATATAGGGATGGATATTAAAAAAGTTAGTAACTATATTTACAATGAGATAAATAATAATAAATTATTTAATGTTATTTCTATTGGACCATTTTTAAATTTTAAATTAAAAAATGAATATTTAATTAAGAATTTAAAAAACAAAAATAATTTAAAAAATATAGGTAAAAATAAAAAAATATTAATAGAATATTCCTCACCAAATACAAATAAAGCACAACATTTAGGTCATTTAAGGAATAATATTTTAGGTGTTTCATTGACTAACATATTAAAATTTTGTGGCTATAATGTTATAACTTCTTGTATATTTAATGATAAAGGTCTAGCAATGGCAAAGACAATTTATGGGTATATTAAATTTGGAAATAACTCCGAATCTGCTATTGGGGAAAAACCTGATAAATTTGTTGGGAATTTTTATGTATTAGCGTGCCAAGATGAAAAAAATGATAAGCACGTAAAAGAAGAGATAAATGAGATAAACAGAAAGTGGGAAAATGGAGATCAAGAAATTATGCAAATATGGAAAAAACTTACTAATTGGGTATATTCTGGTTATTCTAATACATATAATAGGCTTGGATGTAAATTTGATAAAATATATTATGAAAGCGATATTTTTAAATATGGCAAAGAAATTGTATTAGATGGTTTTAAAAAAGGGATTTTTAAAGAAAGTAGTGGGGCTATAGTATCCAATTTAGAAGAATATAATCTACCAGATACCATCTTATTAAAATCTGATGGTACTAGTTTATATATTACTCAAGATATATATCTTGCAAAATTAAGAAAAGAACAAATCAGACCTCAAAAAACTATATATATAGTTGCTAATGAGCAAAATCTATATTTTAAACAGTTATTTGCAATATTAGAGCAATTAGGGATTGGGAGAAAAGAAGAATATTTTCATTTAAACTATGGCTATATATCTTTACCAGAAGGAAAAATGAAAAGTAGGGAGGGAGTTGTTATAGATGCTGATGATTTAATGGATGAGGTTGTTAATAATGAACTTGAAAAATTAGAAGATAAAGATAAAAAAAAGGCTGAAATTATTGGTGTTGGGGCAATAAAATTCCAATTTCTAAAAATAGATGCATATTCTGACTTAGTATTTGATCCAAAAAAATCTATAGAACTTAATGGAGATACCAGCGTTTATCTTCAATATACTTATGCAAGAATAAAATCTTTATTAAAAAAATCAAAAGTAAGACAGAGAGATTTTATAAAATTTAACATCAATAATGCTGCTTTATTAAAAGATGAGATAGATTTAATGAGGGAATTAAATTTTTTTTATAGTTCTGTAGTAAAATCAGCTGAAAATTATAATCCTTCATTTTTGTGCAAAGAACTAATAAATATAGCAAATGTTTATAATAATTTTTATCAAAAAAATAAAATTATAAACATGGAAGATAAAAATTTAAAAAATATAAGATTATTTTTAAGTTATAAAACAGGAGAATATATAAAACTTGGATTGAAATTATTAGGTATAAAGACAATAGATAAAATATAATGCAAAAAGAATATAATTTATTAAAAAATATATTAAAAAGTAAAACATGCCCTCATGCTTTTATTTTTTATGGGCCAGAAGATGCTGGAGAATATGAGGTTGCTATAAAAGTTGCAAAATATTTAAATTGCAAAAATAAACAAAATGATAATTTTTGTGATGAATGTGACCAATGCAGGATGATAAATAATCTAAGTCATCCTGATTTATATATTGTTAAACAATTAGAAGGAAAGAAAGAAATAGTAGACTCTCAGATAGGAGATGCAAGAACAGAGGGAAGTTTAGTTTTTAACCTTATTAATTCCAAACTAGTTGGAGAATATAAAATATGTATTATACAGAATATAGAATTTTTAAATAAATTTTCTGCTAATAACTTACTAAAAATATTAGAAGAACCACCAGAAAATACAATTATTATCCTTATATCCAATAATCTAAAAGATGTTTTAGAAACAGTAAAATCTAGATGCTGTATTATTAAGTTTAATATTTTAAATAAAAATGAAATATTTGATATAATTAAAAAACAAGATGAATTAATATACATTCTATCATCCAATAAATATAACAAAGCAAAAGAACTTTTAGATAAAGATTATTTAGATTCTGTAATAAATGATATAAAAGAATTTTTAAATATAATAAAAAGTCTGCCATTTGAAAGAATATTATATATTAGAAAAATATTAGATAATAAAGATAAACTTAATTATTATATCTATATTTGGGAAACTAGTTTTAAAATCATACTAGATAAAAATAATGCTATGATTAAAAATATATTTAGTATTAATGACATAAATTTAAGTAATATCGAAAAAAATATAAAAAAATTATATAATATAAATGAGGCTAAAAAAGGAAATTATATTTTAAAATTATATTTAAATGACTTCATATTAAATTTATGAATATATATAATTCTATAAAAATAATACCAATTCTGTTCTTATCTTTATTTTTGTTTGGCTGCACAACTACAACTAATAATAGTTCTAATATAATTAATCAAGAAGTTCAAATACAGCCGTCTGGAACAGCCAAAAAATATGTTTCTGGTATTTTAAAGTCTGTAGATGGAGGAAGGACGTGGAACGAAAAAACATATGTTGGAAGAGATGAAAAAAATAATATTTTAACAATAGGGGATTCTTTTGTATATAGTATAAAAACATCCCCTTTAGATGATAAAATTTTAGTTGTAGCAACAAGAAATAATGGTTTATATATATCATATGATCAAGGAGAAAATTGGCAATTGCTTTCTGGAGATATAGGAAAAGATATAAAAATTTATAGTTTCAGCATGGCTAGCCCAAGGACTTTTTATGTTGGATATAGGAATAGAGTATATAAAACTGTTAATGGTGGTATAGATTGGGAAAATATATATATAGATAAGGATTCTGATATTATAGAAGTATACAATGATCCTGAATATACTGATAATTTATATATATTTACAGTTGATGGAAGAATAATAAAACAAAATAGCTCTGGGGCTTTTGTTCTACATAATTTTAATTCAAGCAATTATAGCTATGGATATGCTAGGGGAGTTGGAATTAAAGACGCTTATTTTTATGATAATAATGCTAGCACAAATTATATTTTGTTTAATGACAATTCTGTATTTTTAACAACTGATTATGGTGAAACATACAATAGAATAGAAAAAATGCCATCTGGACTTATAAATAATTTATACTTATATCCAAATAAACCAGGTTCATTTTTGCTTTCTACTTCATCTGGTTTATTTAAGACTAATGATAATGGTGATTCATGGGATGAAATCCCTCTACTTTCAGTTGATAAAAATATAAGTACACTTGCAATTAGCAAAAAAAATAGAAACGTAATATATTATTCTATGGGGAATTTATTATATAAAACAATAGATGATGGATATAATTGGGAGGTTATTGAAGGTCCAACTACTAAAATTATTTCCAGTATAAATATTAGCCCACAAAATAATCAGGTTATATTTATTGGTATAGATTTCAATTTATTATCAAGTAGTACAAAACCTGCAGATACTAATATTGCTTGTGATCTGTTTGGTATGTTATTTCCTATATTTTGCCAATAAAACATGATTGAAAATTTAATACTTTTTGCTTTATCTCTTAACAAAGAAAGTTATTTAGATGATGTCAAAAAACAAATAGACAATTTAGATTTAGTTCAAAATAGAATCGTTGACTTTATACCTATTAATGATTCTTATTTTAATACAATAAAAATAAATAAAGATGTAATTGATGTTGAAAATAATTTTAGATCTGGAATTGTATTTGATAATAAAACTGGGGAAATATATTGGAGTAAAAATATTAATGATAAAAGATCTATTGCATCTTTAACAAAAATAATGACAATATTAGTATTTCTAGATACAAATACTAACTTATATGATTATGTAACAGTTACAAAAGATGATTTAGCTGTAGAAGATAAAGAAGCTGCAAAAATTGGATTTTATGTAGGTGATAAGGTTATGGTAAAAGATCTTTTATATGCTGGATATATAGGATCTAAAAATGATGCTATAAATTTACTTGTAAAATCTACTGGCTTATCTCAAGAAGAGTTTGTAAAAAAAATGAATGATAAAGCTAAAGAATTTGGATTAAAAGATACAGTTTTTACAAATGTAAATGGCTTAGACGTTGCAAACATTTCTACAGCAAAAGATTTAGGCAAG
>DAOLQA010000046.1:0-9806 GCA_035417885.1 bacterium
TGTTGTAGGCGATATCGAATTATTATTATTACCAGTACCTAAAGCACCATTTGATCCGTCACCATAAGCGATCACTAGTCCATCTTTTTGTTTTATAAAAGTTTTACCATATCTAGACTTTATTTCTTCTACGTTTATACTACTAGTACCTGAGTCGACAAATGTTTTTGGATATAAAGACCCTTCGACGGAACCTACTATATTAGTAGGATCGATGCTACCTGTTAATAATTGTCCGTGATCATTTTTTCCAGCTACATATATAGAACCATCATAAGTTAATAAATACAAAGAATTAGAACCTGAGAATAATCTAATACCGTCAGATGGTAATTCAATTTTTATTCCCAAATATGGTAGTGTAGATAGATCAATATAGTATAATGATCCATATACAGTCAATACATATAATGCTCTAGTATTAATATTTTTGTAAAAGCCAAAGTCTTTTATTTTTTGTTTTATTTGAAGTCCAGTTGAAATAGTGACTAAAGGAAGAAAATCATTTACACATGTATATTTTTCTTCCGAAATGTCCATTATATCAATAGGTACACATAATCTACCTGAATCATATAATATTCCAACGCCTTCTTCTTCAATTTTTATTTTATCTATTCTTTCTCGTTTATAGTCCGTTTTTGTAACGGTGTGATCTCTAAAAAGCCAATCTTTGTGCATGGCGACGGAGCCGCTGTTATTATAATTAAAAACAAAGGCTCCATTATCCATACTAGATTTAACCTTTCCGAGTCGTGTTGCTAATGAATCCACGATCTACTCCTTAGGTAAGTCCGTCTATATAGCCGCATTAACATAAAATAACCCGGCCCCAGTTACAAAAGAACTAACGATTTCATTTTCACCATTAACTGTTATATTATAAAATTCAACAATAAGTGGTGTTTTATCAGAAATATTCATTAGTGACCCTGCTTCATCTTCTGATGCATATGGTATATTTATATACATATTCTCAAGAGGTACACGATCTGTATGATAATACAGTGGATTTCTTGCAGATTTAATAGCGAAGTGCGTAGGTAATGTAATTACACCGCCATCTGTCACATATCTGTATTTATTTCTAAAATTTTCAATAGTGTATTCTGGGTTATTGATGTTATCAAATGTTAAGAAGTGGTTTATACCGGGATCTGCTGTAATAACACGTTTAATAGTGTCGATTTTAACATCTGCCATATTACCCGTACCGATCAAATACTTTACTCTTGTTTCTGATATCTCAGCTTCTGATTGAAGTGAAACATTAAACGTTCTATTCATACTTGTAGCATATGGTACAGTAATAGCAAGTGTGGTTAAACCTGATACGACTGCATTACTTTCAAATCTACTTCTATCGGGATATATAGGGTCTTCAACAAAAGTAAAGTTTTCAATAACTGCTGATCTCATACGATATGTGATATCACGAAGAACAGTATATTCTTTATTAACACCTACGGCATTTAAGGAGAACACTTTCATCAAAGTCTTTTTAACACCAAGAGATGTAGTTTGCCACAACCCTAATACTAAAGTGAGCGGTTCATCATTTTGATCAGGTGCGATATACACTTTTACTTCTCTAGTAATAGATAGATTTTCCGGATTTACAAGAGGATTGTCTACACTTGCTTGTGAAAGGTAATAAGTAATACTAAATGTTTGTGGAGTTCCTTCTTCTGGTGTTGGTGTATCTGTATTAATTGCTTCAATTCCATTAATATGGAGTCTGTTACTAGCACCGCTACCTTGTTCATAGGTAACATCACGAGTATCACCGTTAGCGTATTTAAGATAGACGCGTAATCCTATGTCCTCATATGTTTGTCCCTGATACAATTGACAAGCCCAAGGTTGTCCATTAACGGGCACGTTAACACTAATCATCAGATCTACAACGGCGAGATCTGGCGTAGAGTCATATGGCATATGTCTTACAGCATAAGCTTGAAACGCCATAACGTCCTGTATAATTCCATCAGCATCATAAAACTCAACCATGTAATTATAACCGTGAACTAACGGTTGTATAAGTTTACCTGTTTGAATTATTGTACACGGATTACCGTCAACATCTGTTCCTAGTTTCATGTCCACTAAATTAGATATAATGTTTCCACTACCATCAGAAGCTTCAATACCTGTAAAATATACAGGATCATCATTTCCAACTCTAAATCCTCTAATAGCATAATATTTATAAGCAGGATTAAAAGTTCTTACATCTCTTGATTTAACTGTTAGTCTATCATTATCGAAATATAAAATGTTTATTTGTCGATTAAACACAAATGCTTCAGCATTATCAAAAATACCTCTTGATTTTAATAAATCAAATTCTTCTCTTAATGCTTTAGATCCAGATTTTGGTATTACTTGATTAGTGTCCGGGTCTCTAGTTAATATATACGAGTGACCATCACTATCATGACATATTTCATCGGGATATGGAACAGAAGGATCTATTCCACCCGGGTTGTCACTTGTGTTTGTGTTATAAAAATCAATATGAGTAGATTGTATGGCAACTCTACCCTCTCTGTCTTCTTCATTTTCGTTATATGGTGTACTATATTCAGACATTACTTAAACCTCCAAGTTATATATTGTCGTGTGGTTTGTAGAGTCTTGATACTCTACCACCTAAAATTATATCTTTTCCTTTTTTATCTATTAGTGATTTTGAACTTATCACTTTTGGTAAATCTCTAGGGTATAATACATTAGAGAGCTTATGATAATCTCTGTATTTAATAAATAAATCACGTGATCCAATGCTATAATATTTAGCAAAATGTATTAGTCTTCTAATTCGTTCTTTATTATTAAACGAATATTTTTTAGAATTAAATGCTATATAATTAAAAAGACGAGTATTTCTAGCACTCACTACGATATCTTGTCTTTCCATTATTTTTGATTCTTCTGTATAAAATTTAAAGAAATTAACAATGTCTTGATTAATATTCTTAGTATTAATTATTGTTTTAACAGCAGATGACTTTAACCATAATAAATAAGCGTTTTCTAACAAATTATACCGTTTAGGTATTTGTTGTTCAACGTTTTGATTTAATGGGTTGGGTAGTCTACCTATACTATCTACATTCGAATCAAACGATTCGTACACATAATTACCTAATGATGATTCTGCAGGATTAGTTAATTTAGAAAAGTCAAAATCATTAAACCATGTAGCTATTGCATTCTCCAATGGCGTATTTACATATGTAAAAAATGATTTCAATTTAATAGGATCAACACCAAATGCCGTTTCAGCATAGATATCATACATTGGATTAGGCACTGTATGAACTCTAATAAGTTTATCAGATAAAATATCTATTTCATCAGGATAAATATATTTACCATTAATATATAAATCGATATATCTAGGCGAATATGGAAACTCTAATTTACCAAAATAAATCAATCCATATTTGTTATCAACCACACCTTCTTTTGATAAAACATCATTTGATCTACCAATTATTTCATTTTTTACATTATTAAAATATACCGTTATAACATCACCTACTTTAAAACGTCTTTTTAAACCTAATGATGTATATGCTATTTTTGAATAGTTTCCAGGGTGTCTGAATACATAATCAATACCATTAAATAACAATTTATCGTTTAGATATACAGTATAACCACCAATAGGTATTATTGGTAATTTATCTACAGATCTACTTCTAATTGGAATTGTTACATCGATCATTGTTTCTATGTCTTTTTCGATAGTAGTTGTATGTTTCATACAAAACCTTCGACTATAAATAGCAAAAATATCAGATTTTGGTAAAGTTTCAAATATTATAGATATCGTATTATTATCATTTAATTGGAATGAAACATCGGGTTTATTCATCCATCCCATTTTATTTTCATCACCCGGATCATAATAAACACCAGGTTCATTGTGTGACATATCGAGACATAATAAATCGTCAACATCTCTTATTGATATGAGTTTTGGAATATTGTATGTATACACATTACCAGATTGAGTAATATTTGATGTATTAAATATTTGAAATTCAACGGCTGATTCTTTTTGACTATCAAATTTAAATTCTCTAACGTGTATTTTGTTATATCCCTTTGATAAAACACTACCATGTATTTTAACGTGATTGTACTGATATGTGTCTATAATAGAAATATCAGTATCTTTAATGTGTTTTCCATTTATATCAACTATATAAAAATAGCTCATAGTGTTCGGTTCATTAATATCGCGTTTTGCATTAAATGTCAATGTATATGTTTCCGGAATAGGATCGGATTCACCTATTATAATATTTTTATATATTTCCCGTTTACCGTATAAATTTAAAAAATCTCTTATCAAATGATTGCTCTTTTTTAAAAGTTCTTTAGTGACAGCTTCATACGTTTTGTATTGGGTCGTCATAGTGTGAATAGATTTTACATATTCTGGTTTGTATCTGTTACCATTTAAATTCATTATTTGGTGAAAATCAAAATTTAAATCTGGTAAATTGATGTATTGGTTTATACTTTCACCATTCATCAATCTACTTACATTTTGAACACCTAAAAAATTACTTAAATAATAATCATCACCATATATATATTTTTCACTTTCATTAATATAATCTCTATCTGTATATATTAAGGTACACTTATAAGCACTAGATATTAATTCATCTTTAATAAAATTCATTCTTCCAACTTGAGTAATCGAGTTGTTAGATATACGTCTACCATTAATAAAAAAATAACAATTCTTTTTTGGTATTGCGCCATATAGGTAATTTATTTTATATGTAAGATCATCTTCATGTAAATTAAAGACACAACGATTCGTATCAATACAATCTACACTGTTAATCGCTTTTATATCAGAATCAAATATAACCTCAATATTTCTACCAGAAATTATTTCATTGCTAGAAATAGTTACATTTAAACCTGTTTTTTGCACAGATCTAGTTCCAGTTAATAAAATTCCATTACTATATATCATAACAGTTTTGGCATCGATACGACTATTATTATTCTCTTCTGGTTCCAATGTAATAGATATACTATCATTTTGAATATTTTTAATATATCGATTTACATATTGATATTTTGGATAAATACGTTTTTCAATATATATTGGTGTAACTTCATATATTTTATCACCCATTTGATTTAAAGTGTACGGGATATACTTTAACGGAAATAATATATCTGTTTTAGTTTCTCCCATATACACATATATTTCACTATCTGGAACTTTTAAATTATTAACAAATAATGAAATAGTGGGTCGTTCTTTTGTGGATCTATCATATAAGCTTAAGAGAGAAAATAGTTTTTGATCAAATGATTCTCTCTTAATACCATTATCTACCGATATAGCAATATTAGAAGTTAACTTGAAATAATATTCTTTTACATCTAATCTTAATAGTTTACCATCACAAAATTTACCATAGTTCCTATTAAATTCTTTTAAATTATTTTCTATTTTTTCTTTAGTAAAAATCAAATCTTCATAATCTTTGATCGCTGAATCATAATTACGACGTTCTGTTTCTACTGATACAATATGATTTAATATATGATCATTAACTTTTTTAGAAGTTTTAAGGGTTCCATCTGAATTATATTCAGGTTCTAAAAACACCTCAAGTTCAGGATCAATATCAGAAAATCTAGTTCCCATAATATCTCCTTTTACATAGTTATTGTACTAAATATTTTATACAGATCGTCTATATATGCACCTATACTCTTTTCAATAGCTAAATCTTTATAGAAATTAAATTTAGCAAAAGCAGATACCATCATATTTATAAATGAACCACAGTGCTCAATGGCTAAAGAACCACAAGCACCATACATGGTTACGTATCTATCTAAAATGTTTCTAAAACTCATTTTACCACTTTTTATATAAGTAAATTCATTTTTTAATATATTTAAATATATATCAATAGGATACAATACATCTTTTTCACCTTTTCTTGAAAGAAAAGCGTCACTAGACATATTAATCAATTTTGAGTTTGCATCGGTTTCTTCAATAGAATAATAGTAGCAGTCACTTAAGATAACATTTTTTTCTATACCTGTAAATGTAAAAGCCAAAGATCTAGCTTTAGACACATTATATCCGAAGAAATTCTGAAGACAAAAAACTACTGTTATATATTTCAATATTTCTAAATCCGCTTTGTTGGCACTTACAGGGTAGATAGCAGATATACATCTGGTTAAAAGATGAGTATATGCTTCACACACGGTGCGAACAAATTTAACATTTACAGATAAAGAATTTTTATTGATATATAACAATCTATTTACATAAGCGGTTTGCATTAATCCATAAAAAGATCGCTCATCTATACAGAACGATTCAATTTCTCCAGTTGTTGCTGATCTTATATATTTACCCCGAAACGATACATCAGAAAAACCTATAATTTTACCTTTTATAGGTAATAAAAAACCAGGTAAAGCTGCCGGTAATTCGAGATTTAAGTGTTTATCTTTTTCTCTAGCTTCTGCACATAAAATCGGTTTTATTTCACCCAACTCTAATGCTTTTGCTATTTGCTTATTTAATCTAAAGTTACTTGATTTTAAATTATAAATATTGTTTTGATATAATTCATAATCTATAGTATATAGATTAATAAGAGCCGGGGATTGCATTTTTTCTTTAATTTTAAATATTTCATCCATTCTTTTAAAAACGCTAGATGTAACTAAACTATTCATATTATTTTCGCTCCATTTTATTAAAATTTATTAAAATATAGTAATTTATAATATAATAATGTTTTACGACTATAAAAAAAGAAAAAAATAAATAGTAGGGAAATCAATCCCTACTATTTATACTACGAAACTTGTTTTCTTAAAGGGGTTAAAAATGTATTTATTATAGTATAAGAATCTTTTATCGGCAAGAAGTCAGTATTAATCAATCTATCACCAGTTCTATCTAATAGTAAATTTCTTGGTGAAAAACCTTTTATATATGCTTCTGCAACTCGTCGTTCCATCAATCCATATACGTTTTCGACATCTCCATCAAAGTCGCCAGTTTGAGCAGATAATGATGTGAGAGGAATTTGCATTACCGTAGACTTAGCATCTTTAATAACGTGAACAACCTTTAATGTTTGTTCTGATCCTAAGTCCATTGTTGGATTTCTGTTTAATATAACCCACAACCCTTGCTTATGATTTTTAATAAGAAATTCACATATAGCATATATAGCTTCATCAATTTTATCAGAATATTTTGCTGTTTTTAAATAAGTTAGTAATTCGTATATAGTCATATATTTGAATTTAACATCACCTATTCCGCGCATCATACAATTTATTATTTGCAGTGTATATATTTCAATAAACTGTTTATAATTTAAAACTATATGATCCATTCCAGCATATTTCGGATCAACTAACGAAGTAATAACCGCTCTACTACTAAATGAAGTTCTAGTAGATAAAATAGTATTTCTAATACATTTTGACTTACCAGACAATTTAGTTGTAATTGTCATATGATAGTAACTCTGAAGTGCATCCTGTATAGACCATAAGATTAGTTTTTCACCACCATTTTTTAATCTTTTAGATGTACCATTCATAAGCAACTTAGCATTACTTAAAATACCAGTTAGATATGAATTAAGTTTATCATAACTAAACATTTTCTTTTTAGAAGATGAATACGCCGGCCTCAATAGACTACTATAAACCGGAATAACGGTGCTAAAAACTCTTTCTTTATATTTAACAAGAATCTGAGCTCGTTTAGCCTTTAATGGTTTAATCATAGCATAGTAATTCATAATCTCTTCAAACTTCTTTTTAAACTCTGTTATACCTATATTCTGATAAGGTATTTCTTTTACATTCTCATTTGTGGATTCTATAGCATTACCTTCTATTCCAAGAGATACTTGAAATTTAAGCATTCTTTCTAGATTTTTACCACCAACAACTGATTTAATCATTTCAAAAGCGCACGGGTTAATTATATAATATGAATCTAATTTTATCCAACCATATTTATTTAGATCTACACCAAAAGTTTCTTCACATACTGTGTTACACTCTTCACATAAATCACCTTCATATAGTCTAGAATTAAGAGTACCACAAAAACATGAATACTCTCTTAAATCTTTATCAGTTTCTACTACATTACCGAGCTCTTTAGAATAAATACCACCTTCTATAGGTTTTACTGTTCTTTTATCTATACCTACATCGTTATTAATAATAAAAGCTTTTCCATACGCTTTATCATATGCAAATCTTACACGCCAATTAGAATAAATCAATCTAGGCATATATTAATTACCTTTATCGTTTGAAACGATATATATTGTTGGATACTTTGAATATAGCTTCTTTCGTTTTTTATTAGCTTCAACCATTGTATATTGCGTTGCATCAGAAACATTATCTACTAATATAGGATCACCATTGTTTTCGCAATAGTATTTTGACCGAGAACCTATTTGTAAAACATAATTATTTGACAATTTAATCTCCTTTGTCTTATTGCTTATTATAAAAACACATACATGTTTTTAATGATTCACTGTCACACATTCGTTTAGAGTGTGCAGAAGAAACACCTACTTTTATAAAATTTGTTAATTTTGCATTATCGAATTGTGCATCAATATAATTAGTGTATTTTTTAGCTTTTAATACATCTGCTGTGAAAGAAACAGATAAGTCGGAATCTAAACTTTTAATATATTTCTTTTCTTTTATATTATACAGCACAAAAACATCTGTACTAATATTAGAAAAAGATTTTTTAAAATCTTTAATCTTATTTTTAGAAATACATTCTGTTGCATAGTTTGTTCCGTTCCATCCGTCAACAACCTTTATTACATTTTCAACATCGTCAATAAACGTCATACTATCTCCTTTACAGATCCGTTTTTCTTTCTAACTATATATTTAACCTTTTTAGGTTCATCATACTCTTTACTTCCACAAGTATCTGAAGAATTATTAAATAAATTGTGCTCGTTAATATTATCATTATGTACATCAGAGAGTTGTCTTATATTAGATTTTAAATTAATAGTGTCTCGTAATAATAAATTTGTAATATTAATAATTTTTAAATTATTTACTATAGATTTGATATTACCTTTTAAATTGCAAAGTTCAAATATATATTCATATATTTTATTTGATTCTCTAAATGTATTAATACAAACCGATTGATTAATATCCTTGGTAAATGTTATAAATCCATCACTTATTCCAGAAAAATATTCCATTTCTTTTTCTTTAATAATAATAAACTTATTCTTTTTAGTGTCTGTGTCTATATAAACACTACTAGAGGTGTTTAATAAAACGTTAACTGATTCAATTCGCCGTTGTTTTATAGCCATGTTATTCATAGCTACGGCTCTTGCATTTTTACCACTAATTCCTACTTTTCCTAAAGATACCATTTAGTATCCCTCCCTTTTTTTATTTTATTTAATACATCAATATTAAATAAACTATTACTATAAATAATATATAATAATAATATTATTTACACTAATCGATTATTTAAAAAAAGAAGACCACCATGCTGTATGGTGGTCTTCTATTAATGTGTTACAAAGTACGATTAGCTAAAAAGCTTACCGTCTTTTCCTTTATTCATGAACATCATCATCATGGGATCGATGTCGCCGCCGTTCATGAGCATGAGAGTCATAGGATCTGACATATCAAGAGTGCCGTTCATGAGCTTACTCATGATAAAAGGGTTGTTCATGAAACCAGAAGATCCT
>DAOLQA010000047.1:0-9211 GCA_035417885.1 bacterium
GAGCGTAGGATTCATAACCCTAAGGTCGGCAGTTCGATTCTGCTCCTCGCCACCATTTGAATTTTTTAAAAAAATTATTTATAATATCTCATACATGCGGATGTAGTTAAGTGGTATAACGCTTCCTTGCCAAGGAAGAGGGCGCGAGTTCGATCCTCGTCATCCGCTCCAAATAAAATACCCTGCCTTTTATTAAGACAGGGTCATTTTTTATTTCATTTTTCTTCTATTTTTTCTTCTTGCCATCTCTCTCATACTAATTAAAGAATGCAATAAATCCATCTCATCTATTGCATGCTTTGTTCTAGGAAATTTATACTTCCTAACAATACCGTTTTTATCTTTTGAATAAAGATCAACCTTAAACCAATCTATACCTCCGTCTTTTACTGCTCCTTCCCAATACTTTATAAAATCAATATCAACTTTTATTAAATTTTTTATCTCTTCTCCTTTATAATCTAATGTCCTAGGTGTAAGATCAATGCCTGCTTCAAAAGCTGCATTAGAAACAAGATTATTCTTTGGATAAATATACCACATCATAAATAACCTCCTAATATAAATTATCTAAATATATATAAGCATATTTAAACATAGATTACAAGAAACCTAATAATATATGTTACTTTTTTATATTATTAGCGTATAATATTAATATAAATATTAAAAAACTGAAATGGAAAATAAAAATGTATTTGCAACAACATTGTTTGCAATTTTATTAGGCATAAGCCTTGTAAGTAGTGCCTTTATAGTGTCTAATACAATATATGATGTAAAAAATTTAAATAATACTCTTGAAGTTACAGGATCAACAAGATATAAAGTAAGATCAGACACTGTTGAGTGGAAAGCAAATGTAACAAGAACAGTAAAAATGAGTGATTTAAAAAATGGTTATACTCAAATAGCAAATGATATAAACAATGTTATAGCTTTTTATAAATCTAATGGCATACAAGATACAGAAATAAAAACATATCCTGTCTCAGTAAATCAAGATTGGTCATACACAAAAACATCTGATCAAAAACCAGAAGATCAAATGTATATATTATCACAAGTAATAGAAGTAGATTCATCTAGCGTAGATGCAATATCTAATTTATCAAAAGATGCATCAAAACTTGCATCAATTAATGCTTTATACTCAACTCAAAGTGTAGAATATTATTATTCAGGTTTACCAGAATTAAGAATAAACTTATTATCAGATGCAATAAAAGATGCAAAATTAAGAGCTCAAAAAATAGCTGAAAGCAATAATCAAACAGTTGGATCTTTAAGATCAGCATCTATGGGATCTGTCCTAGTTCTAGCTCCAAACGCAAATATTGAAGATGGTTCATGGGGTTCTTATGATACATCAACAATAGATAAAGAAGTAATGGTTACAGTAAGAGCAAGCTTTTTAATAAAATAACTACTTCTCACATATTCTCCCAGAATCTAAATAAAATAAATATATATCCAATTCTGCCATAGACATATTTAATTTTTTAGACATATCTATTAATATTTTTTCTATCCTAAAATATTCTTTTTTATTAAGACTTTTTGGCACTTCGTCTATAATTTTTTGTTTGTATAAAAATTTTAAGATATGCCTATCAAGTATTGCAAAATTAAAATATCCCAAATTTCTCATATAATGAGATGCTTCTTTATACCCTACTCCTTTTATATTCTTTACTAACCAATCCCTAAATTCGCTTTCTTTAAGTTTATTATCTTTTAACTTATGTATATTGTCTACTAGTTCTTCTTTTTTTTCTCTTGCTTCTACTATATATTCAGCTCTTTTGTTATAAAATCTTCTAGATGTATTTTTTAATCTTTCTTTTAATTGCTTCCCATCTAATGTTAAAAAATCTAACCCTATTGAATTATATGCCCTTAATCCATTTTCAATAGAATTATTAGCAACTATTATACAAAAACATAGCTCAACAAATAGTTCATCATCGGTTTTATATATATTTTGTTTAAATTCTAAAAGTTTCTTTTTTATTTCTTCTCTTATATTTTCTTGCATTTAACTTATTTAACAACTAAATATCTTAGAGAATTATCTACATATTCCATATTCAAATGTTTTCCTGAAACCAAAAGCAATCCTTCTCCTTGCTCAATATATCCTTTTTTCTTTAACTCTTTTAAAACAAATTCTATCTTATTACTTTTTGTATTATTAAAATCAATACATACAGCATTAATACCATATGATAGTGTTAAAAACTTTGATACCTCTATATTATCAGTAACAGCAACAACTGGTATATTTAATCTATAACTAGCAATAACTTTTGCAGTAAATCCTGAATCAGTAAATACAACAACTTTATTAATCTTAACATTGCTTTTATATTCTATCATGGAAACAGCAGTTCTAGCAAGAAGTTGAGAAATACTTTTTGCCTCAATGTTACTATCTTGTGGTCTTAACATAGAAATAAATTCCTCATTATAATCAACTATTTTAGCCATTGTCTTTACGCATTTAACTGGATATTTGCCAGCAGCAGTTTCTCCAGACAACATAACAGCATCAGTGCCATATAAAACAGCATTAGAAATATCAGTTGCCTCAGCTCTTGTTGGCCTTGGATTGTTTATCATAGATTCAAGCATCTGTGTAGCCGTAATAACAGGCTTATTTTTTTGTCTACATGTATCAACTATCATTTTTTGAACATGAGCAATTTTTTCTATCGGTATTTCTATTCCTAAATCCCCTCTTGCTATCATTATAGCATCTGATTCTTCTATAATTTCATCTATATTGTTTAACCCTTCTTGGTTCTCTATTTTAGAAACTATCCAAGCATTAATCTTCCTTTTTTCCATTTCCTTTCTTGCATTTAAAATATCTTCCTTTGATCTACAAAAACTCAAAGCAATAAAATCAGCAGAAAGTTCTTTTGCAAGATCCAATTTATCTAAATCATCTTTTGTAAGAGAAGGTATCTTTGATAATTTTTTAGATGGCACATTAACTCCTTTCCTATTTTTTATCTCACAATTTTCTAAAGCTTGCACAATAATTCCTTTATTTCTTTTCTCTGTTATTCTAAATTCATAAAGTCCATCATCTATTAAAATCATATCTCCCACTTCTAATTCTTCAAATATTTCTTTATGAGATATTTTTATAGATTGCTCTTTATCTAGAAATTCTGGTCCAAAATATATTTTATCCCCTTTATTCATTTCTATAGTTTCTTTATCTTTGGTATCTATCCTAATATCAGGACCTTGCAGATCAAATAATATACCAATATTAGCATTTGCTTTTTTTATAACCTTCTTAGCTATTAATATATTATCACGATAACCGTCAGCAGAATCGTGCTTCATATTAAATCTAAATATATCAGCCCCTGCTTCTATAAGCTCAGTTAATATATTTTCAGAATATGATGCAGGACCTATTGTGGCTACTATTTTTGTTTTTCTTGTTTTTTGCAACATATTTTTGACTTACAATTATTTTTATACTATTATACTATTATATATTAATATTATTAAAATAAAAAATGAAACCAGAAAAACCAAAAAACAAAAAAGCATTGACTATTATATTAATTATATTAGGAATAATAGTTATTCTTTTAATAATGTTTATTTCTAAAAGAAATACATTAGTAAAAAAGAGCCAAGCGGTAGACTCTGCATGGTCTAATGTTCTTACAGACTATCAAAGAAGATATGACCTAATTCCAAATCTTGTTGCAACAGTACAAGCATATGCAGGGCATGAAACAGAAACATTTACACAAGTTACACAAGCAAGGGCTAATGCAACATCATTTACAGTAACAAAAGATGTGCTAGATGATCCAGTAGCTTTCCAAAAATTCCAAACATTACAAGGAGACATAGAAGCATCTCTTTCTAGATTGTTAGCAGTAGCAGAAAATTATCCTGATTTAAAAGCAAATGAAACATTTTTAACTTTCCAATCTCAATTAGAAGGAACAGAAAACAGGATTGCTGTTGATAGAAAAAACTTCAATGAGGCAGTACAAGACTATAATACATATTTACAGATGTTTCCAAACAATATAATAGCATCTATATCTAATTTTAAAGAAAAAACATATTTCAATTTACAAAATCCAGAAGCAGAAGTAGCACCAAAAGTTAATTTTGATAAATAGTAATGAAAAAGAAAACTAAAAATATTACAAAATTTTTATTGGGAATAATTTGTATATTATTCCCTATTTTTTCATCAGCATTAGAGATCCCATCACTTACAAATTTTGTTACAGATAATGCTAATTTACTAACAGAAGAACAAAGAATTGAAATAGAACAAGATTTGCAAAATTTTGAACAACAGACAAGTGATCAAATCGTTGTATTAACAGTAAACAGTTTAGAAGGAGATACAATAGAAAATTTTGGGATAGAAGTTGCTAAAAAAAATCAGGTTGGAGATAAAGATAAAGATAATGGCGTAATCCTTATTGTTTCAAAAGAAGACCAAGATGTAAGAATAGAAGTAGGACAGGGCTTAGAAGAATATCTAACAGATGCTAAATCTAGCTATATAATAAGGCATTCTATAATCCCAGAATTTAAACAAGATAAATATTAT
The DNA here is from genome assembly GCA_035417885.1 of bacterium. GTDB lineage: Bacteria > Patescibacteriota > Patescibacteriia > JAGPKW01 > JAGPKW01 > JAGPKW01. The sequence continues at coordinate 4,607 of DAOLQA010000047.1, forward strand.
GAGGGCATAAAAAACGGTATTGAAGAAATAAAAAAAACAGCATCTGATGCAAATTATTTAAATGACAAAGTCAAAGAAGATGATACAGAAAGCCTGATTTATGGAATATTAAATTTAGTTATATTAGTTGTTTTGTTTATAATCATTACAAGAAGGCATAAAAATAATTTTCTATCAGGCATTTTATTTGATCAAATGTTCTTCCATAATAATAAAGGTGGCGGTTTCGGAAGCGGAGGATTTGGAAGTGGTGGATTCCATGGAGGTGGTGGTAGTTTTGGGGGTGGAGGAGCAAGTGGACATTGGTAATTAAAATATATGAAACAAATATTTAAATATCTTTCAAAACAAGATATAAACGACATAGAGAAAACAATAGAAAGCGAAGAGTTAAAAACTTCTTCTGAAATCTGTGTTGTTATAAAATATAAAATACCTGCTGTTTATAAAAATTTACAAAAATATGCTTTACATCTATTTAAGCAATACAAAATATTTAAAACAAAAAATAGAAATGGCATATTAATTTTATTTATATTAAAAACAAAACAATTTTACATTTTATTTGATGAAGGAATATATAAAAAAATTGATAAAAATAATCTAGATAATTTAGTCTTAAAAATATCTGAAGAAATAAAAAATAAGAGCATAAAAGATGGAATAATATGCTCTATAAAAGAAGTAAATAATATAATTTTACAATACTTTCCAATAGAACCAGATGATACAAACGAATTAAATAATTTAAAATTATAGCATTACTTCATCATGTAATACTGGTATATATGTATCAATCCCCAATTCTGCTTTAATCCCAGCACTAAGTGCTTCTGCCTTATCTTTTTCCCCATGTATTATAAATATCTTTTTTAATCTATTTTTATCAAAATGAGATAACCACTCTATAGATTTTGGTTGATCTGAATGAGCAGAATATCCACCAATAGCATCTACATTTAATCTAACTTTGTATTCTCTACCTTCTATTTCAACAACTTCTTCTCCATCAAATATTTTTCTACCAAGAGTTCCTTTAGCTTGATATCCAACAAATAATAAAAAATTATTAGGATCTTTTATATATCTTTGTAAATGTTTCAATATTCTACCGCCAGTGCACATTCCAGATCCAGCTATTATAATTTTTGGACCAGGTATAGAGTTTATTTTTTTTGATTCATCGACAGTATCTGTAATTTGTAAACCAGAAAAATTAAAAATATCATCTCCGCTGTTTATAATCTTCATAGTTTCTTTATTATAAAAATCTTCATATTTTTTAAAAACTTGTGTAATTTTGCTAGCAAGTGGACTATCCATAAATACTGGTAAAGGAACTATTTCCCCACTTTCAACCATCATATTCAATTCAAATAATATCTCTTGAGTTCTTTCTAATGCGAATGACGGAATTAACAGAACACTTTGTTTATTAAATACATTATATACAGCTTGTTTAAATTTAGTTACTCTAACATCTGGGGCTTCATGAGTTATCCCACCATATGTAGATTCTATAAATACATAATCAGCTTCATTTATATAAGTATACTTTGGAACTATTGGTACAGGATAATTCCCAAGATCTCCAGAAAACACTAATTTTTTACCTTCTATATCTAATTCTATAGTAGCTGCACCAAGTATATGCCCAGAATTACGAAATATAAACTTCACATTATTAAATTCATATTCTTTATCATAATCTATACCATTAAATAATGATACGGCTCCAATAGCATCTTCTTCTTCATATATTGGTCTTTCACCTGTCCTAAAATATTTCTCTATAATTAAATTAGATGCATCTTCAAATAACAAATTACAGAAATCTTTTGTTGGGTTCGTAGCAAAAATTTTACCACGAAACCCTTGTCTATACATCTTTGGTATTAAGCCAGCATGATCCAAGTGTGAATGAGTCAAAAATATAGCCTCTATATTTTTAGGGTTAAAATTAAAATCTTGTGCATTTTTCTGATCATTTTCATAACTTCCCTGGAATAACCCACAATCAACAAGATACTGGCTACCAGAATTTGTAATAATATGGAAACAAGAACCTGTTACTTCTTGTGCAGCACCATTGAAAACTAATTTCATAAACCTTTATTAATAATCTTGGACTTTATTAATTTTATGGCTTTTTCTAATTTTATCCAAAGCTTTTGCTTCTATCTGCCTTATCCTTTCTCTTGTTACACCAAACTCTTGGCCAACCTCTTCTAATGTATGAGTAACACCATCTGTTAAACCAAATCTCATCTCTAATATTTTCTTTTCTCTTGGCTGTAATTCGCTAATTATTTCTTCAATATAGTTCTTCAATAACTCAAGCTGAATAAGTCTTACTGGTGATGCTGTCTTTTTATCTTCTATAAAATCAGCAAGAGTGCTTTCTTTATCATCTGATTTATTTGTTATGGAAGTTTCAATTGAAACTGTATCTTGCGATATATCTATTATATGTCTTATCTTTTTTATGTCTTCATTCATTTCATCAGCCAATTCTTCTGGCAATGGTTCCCTGCCTAACTCTTGTAATAACCTTCTCTGAACTTGTTGAAATCTATTTATAGTCTCAACCATATGAACAGGAATTCTAATAGTTCTGGATTGATCAGCTAAAGCTCTTGTTATTGCCTGTTTAATCCACCAAGTAGCATAAGTAGAAAATTTATATCCTCTTCTATAATCAAATTTCTCAACAGCACGTGATAAGCCTATGCTACCTTCTTGTATTAAATCTAATAAAGACAACTTTCTCCCAGTAAATTTTTTAGCAATTGATACAACTAATCTTAAATTAGCTTGTATTAATTTTTGTTTAGCAATTTCATCACCCTTATCTTTCCTTTTAGCTAAAGCCATTTCCTCAGAATATGTAAGTAAGGGCACACTACCTATTTCCTTTAAATACATTTGTATAAGATCAGAAAACATAGAGTCTTCTTCTTCGCTTAATTTGTCTACTTCTAATTCTTTCTTGCGTTTCCTTTTACCAATAGTTTTTTCATTACTATCCTCACTAGTGACTACTTTATTATCTTCTTTATCCTTTGGATTAGGCAACAGACTTTCACTACTCTCTATAAATTCTATACCTAATATATCTAATGTATTTAAAAAATTCTCAAGTTCATTAACACAGTATTCAAGATTATTCAAAGAATACAAAACCTCATCCTCGGTTATAAACCCACGAATTTTACCTTTATCTATTAATTTTCTTGCTGCATTCGCATCCCAATATGGGTTATTTGTTACCCGTAAATTTATTTGCTGAGGCTTTAATTCTTCTTGAAAATCAAATTCATTATCATCAGAGCTATCAAGCAACTCGTCTATATCATCTACATTCTTAACAGAATCATTAACAGGTTCTAATTCCTTATATGATGAATCAGTAATAATTTTTGGCATTTATTTTTTATTTATTTTATATATCTCTTTATTTTTGGCTTGCTTCTAATTTTCTTAATTCTTCTACTTTTGATAGGAGTTGTTGATTTAAAAGCAATAATTGTTCTTTATCATTCGCTTTCTCTGCTAATGATATTTTATGTCTTATATCTTTTAGCTCTTGATTTATATAATTTTTACACAATTTGAATATAGTATGTTTTAATTCTCTCTTTAAATCTAATGAACTAAAAAATTGTTCAGACGTTATTTTCTCGCCTAGTATTAATAAATAATTTATGTAATCCCTATTTTCATTATTAGAATTAGATAAAATAAATTCTATTGGATCTTTACAATGTTCATTATAACATTTTATTAAAAGCTCAGCAATGCTTTTGATCCTCTGATCAGTAAAAATATCTAGATTTAATTTTACTAATATTGGAATTAATTTCTTATTATTTAAAACGTTTGAAATCAAAAATTCTTGCAACTCTAAATTTGGATCTTTCTTCCCTATATTTATAGCATCAACTTTACTTTCATTAATAAATTTCTTATTACTGTTTTCATGAACTTTTAATTTCTCCTCCAGCGCTTCTCTGCTAATATCAAAATCTTTCATGATTTTTTTAAGCCATAAATCTTTTTCTATACTAGATTTTATTTTGCTCAATTTATTTAAAAATGGATCTACTATTCTATCTACATCTTTTGGCGTAGCTTTTTCAGCAATTTTATTATATTCCTCTTTAATTTTATCAAAATAAAAATCTAAATATGGCTGAGAATGATCTATTGCAGTCTTCCAAGTCTCAGGATTAGCTCTGACACACTCATCTGGGTCTTTGAATCCTGTACCTTTTAATGTAATTATTCTTAGATCAACATCATTTGTCAAGGCTATATCAACACCTCTTTCAGTAGCATTTTGCCCTGCTAAATCTTGATCAAAAGAAAAACAAATAGTATTAGAATATCTTTTTAACAATTTAATATGCCCATTTGTTAAAGCAGTACCAGTGGTTGCAACTACATTTTGTATACCTGCTTGATGTGAAGAAATACAATCCATATATCCTTCTACAATAACTGAACAATTTTCTTTTTTAATATATTCTTTTGCAAAATTTAATCCAAACAAAATATTGCTTTTATCATAAACTTCTGTTTGTGGAGAATTAATATATTTAGGCT
>DAOLQA010000048.1:0-8358 GCA_035417885.1 bacterium
CACTACGACCCTAAAAAATTAATGCTCCATCTACTGTATCATGACGTATTCTAAAAGCTGAAGCTGTTCCTATATTATCAAATGATTTGTTATTATCCCGTAAATCACCTAAAAACTATATTGAAGAAGCAGTATTATCAGCTGTAGCAGGTTTCTCATCTCCTATTCTTATAAAAGTTTTATCGCCAGTATCAGGATGCAAACCTGATCTTATAATTAAATCTCGTATCTATGCCATTAATTATTTTTTATTAATCTCCATATATGAAATTGAATTATTTCTACTCCTACTATTTTTTCTTTAATTTATAATATTCTTCTTTGAAGTACTTATTATATTTATTTCTATTGTGTAATATTTCCAATTTATTCCTATATTGTTCAAAAGCTGTATCATTATATGGCACATATCTATTTATAAACTAGTAGTAAGTCAATAAAAAACAATTACCTTCCATATCCCACACTTTCCAGTCTCCTACTTGACCATAAAATTTCTCACCTGTCTTTTCATCTTCAAACTACTACAACTACTATAATTGAATAGCTTTCACTATTTCAAATTTAGGTATAAATAATCCAATCTTATTATTGTTCTAAGTCATTATTATTCTCTAAATGTGGCATTAATAATTTTGCTACATCTAATTTAATTACTTCCTTATTAAAATTTTCTACAATATATTTCTGTTGTTCTATGCCATTCTCTATCCACATATTATAATTTTTTACAAATTGTTGTAATTTATGTAATGCATAATTATAGTCTATAGTATACCATTTAGCACCAGGAATAGTAAAATCTTTATAAAAATACTGAAATAATTCTGATGATAATTCTTGCTATTTATGCACTAAAATTTCACAATATTCAGGTTTAACGTATTCTAACATACCGCTATGATATGGTGTAATTAAAGGTTTCCCAGTTAATCCAGAAAACTAAAACATAGGTATACCAAAAGACTATGCATGCGAAAAGTTTAGATATGCTTTAATTTTATTATGCTTATATAATTCTATCATTTGACTGTCATCTAATTGACCACTAATAAAATATATATTTAATTTATCTTCTGGATATCTCAGCATTGACATAATTTCACTTACTCGCTATCTAATGCTATACTAACTTAATATAGTAGACCTGCCTAAACTAGTCTTTATAACTAAACCTACATTATTATTATCTCTAAAAGTTTGAGCAAATACTGAAATTAGGGCACCTATATCTTTTCTATCATTACCCATTAAACCAGGCAACCACTATCCTACATTTAAAAATAAAAACTCAGGCTAAATATTATCCAAGTACTAGGTTATATCAGTTTCATTATAGACTATATTATTTAAATCATATAAAAATGGATGAATAAATTTATTAACTGGTTTATTACAAACTATACTCTTGCCATCTTGTGTGCTATAGCTAGAATTCTTTATACAATCTATATTGTATTGAGACATAACCCAAACTTCATCTACAAGATTCAAATAATTAACTAAATTAGGATGAATTTTATCTGCTTCAAATAGTGCGGTAACACCTATATTATATATACCCTTAGCAATAAATGTCATAGGTGTAGAAACGCATATAAATATTTCAATAATTTCAGTATCTATAATAGATAACTACCTCATATACTTTAATATTTCTCTATATCTGGAATTATATAAATCATATCTCTAATCCTATAGCACAAATTCAAGTGAAGGATCGACAAATATTAAATTTATGTTTTCATTATTTTTATATAAATCTATTAAAATATAAGCTAAAGCACGACTATACTATCCATAACCTCCACAATGTGAAAATTGACCATATAATACTATATTTGTTTTATTCTACATATATCACTCCCATTGCTATTTAATAGGGTCATAAATTCCAGATAATGTATCTTTCTTAATCCGCTATCCTCTAAATAATTTATATTTCGATTTAGGCTTCCAATACTTAAATACATTATCAATATGCTATATCATTTGAGTACACATCCAATCTGCACTCATTTTTACTTCCTAACTTAACATCCATTCTCTACCTTCTAATCCATATTTCTATCTTTCCTATTTAGGCATTTCATAAGCTTTCTTCATTGCCAAAACTAAATCTTTCAATTCATAATACATTTCATATATATAAGGAGTAGCCATTGAACCTGTAGAAGCCAATCCTTTTAACCATATAGGTATTACCCAGGGTTTATGCTTTTTATATGTTCTATAACAATTAGAAGGAACTTTAGGATTATTAAAATACAACTTACCATTTTCATCCTAAAAACCCATTTGATCTTGTAAGCCACCTATTACCGGTGCAATAAATATTTTGCCACAAGCTAATCCTTCTGCAGTAGATAACCCAAATCCTTCTGCACTAGAAAAAGAAACTATACAATCTGCACAATTATATAATGCACATAACTATTCAGGCTGTAAATTATTACTAATAAATTGTATATTAACTGTAGGATCATGTAAAACTTCATTTTGATATATATTCAATGGCATTCCTGGTGGTATATTAACTTCTGTTTTCATTAATAATATAGTTCTTGCTTTCTGTTCTGGAGTTAAATAATTATTTACAAAATATCTAAAGGCCTCCATAATTAAACTAGCTTGTTTTCTAATTATATTTTTATTAACAAACAAGAAAACAAAATCATAATCACTTCTATGTAATTGCTAATATATAGTTTTATATATAGGATTATTCTTACCCATAGGTCTAAATGTTTCCATATTAATACCGTGTGGAACATACTTTGTTTGCCAAACTTCTCTAGGATAGTTAATACATACATTATTAACAATATTCTGTGTTTGTTTAGAAATATTCATAATCAAATCACTACAACTATAAAACTTTTCATTATATTTAGGATAAGGCAAATTATCCCATATATTATAATATATTATAGGTATTTTACATCTAATTAAATTCTATATTTCATACATCCAATACCAGCTATGTGGATCAGTAAAATGAAATAAAGCGTCTGGCTTTAACTATTTAATTAAATTTAATAATACTCTCTGTTTTATTTCATCACGACCGCTATAAATATCAAAAGGCTTAATAAATAAAGTAGCATCTGGTACTCCGGTCTATTCCTGTAATCTTTGACTTAAATCTTGAATCTAATAATTCACATTTTCAGGTTGTAAACCCTATATATATCCAAAATTTATAAAATTGTATCTATGACAAGTGCCATATATAATCTACTTAGTTTGTGAACCTATACCGCTAGGTCTTAATAATAAATCACCAGCAAACAATATCAACTTTCTTTTTTCTTTAGGTAAAACTTCTGAGCCATTACGCATCTATCCTATTCTGCATTTTTTAATTGACATTATTTCTCTGCTCCATTTCATTTATGACATCTATAATAGGACTTTCTTTTACGCCCACTACCTAAAATTGCTCATAGACTGAACCTAGTATCATTTTAACTAATTTCTATGCTAAGCTAATAGATTCTGTATTAACTAAATATACATCCTTTTTTGATTTATAGGCTATTTTGCCATTAGGTTTCTCTACAGGCACCATATATCTAATAGTTACTTCATAATACTTATACAATGTTCCGTCTTTTGTCATTTATTCCTCCTATTTATTTATTTCTATATTAAAACAATCACCTACTTCTTCACCTTCTTGTAATTCATGCTAAGATATAATAATCTATCCTTCTTTATCAATTCCTATAATATAATACTTATTTTGAAATTGAACTAGCAATCCTATGCCGGGTTCAATGAAATGTTTAATTGCCTGAGCCATTATCGCTTTTTCCAACAATTCCATCTATAAGAAATAATCACCAACAGGCATCTATAAATTACATTTATCACATAAAATAACTTCATTGCCGGTATCAATATTAATATTAATATTGCCACAATTAGGACATTTGTATCTATTAAAATACATCATAGACCTCCTTTTTATTTTTATTCATTTATAATTAAATATGGAACCTAATGTCTCTAACATAACTATATAATCTATTTAATCTTTTTTGTCTCTATATTAGAAAATATTAGAACTAAATCAGACCACTTTACTGCTATATTTAATAAAATATGATATTTTCTTGCCGGCAATTCAGGACTATTTTTTAATGGTGTCTATTCTATAGTAAATGGCACATACTTATCATTATGCTATTCTGCCCATATTCTACCTAATAACTCTGCACCATAAATACGACCAAAAGTCCCAACAGCCCTGGGTACATCTTGTAATTTGCTATAGATATTCTACATAGTAATATTAAATTTCATTAAATTATTATAATTATCATCACCAGTTATTAAGATTTTAAAATATTCATCTGACTTTTTTGGCATAACTAACCTCCATTATATGGACAAAATTTACAATTATATTCAGAACTATTAATCTATGGCTCTAATTTATTCTGTTTTATCAGACGCATTTTATCTATTGCTTCACCAACAGTCTTCAGCGTTTTATTAATTGTTCTCTCCTATTGAGGTGGAAAATAAGTCTGCACTCTTCTATTTCTATAAGGACTTTCTAATAATTGTTTTTTAAATATTAAGAATGTGCCATCAACTTTCTATAATGGTAAATTATTTTTTTGAGCATAAAAATATTTGTATAAATGCAACTGCATTCTCTTGGTAAAGTCATTTTTATCTCTATCATTCCATCCATACATACTAGTTTTAAAATCATATAGAGAATGCAAATCTAATTTTTTATCATATAAAATTAAATCTATATATCCGGTAAATTTAACATCATCTCCCCATAATGTATTCTTCTACTATAATTTATACTCAACACCCTATAAAGATATATCTCTTTTACCAAAATATCTATTCATTTCACTACATAGTTCTTTAATTAATTCTTTACCATAACTCAAGTATTTCTATAATAACTCTATAGAAGTTTTATAACTACTATCTTTCTACTATCCTTGTTTCGTTAATTTAGCTAAATTTCTAATTAATTTTTGAGTATATTCCTATATAATCTACTATTTATGCTCTTTAAAATAAGAAACAGAATTATTATAATATAATTGTATTAACTATTCTATTACACTATGTATGGCCTAACCATAAATTTTATCAATAGACTATTTATATTCATAATGTCTGTCTACATATGTTAATTTCCACTTATATGGACAAGCCATGAACATAGCAATATTGGAATAACTTAAATTTAACTCCATGAATATCTCCTTATTTTAATTTATTAATTATCTATTTTTTATATTTTATTAATTTCTTTAATAATGCCATCTCTTCATCATTTAAACCTATAGTATCTCTTTTATGTTCTAATTCTAATAATGTATGCAAAATATATTTCACATCATCATCATTGGTAATATCTAATTCTTTATTCATATTATTTTATTATATTAATACATATTCACCAGCTTTACTTATCTTATATCTATCATTCTTATTTTTATAATATTGCTATAATACCTATTTTACTTTTGGTATTTTATCAAATTCACGCAATGGTTGTATTATTTGTTTTTCAAAAAATTTATCATAGTCAATTTCAAATTTATCATTATTGTCTATAATACTAAAATCTTCAGGTCTCAGACAAATCGCATCGTGTCTGTCCTTAGGTTTCAAATTCTATTCACACAAAGACTTTATATAGAATAAATATACTGAATCACTGTGTTGAATTTTCAATCCTAATTTTTCATTGGCAAATTGAACTGCACTTAAATGTTGAGGAACATTCTTATTATACTGATCAAAACGCTTATTGAAGGCTTTATGAATTCCTATTTTATCATAACTTACACACTTTATTTTATTATAAGTCATCTACAAATCTTCTAAGGTTAACTCATTTTTAACTGCTTTCTAACATAAAATATCAAGCAAATAACTTACATATTCTGGAGTATCTTTCCTAATAATATTTAAACCGTGAATATACTTAGAACCGTTATCCACTATAGAATAATATCTTTTCTTACCTTCTCCAAAATATATATATTTTAAATGCTTCTAGTATTTTAGTTCCATTTGGCAGTATTCGGGAAACTAATCAATATACTTATTGAAACGCTTGACAAATCTTTCTTTAATGTTGGACTTATTGAATACATCTAAATAATGAAATAAATTATTGGCATTCATATCCTAAAACAATTTAATGAAAATTGAATCTGTATCCATATATAGAATATTACCAAAATGACTAAAATATTCATTAGCAAATAACAATGCTTTTCTACCAAAATAAGTAATACTATCAGCACATTCGGGTTTATATAATCTAAATTTTTCAAAACCCATTGCACCATATATTGAATTTAGAATTATTTTAATAGCATATTGCCTTTTATCTGCAATCATTTTCTATTGCTAATCATTCGAAATATTAACTATATTTTTCAATTTCTTTCTTAATTCATATAATTCTTTTACTAATTGTGGTATTACACCTATATGTTCAGCATGAGAGAAAAATATATATCTTTTTCCTATTAAATCATCATCATAATTACTATCTATATACTTTATATTATTCTTCTTCAAATAATCTAATCTATTATTAAACTGTTGACCTCTAATTTCCTATGCTGAAAATAAATAAGTTTCAGGAGATATATTAAAAGCCATAATAGTAGTAGGATAAAGTGAACTATAATCTAAAATATAAACATCATTATGCACACCCGGTTCTGCAGGATTCATTACTATAGCACCTTTATAATTAACCCTCTTTTTAGGTTTATTATTTGGGAAAATAATGTTTTTATCCCAAAAAGTTTTAAACAACAAACTATCAATAAGCTTAGTTACGGAAATTATATCGTTCAAATATGGCACTGCTGATAATATTTGTAATTGAATAGCAAAATTTATACATTGTAATTTATCGTCTATCTTCTTTAATAATTCCACATCTTTTATGGCATATTCTAGAAATCCATCCAAATTATTCTACCAGTCTTTAAATGAAGAAGTTTTTATTTTTTCATCATTCAATATCACCTTTGCTGCTGTATCTAATTTATTATTCTGAAAATTATAATTTAACTTTTGAACTAATTCCATTAAATCTATAGTATCTAATCCAGCAATTTTAATTGCATATCTATCATTATAACCTTTCGGTCTTACTGGACTCATCCAAGTATTATCAATAGGTGATAATTGATTTGCATTGCCATAATAATAACATAATCTTTTAATGATATAAGGAACATCATAACCGTGCGAAAACCAACCAGTTATAATATCAATATTTAATTCTTTAATTAAATCACAAAATACATCTAAAACAATTTTTTCATTTTTACATATATAATATTGTTTATCATCATCAATATTCTGTACAATTAAATCCTATTCATTATTTTCAGTAGAATAATGCCAATATATAACAAAATATTTATTTAATTTATTTGAATATAAAACAATAGATATGATTGGAGATATAGAATAATCAATATTATTAGTTTCAGGATGCTATATATCATAAAAAGTTTCTATATCAAAAAAACCTATATGTCTATCATCAGAAAATTCAATATGATTATCTAATAAATATTTTAACTCTACTGACATATCAGACTGATAGGCAATCTTTTCTAACTATTTTCTATTCTTTTTGTTATAATATACTTTTTTTAGTTTATTATAAGTATCATATTCCAGATACTATTTGTTTTGTTCTATATTAAATTTATCATATTTTTTGGCAAGCTAACTAGATATAAAATAATAATCAGAAAATTTTACATTTTGGGTTTTCCCATTATTATCCCAAATTATTATCTATTGGGATTTTATATTATAACTAATTCTATTTATAGTCATTATTTACTCCCCATCTATTTGAAAATTATATAATTCCATTAACTTGTCTTCTATACTACGTAAATAATTTAACCAGTTAGATAACATATATGATTCTCCTGCATTTCTACATCTTTCTTCAAGACTTTCAGTTTCAGGATGATCATCTAGCCAAGCCTGATAGTCTCCATCATAATTATTTTCAATTTCTTCCACTTCCTCATTATCAAATAAATCTGTACTCCAATCAAATTGCTCATCAATGGGAGTCTCGGAAATTCTATCTACAACAATAATATTAGATTTAGGAAGAAAACTACTATTATGATTAATAGATTCTACTTTCAATTCTTTACTTCCCATATCGTAGAAAATAATTGCATCATGAAAAGAATCTTTACAATTGAAAATTAACGAATTAAGTTCATCTGGCCCAATATTATTCAATTGTTCAATAATTTCATCAATTGTTTCCCTGGTGATTTCATACATTTTAAACCTCCATAAATATTATAA
>DAOLQA010000049.1:0-6033 GCA_035417885.1 bacterium
TGGTAATAATCGATTATATTTAGAAGATAGTGTTAAAATGGAAGCTGTTGATTATTCAGTAGATTTGTTTTCATCAGATTTTGCTAAATTTGTTAATTTTTTGACTAATAATTTAACTGAGTATTATTTTGAAAATCTATATTTAGATATATTATATAATAGAATATATAGTAAAGATGGTAGAGAATATAAATTAACTAAATTCATGCAATTATTAACAGAACAAAAACTTAAAAACGTAACAAAAGAAGAATATGATTATATATTAAACGCATATGATGTTAAAGAAATTATATCATACTATATATCTAAACTACCACCTAAAAGTATATTAAATGATAGTAATAAAATAAAATTATCTGTTGTTATATCAAGAAATCCATATGATATTGCAGGTATGTCTACAGATAGAAGATGGACTAGTTGTATGAGATTGCCAGATGATGATCCTTCTATATATCCAGGTGGTGCATATCATCAACATTTAATGCATGATATAGAATTAGGTACTCTAGTTGCTTATTTAATTGAACCTACCGATAAAAATATTGACAGACCTTATGCTAGGATTGCTATTAAACCTTATCAAAATATTAAAGATAAATCAATTATGTTATATCCAGAATCTAAAATTTATCATGATGATAGTTTAGATGAAAATATATACGAAGAATTTAATAAAATCGTGAATAATTTTTTAGATAAAATACAAGATGATAAAGAAGGTATATTTGAAAGTATGCCTGATTTATATAATGATAGTAAGGAAAATTTTAAGATTAAAACAAATAAAAATGAAAAATCAATATTAATACGTAATATTATTGATTTTAATAAAATTTTGGATATTGATAATAATACAGGAATAGGTATAATAAAAAAAGCAATAGTTACATCTCAATCAAAAAATAATAATACATACATAGAGATGTTTAATAATTTAGCAGGTATGTATAATTTAATGATAGATTATCTAGATATTGAAACTCCTCAACTTATTACTGAAATTGTAACTGAATCTTTAACAGCGGATAATTATCAAAATAAAACTGTTATTGATGAATCAGGTAAGATGATGTCTATATTAAATTTACCAGATATTATACATTATAAATCATTATCAAATAATAAATATATTGATGAAAAATATTTAAATTTATTATTAAATAGAATGAAAGATAAAATTAAATGGATAGAAGACCATGAATTTGATATTAAAAATATAAATTCATATGATTTTTATATAGTTGATAATAGTAAAAATAAAAATTATGATAGTATATATGGAGATTTATATAGAATTGATAATAGATGGCGTATACCAAACTATGGTGATATAACATTTACTAATCAATATAATTCTAATAAAATCGAAAAAATGTATAGTATTTATGTTGTTAAATCTGGAGATAAAATAAATAAATTTATTTATAAATTAGATTTAGACGCCTTTGTTAATTTAACTAATATATTTACATTTTATAAACTATATAGTAAAAAAGACACTATACTTACATATAATTTTAGTTATGATATAACATTTAATGTTAAAGCATTTATTATAAAAAATTATGACTATAATAAAGAACTCGATAATTTTCTATGTAATATTGATAAAGTTATAGAGACATCATTAACTGCTAGATTAAGTAGACCTTTACCATTAAATGATATAGTCAATTTATAGTTAGGAGATATATAAAATGAATATATTAAAAAATATAGATAATATTATAACAGAAGCTAGAAGTCATAGTGATGTTAATAAAAAAGAGTCTTTGTATACAACCTTGTATCGTTATTTAGATAAAGATAATTCTAATTCTTTATATTTTAATAAACCCAAATATTTTGTGCATTTTAGTAATGAATTAAAAATAGGTATAAATCCTAAATCTAGATGGGGGCATATTAGTGCTTATGGTATATATGCTTATCCTTTAAAATATGTAACAGAAGTATTAACTAGAGTTGGTTATAAAACAGAATTTGGATTTAATAAAAAATACGCAACGGTATTGGAGCAAATTGACGTTTCTGGTTATAAATTTTTATATATAGATTCAGATTATAATAATAGTGAAGATTTAAAAAAATTGGAAGATTATTATAATCATATAATGGAATTGATACCTAATAATGCAACCATTTATAAAACTATGCTTAAAGACACTTATATTAATATGCTTAAAGACACTTATATTAAAAAATTTAACAGTTATTTTGAAAAAGAAGATTTGCCAGTGTCATATGCTAATAATAACAATAAATATAATACAAATAATTTTTTCTACATTTATTATGGTGTAGATTTACTTGTTAATTTACAAATAGCTTTTGATATAAAAAAACCACGCAGTTCTGGAATAGTAGCAAATAAAATATTAATGGATATTTTAGGTTATTCTGGAATTTGTGATTTAAATGATTATGGTTCTATGCATAGTGATATAAGATACGAAACATGCTTTTTACATCCTAAATCATATAAAGTTATTGAAACTTATAATAATATTTAAAGTAGGTGTTATAGTTGGATATATTAAAAAATATTAATGTGTTACTAGCTAAATTAACAGAAAAACAATATAAACCATATAAAGAATTGTATGAAAGTATGAAAGAAGAATATGACAAAAGATATGACCATATTTTTGGTGTTGGTAATAATCGATTATATTTAGAAGATAGTGTTAAAATGGAAGCTGTTGATTATGCAAAATCTTTATTTCCAAGAGATTTCATTAGATTTGGAACTTTTTTAACTAATAATTTAACTGAGTATTATTTCAAGGAGATATATTTAGATTTATTACACAATAGAATATATAATAAAGACGGTAGAGAATTTAAATTAACTAAATTTTTGCAATTATTAACAGAACAAAAACTTAAAAACGTAACAAAAGAAGAATATGATTATATATTAAACGCATATGATGTTAAAGAAATTATATCATACTATATATCTAAACTACCACCTAAAAGTATATTAAATGATAGTAATAAAATAAAATTATCTGTTGTTATATCAAGAAATCCATATGATATTGCAGGTATGTCTACAGATAGAAGATGGACTAGTTGTATGAGATTGCCAGATGATGATCCTTCTATACATCCAGGTGGTGCTTATCACCAACATTTGATACATGATATCAGATTAGGTACTTTAGTTGCATATTTAATTGAACCAACAGATAAAAATATTGAACACCCATATGCTAGGATTGCTATTAAGCCATATCAAAATATTAAAGATAAGTCAATAGTACTATATGCAGAAAATAGAGTGTACAATGATGCTAGTTTAGATGATAATATATATGAAGAATTTAAAAATATTGTTAATAATTTTTTAGATAAAATACAAGATGATAAAGAAGGTATATTTGAAAGTATGCCTGATTTATATAATGATAGTGGTGAAAAATTTAAATTTAAATCAAGTAATAATAAAAAAACACCATTATATGATTTTATTGATATTAATAAAATTTTAAATATAGATAATAATACAGGAATAGACATTATAAGAAAAGCGGTAGTTATAGCTAAAACTCCTAATAATAATAATTATATAGAAATGTTTGATAATTTGATAAATACATATAATTTAATAATTGATGAATTAGATATTCACTTTCCTGGGCTTGTTGATAAGGTTGTACATAATACTTTATCTGCATATAACTATCAAAGTAAAACTATTGTTGATGAATCTGGGAAAATACTATTCATATCAGATATAGCAGATGTTATGAATTATAAGGCTTTATCGAATAAAAAAATTGATGTTAACGATCCATATTTAGTTTCTTTGTTGAAGCAACTGAAAAAGGAAATTGAATGGATTCAAAATCATCAATTTGATATTGAAAATATAGATTCATTCGATTTTTATATAATTGATAATAGTAAAAATAAAAATTATGATAGTATATATGGAGATTTATATAGAATTGATAATAGATGGCGAATCCCAAAATATACTAATATAACATATGTTGAACAAAAGAAATTTGATAAATATGAAAAAGTGTATAGTATTTATGTTGTTGAATCTGATAAAAATATAAATGAATTTATATATAAGTTAGATTTAGATGCTTATATTGATTTAAACAGTATAATGATATATCATAGGTTTGCCGAACAAAAATCTGTATACACAATTAATCCTATGTCTACCATGGTATTTAATGTTAATGCATTTACTGTAAAAGATTATGATTATGGTAAATCTACTATTGATTTAGTTGATGTTGATATATCGATAAATACATTATTATCAGCTAGATTAAATAAAAATTTAACATTTAGTGATATAATTAAATTATAAATGAGGTTAAAGATAAAATGAATATATTAAATAATATTAATATTTTATTAGCTAAATTAACAGAAAAACAATATGCACCTTATAAAGAATTATATGAAAGTATGAAAGAAGAATATGATAAAAGATATGATCATATATTTGGAGTTGGTAATAATAGATTATATTTGGATGATACTGTCAAAATAGATTTGATATCTTATTTAGGTGCTAAAGATTTAGGCCCTGTCTATAGTGCTATTGTTAATATATTACATTACTGTGATGATTTTTATTATTTTAAAGATAATTATTATGATTTTGCTTGTAATAGAATATATGATAAAAATAACAGAGAGTATAGATTAACTAAGTTACTACAATTATTAATTACTAAAAAATTAAAAAATATCACAGAAGAACAATATGAAGATATTCTAGAACGTGTAAAAATTTTCAAGCTTAATTTTAAAAAAGATTTATTAGATGCTTACGCATTAAATCTTCCTCCTAAAAGCATGCTAACTGATAGTAAAGGTGTTAATTTATCGATAGTTATATCCAGAGACCCATATGATATTGCTGGTATGAGTACTGATAGAAGATGGAGTAGTTGTATGAGACTTCCGAATGATGATGACCCTGATGATTATGGAGGTCAATGTTTTGGTCATCTTCAACATGATATCAGATTAGGTACTTTAGTTGCTTATTTAATTGAACCAACTGATAAGAATATTGATAAACCTTATGCCAGAATAGCTATTAAACCTCATCACAATATTGAGAAAAAATCAGTATATTTGTTTAGTGAAGATAGAGTATATCATGATAATTCTCTAGGGACTGATACTTACGAGAAATTTAAATCAACAGTAGATAAATTTTTATCTGAGGTTCAGGATGAATCTGAAGGTATATTTATGCTTCCAGACCAATTATACAACGACAGTAATAGTAGAGTTAAAACACAAGGTAATTTAATTAAACATATTGATTTTGATTATATGTTTGATATTGAAGATGGTAAAAAAATATTAAAAAATTTCCCACTTACATCTACTTTAGTTTCTTTTTTAAAAAACAAAAATATAAATTTAAATAAATTTATAGTTTTATATACTCAACTCAGTATTAATGAGAATCAATATTTTTTTGATAATTATATAAAAAATAAAATAAAAAGCAAAAAATTTAATAATGTAGAGTTTGATTCTTTTGATTATACATTTGAATTTGACATATATATTTTTAATAATAAAAAATATAATCAAAGTTATGAAAATAATTTAGTCACAGTTGTAGAAGATGAGATTGTATTTTTTCATAATATAACGAATGATGAAAAAATATATAATGTATATTCCATTTATATAACTAAAGCAAAAGAACCGATAGAAAAACATATAGTTAGAATAGACATATCAATAGGTGTCGTTCCAGAATTAATAAAAATAGAATATAATAAAGTTATAGTTAAACGACCAAAAATATATATTGAAAAATTATGTGTTAAAGATAATTTAAAAAACGATGAAGATTTTATAGATACTATTTTTAATTTTGTTGAATATATATATTATTTCTCTATCAGAGTAAAATAGAGGTTAAAAAATAATGAGCGATAAAATATTAAATAATATAAATAATATAATATTATCAGCATTAACAGTTAAACAAAAACAATTAGTAGATAAAATACTAGAAAAAAATGG
>DAOLQA010000049.1:6133-7829 GCA_035417885.1 bacterium
GAATGTCAAGTTGTTATATCCAGAGACCCATATGATATTGCTGGTATGAGTACTGATAGAAAATGGCATAGTTGTATGGAATTAAAAAGTGAAAATGAAGACTATGATAAAAGAATCAAAAATACTAATCAAGGTGGATGTTATAGATATTACGTTAAAAATGATTTAATAGAAGGTTCATTAATTGCTTATTTAATTGATAAGAATGATAGAGAAATTGATAAGCCTTACGCTAGAGTATTGATTAAACCCTATGTTAATAGACAAGGAAATCAAATATATTTATCACCAGAAGCCAGAGTATATAAAGATGATACATTGATTGATTCAGTATTAGCAGATAAATTTCTTGCTATAGTTGATGATTGGACAAAAGAACAACAAAAAGATTTAAGTGGTAAATTTTATGCTAATCCTAATTTATATTATGATGGTAAAGCTTCTGTATTTGCAGGAAAATCTCTATCGATAGAAGAAGCTGTATATAAGTCAATTAAATGGAATACTTTATTTAAACAAGATAAAATGATAATTAAAGATGCAATAAAAACCTATTATATAAATCGTGTTGATGGTTTAATAGAAAAATATAATGGTATTGTTCATGAAGTATTATTTAAAAATAAAATATATATGCCATTTATTGATGCATCAAAAATCAAGAATGAAAATTATTTAAATTTAGAATTCCCAGTTAGAATATTAAGTGATGAAGAAAAAAATCGCATATATTATTATTACAAACTAAATTATAATTTATTCCCAAATCCTGAGTTTATATCATTTGATGAGATAGCTAGACAATTAAAAAAAGAAGAAAAAATAAAGAATGAAGTTAGAGTACAGAATTTTATTAAAGATTTAGAAATTATTTCAACCATATATGATAGATTTGATACTGAAAGATATGATATTATTATAACTAGAAGTGAAGATACTAATAATAATGATTTAATGTTAATAGAACAAAAAGATTATTTAGATTATATAGATTTGACAAGAGACGGTTTTGCTAGTGAAGATACACAGAATTATTATTTATATACTGTTTATTTAGTTAGTAGTGGAGTTACAGATTTAAATAAAGCTTTAATGAAAATTTATATGAATTTAGTAATTGATGATTATCAAATATCTAGTGAATATTCATATGATATAATTCATGAATACGATGATAGAGCTAGTTTAAACAGTGATGCTGATCACAGAGTATTATTAGCTGATATATCAAAATTATATATACACCCTGAATTTGATAATTATTTGAATTATAAAAATGAAAAAGATAATTATTATTTAGATTTATTTAAAGAAAAATTAACAGATGCTATACTTGACCCAATTGATAAATTACAATTAGACGTGTATTTATTGACTAGTTTATGTGATTTTGATTCTGGTCGAGGAATTGATTATGATAGATATGTTCCAGCTGACGAGAAAGAAATTTTTAGTAAAGGTCATCAAACTAAAAAAGAATTCAGAGATTTAGAAAAAGAAGTGTTTGGTGATTCTAGTTTAGATGAAAATAAAGATTATTAATTAAATAGAAGGGTCAAAAAAACATATAAAAAATATGCAAAATATACTCGGAAATGAACTAAAACCATTTAAATTTCAAGAGAAAATCATCAAAAAAATACAAAATAAAAACGCTTTGGTGTGTATTCCAACAGGGGCAGGAAAAAGTTTGATA
>DAOLQA010000050.1:0-7232 GCA_035417885.1 bacterium
TCCACTATTTCCCAATTATATTCTTTCGCAATTTTTTCAATGTCTTCTTCTGAATATCCACCACCTTCTCCGATACACTGTTTAGCTTCTTTAATCGTACCATAACAACAACTTACTCTATAATTTCCATTACAATCTTTATGGTTGGAAAACGCCATATACATATAATCTTCATTATTGTTTTTTACAATAGTTATTAGTCCTTTCTTACAGTTATTCATTATTTTTTCTGTTATTGTCATAATTATTTAAAAATCTATCCCTATTCTACTTTCTAACTCTTCTTGTGAAGGATTATCATGGTCTAGGTTACACTGCTCGCATAGAACCTTACCCCATCTTTCTCTGTATTTTACTTTTCCTTCATAACCACATCTTTCACAACTTTTTTTACAATTTTTTTGTTTTTGTTCGTTCATATATTTTTATTGTATTATAAATCTTCATCAGAATAAATATCAAAATCACCAATACGTTCTTTTGATTCTTTTATTATTTTATTTTCTTTTAATTTCTTTTTGGCTTCAGCTTCATTTTCTGCTTCAACAGTAACTATATGAGCTTCTTGCCATACTATTCTATATATCATAGTTCTGATATTAATTTATAAGGAAATCCAAATTCTTTAAATTTCTTTAAGAATTTTTCATAATTCTTATTATGTTTATTAATCCTCTTTTTAAATTCCTTAATATCTATTTGCTCTACCATTTTTTCTTTATCTTTATCATAAGTTCCATTCTTTAAAAGGAAACAATAACCAAAGATAAGATCCCTAGTATCAATTAATTTTCTATAATTATTTATAATTATAGAATACTCGTTTAACAATTTCAAGAATTTATTAAAACTAGGTTTATCAATAGAAATACTTCTTAATATATTTAAATCTATTATAAAACATCCATTTTTATTTCCAATAGATAAAAAGTTTTTCTTAAGAAATACATCCTCATCAAATAAATTAGTTACAATATGTTTACTTGATTCTAATTCAAATTTTCCTTTATGAATAACTAATCTTTCTCCTGTTGAATGTTTTGAAATAAGAATTTCTTTATCATTAAAACAATTTATTCCTAAGAAATCCTCAAATATTTTAGAATAATCACAATTAATTTCTTTTAATTTAGTTAGAAAATCATATTTCTTATATAATCTTTCTAACTCTTTTGTAAATAAATCACTAATTTTGTTTGTCATTTTTTTTTAAATCATTTATAAGTCTATATACATTGGCACTCTTCTTAATTTCTTTATAGTATTTCTTAAAATCATCATAAGCTTTTTCCAATTTCTTTCTATACATTACTATTGATTCTTTATATTCTTCTGAATCAAAATTTAAAAAGTTCTCAAAAGAAATAATATCAGATAAATTTTTAACATAAACTTCTGATAATTTTAAATCATAATAACAATGTTTAAATTTAACTATATCATCTCCTTTCCATATATCAACAAACTTATTTCTTAATAAAACAAAGCCTTTAATATATTGAATCCATATATTAAAGCATTCACTTATAACATATTTATTATTTTTAATTTCATTTAAATCATAACTAAATCCATCAATTAAAGATACAATATTATTATCAGAAACTTCTTTAACTTCTTTAAGTTCAAAAGATAAATTTAAACTAGAACTAACAATACTACAGGTAATAGAACTAACATTTCCAAGTAACTTTTGTTGTTTATATTTTTCATTCTTAATTGAAATATAACAATCATTTACAAACATTGCTTTTGTTATTACACAAAATTCTATATTTATATCTTCTATAATATCTGTAAAACAACTTCCGTTTATTTTACCTTTCTTATATAATTTCATAAATTACTTATAAGTTTACATACCTTTGTATAATCTTTTAATTCTTTTAATAAACTCTTTAACTCTTTTGTATAATTTTCAAGTGATTTTTTTAATTCTTTAAAATCTTTTTTAGTTTCAAGAGCTTTTAAAAGATCAGTACTATAAAGATGCTTATCATTTTTAAATACAGATACAGAAATTCCATCCAAATTTTGTTTAAAATTTCTATAATAATCAGTAGAGATTATTACATTTTTATCACCTATCTTATTAATATCAATAAGATAATTAAATTTATTTTTTAACTCAATAAATTTCTTCATGCTCTTAAGCCAAAAATCATAATTCTCTTTTATGATATGTTTATGATCTCTTAAGGAACTTAATTCTATATCACAATATTCACCACAACAATGATTTATAGTAAGTACATTATTATTTTTAAATCCAACATAATATATAATATTTAAAGGCGAAGAAGTTCCTATATAATGAATAGCTTTATATTTTTTACTATAAAATATCGGACAACGATTATAAGTATCTTTATGATTTAAAGCTTCTAATTTTATATTAGTAGTTTGATAATTTGATAATGAACCAAGAACATATCTAAATTCTTTTTCTATCTCATATACTAAATCATTTATATTTTCTATCATAAATTTTTAATTAACTTAAGCATATTTTCTTCGACCTTTAATTCTTCTAATAAAACTTCTAAATCTTTATCTCTCTTTTTTAAATCACTATTTATTAACTTTAAACCATATTCAATATGATCTTTCCAAAGTTCTCTATAACAATTGAAAGTTTTTAAAGTAGCTTGATTTAATAAATTTTTAACATCATAACTATCAATACTAAAGAATTTTGATAATCTTAAATTATCAAGAGTTACTATTCCATCTCTATATTCAAGAATACAATCTTCTTGTATTCTTATTTTCTTTTCATAATTTACTATTTCTTTCCATCTTTCTAACAAACCTAAAAATCTATTAAACAATTCTTTATTAATTCCTTTTTCTTCTTTAAGAGATAATAAAATATTATATGAATCTTCTATTCTTAAAAAATCATACAATGAAAAAGGATAATCATATCTTCCATTAAACTTTTTCATTACATTAATATATGGATATTTCCATTTATAATTTCCAAAAACATATACTGTAGAACGATTCTCTGGTATCATAGATAATATAGAAGATAAAAGGTTTAAAGAATTCTTAATCCTTTTTGTATCATCAAGAAAGATATATTTATA
This sequence comes from bacterium, assembly GCA_035417885.1. Lineage (GTDB taxonomy): Bacteria > Patescibacteriota > Patescibacteriia > JAGPKW01 > JAGPKW01 > JAGPKW01. The sequence goes on from DAOLQA010000050.1 coordinate 3,093, forward strand.
ATCTTCTTCTAATTTATTAATAAACTTTATTTTACTCTCAAGATATTTTAATCCTGAGTTGTATAATCTATCTATAACTTTTTTCATAAATCTCTTAATAATTTAATAGATGCAGTTTCTTTTACTATATCTTCTAAAAAACTTTCCATATTCTCTCTTATATTTCTGTTATATAAATTTATTTCTTCTAAAACATTAAGAAATTCTGTTTGATTTTCTAAAAAGATTTTTAAACTTTCTTTATTAGAATAATTAGAAATAGCTCTCTTAAATTCTTTTAGATCATCTTTATACCAACTATTAATATATTTAGGTTTTTTATCATCTATACAAATAAGATTTTCTATATGATCAGAAACATCTTCTTGATTATTATATTCTACTATGCCATCCTGATCTGATATTAAAATAAATTTATTTACTTTTTTTTCAACACTTTCTATTTTAATATCTATTGCTCTATTAAAAAATTTAATAAACAAATTTAAATTAGACTTATCTAATTTATCAATTTTACTAAAATCAATCTCAACTTCTTCATTAAGATTAACTTTATAATTTTTTATATGCTTTTTTCTCTTTAAAATATCTCCAACTTTTACTCCATAAGTTCTTCTTTCATAATAAAAAGCATCAAAAGGATATCTCCAAACTATAGAATCATACCATCTATTAGGTATATCAATTCTATATTTGAAGCTTTTATTTACAGGAATATTAGAAAGCAATATTCCTAATTCTTCTTCTAATTTCCTATAATCTTCTTCAATATCATAAAAAGCATCTGCATAATTACTATATAAATATCTTAAATATTCTTCTTTCTTTTTAAGATAATTATTTTTTGCTATATCTAAGTCTTTTATTAAATCTATCATATTTTTAATTTAATTATTCTACCAAAAGGAACTTCAATATTATCAGTTTGAGTTACCCAATAAGTATTATACATTGGTTTCTCTTCAGGAAAATCACCATATAAATCAGTAAAATAAATTAGACAATCCAAATTTAGACTTTCCTTTTTAATCCAATTAAACACTGGTTTAAAACTTGTTCCTCCTCCACCTTCTAATTTAATCTTTTTAAGTAAGTTTTTTGTTCTAGTTGTCAATATAAATGGTTCTGTTAATTCAGTATCACAACACATTATATAAAACTTAATTTCTTTAAACTGTTGAGACATACCCCATATTTCTGCTAATATCTGACTTAACTCCTCATCACCCATACTACCAGACGTATCAATACAAATAGCACAACTTAATCCTTTTGTTTTACTTCTTCCTGCAAAATACCAAGGCAACATTCTTTTATTTGGTTTATTCCAAGATTTATTAATTGATATCAATTTAAGTCTTTGTCTTATCAATTGTTGCCAAGATAATTTAGGCGTATTCATTTCTTCTAATTCTCTTAATACACCTGCAGGAATATTTCCTGCAGATTTATTTGTCTCATTAGCAATATTAATTTTCTCTTGCCAATCTTTAATAATCTTTCTTTCTTCATCACTATCTATATTATGTCTAACAAAACTATCCATAGCAACAAAATCTTGCTTTTTAGTTCTCCTAATTACTTCATCATAAATTTCCTCAGAAGACTTTTCATCAATATTATGTATCTTTACATCTCCAATAGTAACAGAATTTCCATAAGGAATTATAGCTTCTTTAGGAAGTCTAAACTTATCTCCATTAAAAACAATCTCTTCATTTACTTTTATATCTCCTGCTATATTAAATAATTGAGGATCTCTATTTCCTAACCTTGCTAAATGTTGATAAGCAAGATGTAAAATTTCATGACAAATTACTCCAGATAATTCTTTATCAGTCAAACTACTAACCCAGTCTTCATTAAAGAACACTTCTCCTTTTATACTTACTGCCATAGTTTGAACTTCTTTTGAAGGATAAAAAACTAAATAACTTGCTAATTGTCCAAACCATGGTTCATAAAGCATTATAAATACTTTAGCCTTGGTTAATCTATCTTTTATATTCATATATTTAATAAATTAAGTTTCCTAAATCTTTTAAAACTTCATTTAATTTTTTGTCTTCAGAAGCTAATGTTATAAATTTCCTTTTATTAATCGTATTTAACATACTCATAAAAGCAAGTTGTAATTCTTTTTCCAATTCAAGAATTACATCTATAACTATTTTATCATTAAATTTAATTGTTTTATTTCCATCTTTCACAGGCTTTGATAACTTCCAAGCCATAGCAACTTCAGACATTAAAGCATACATTAAAGAAACTCTTTGTTCATCCTTCTTTAACTTCTGCATTTCTTCAGTTGTATTCTTATAAAGATTAACCCAATTAATTTTATTTGCTGTCTTGATAAAAGCAACAAATTTACCAGCTACACCTTGTCCAACACAACTTGAAACTATATCCATAATGATTGGATCATTATTTTTCAAGTTCTTTATAAGTTTACTTACATTTTGCCATTGACTTGGAAATGGATTAGCTTTGTTTAATAACAATTTCTCATCCCATTCTTTAGGAAACAAGTCTGTTGGATATGCTTTCAAATATCCAATAACTCTTGAGTCTTCATTTTGATTGATAAAATAATTTATAACTTCTTCAGCATCTGGCTCAACCAAGATATGACTAAACCTTCTTAATAAAGCTAATGGTAATGGTGTTGTATTACAAAAATCATCTTCTGTATTACTTGCAGCAACTCTCCAAAAAGCATCCTTCCCATCTTTATCTTTTACAACTGGTAAGTTACCATATGCTCCATCAAGAATTATCTGATAAGCTGCTTTTAACGTTGTCTCATCACCATTATTTAATTCATCAAACAATAGAATTCCATGTCCTTCTCTTGGCAATTCTTCAGTTGGTATAAACTTTGTAACCTCTTTTCCATTTTTATCAACAGAAACACAAGGCATTCCTCTTAAATCAGGAGAATCCATTTGACTTAAAGTAATAGTTTTACAAGTAAATATTCCTTCTCCAAATTCCTCTTCTGAATATCTTTCACCTAATTCTTTTGCTTTTTGCATCGCAAACTGTTTAATAGAAGAAGTTTTTGCAGTACTTGGTTTACCCCAAACATATAATGGAGTTCTCTCATTATAAAAAACAGCAAATAATTTGTTTGCTGTTCTTAAATTTACTGTATTAATTTTAATTTGATTCATATTATTTTATAAATATTTTATTATTTATTTTTATTACTTCTACTTTCTCTAAGATATATAACAAAATAAAAAACATTGATACAATATCTTCTGACTTATTAATTTCTTTCATTGCTATTAAGAAAGCAGTCAATAAATTTAAAATTAAGTTATAATCTTCTTGAGATATATTCTTATACTCAGACGCCGCTTTATGCAACTCTGCCTGTGTAATTTCATCAATTATCTTTTCTTTATCTGTCATACATCTATTATCTTAATATTTTTAATCTTTAATTTGACCGTCCTTTCACATTCTTGACATAATAACATATCTCCAAGAAGAATCACAAGGCAATTCTTCTTTCCACAATAAGGACAAATATTTAATATCTTCATATATAATCTGAATAATCTTCCATCTCTTCAGCAGTAGGACCAAGATAACTTTCCAATTTTTCTCTTATCTCAAGTTCCTTCTGCCTATCACCTTTTATCATGGCTTTTTCTAATTCTTCAATTAGTCTTTCTTTAAAGACATCGTTTTCTTTTAGACTCATATTTTTTAATTTATTATATTTTTCTTTTAATTTTCTATACTTTACCATCCAATAAATTCTTTCATTTTCATCATATAAAGCATGACAATCTCTACATAGAACAATTCCATTTCTTACATCATATCTTAATTTTGGATATAAATGCCATTTAAAGATATGGTGTACTTGAATGTCATCCTTTTTAGAAAAAGTTCCACAATGCCAACAAACATAGCCATGCTTTGCTATTACTTTTTCTTTCCATCTTTTATATTTATTAGTTCTGCTCATTTTATATTAGCATTTATTGTGATGTTATGATGATCACACATTTGCTTTTCTAACTCCGTTATATAAAATCCAAATTCATTTTCTGGATATAGGAAATTCTTATACTGATTTGCCTGTTCCTGCAACCTATAACACTCTACTTTCTCCTGAGCATC
>DAOLQA010000051.1:0-7216 GCA_035417885.1 bacterium
ATGGAAGTATAAATGAGAATAAGATATTCGGGGAATAAATTTGATGAAAAATAGTTGTATAGTGCTATAAAGTGTATTGTGTAGAATTGGTGGGCATTAGGAGATAAAGGTTTATAGTTTTAGCATAAGTTTTGTAAAGTTATTAATAGAAAATATGGAGTATTTGTTAATAGTGGTAGTAGTGCCAACTTACTTGCTATATATTATGCTAAAAAACTTGGATATAGAAAAGTGATTACTCCAGTATGTGGATTTCCTACTACAATTAATGCTATTATTCAATTTGATTTATAGCCAATTTTTATTGATATTGATAAAAACAATCTTAATCTTAAAATATCAGAATTATAGTAGATTGCAAAAAATAATCCCAATTCAGTATTGATATTTGCACACGCATTAGGTAATCCTCCAGATATGAATGAAGTTATGAAAATAGTTAAATTATATAATCTTTATTTAATTGAAGATTGCTGTGATGCTTTGGGTTCAGAATGTATATTTTAGCTATAGAATAATAAAATGATTTATAAGAAATTAGGGACTTTTGGTCAACTTGCTACCTATTCTTTTTATCCAGCACATCATATATCAACAGGGGAAGGTGGATTTATAGCAACTGATGATTATAAAGTATATAAAACATTAATGTCATTAAGGGATTGGGGTAGAGATTGTATATGTCATGGTAAATAGGATGCAATGAAATAGAATGGTAAATGTGGCAGGCGGTTTGATAAATGGTTACCAGGCTTGCCAGATTTGGATTGGGATCATAAATATTGTTATTCTTAGATAGGATTTAATTTTAAACCCTTAGAATTGCAGGCAGTAATTGGTTTATAGCAAATTAAAAAATTACCTGAATTTATATCAATAAGAAAATATAATTTTAATGAAATATATAATACTTTGAAATAGTATGAAAATTGGTTATATTTACCACAATAGCAATTATCATCTAAAATTAATTGGTTTTGTTTCCCCATAACAATTAAATAGAATGCACCATTTAAGAGAATGTAGTTAATAAATTATCTTGAATAGAATGGAATAGAAACTAGATTATATTTTGGCGGGAATATTTTGTATCATTAGGCATATAAAGATTTTGTGAAAGAAAAATTTGGTGGAAATTATAATAAGATACATGAAAGATTTCCAGATGCTAGATATGTAACTTAGCATACTTTATTTATAGGTGTAAGTCAAATAATAACAAAATAGTAGATAAAATATGTGTGTTAGAAACTGAAAGATTTTATCAAGACTTGACAAGAATACTCCCACCTCTTTAGGTGGGAGATGAATTGTCTTAGTTTTTACTAAAATACTATGCGTTTTCGTAAAAATATGATATAATAAAATAATAAGGAGGTGAAAATCGTGTATCTATGTGTCAAACAACAATTAAAACATCTAACTAAACAACAATACCTTGATTTAAGGGAGTTATGTCGTATTGCTAAAAACCTATACAATGTAGGAGTATATAATGTTCGTCAATATTACTTTAGAGAAAAAGAGTATCTAAACTACAATAAAAACTATGTTCTTTGTAAAGACAACGAAAATTATAAACTCTTGAATAGTAATATGGCTCAACAGATTTTAAAAGAAGTTGATGGATGTTTTAAATCTTTCTTTGGTCTTTTAAGACTTGCTAAGAAAGGTAAATATGATTATAGGTCAATAAAACTTCCAAAGTATTTACCTAAAGATGAATTCATGACTTTAATAATTGGTTTCGTAAGGCTAAATGGAAATGAACTCATTATTCCATACTCAAATTCATTTAGGAAAAATCATGTGCCTATTAAAATAACTTTACCGCCAATACTGGAAGATAAGAAAATTAAAGAAATAAGAATTATACCTAAATTTAAAGCAAGGTTCTTTGAAATTCAATATACCTACGAGGTAGAAGAAATTCAAAGTAATTTAGATACCAATAAAGCACTTGCAATAGATTTAGGATTAAATAATCTTGCTACGTGTGTTACTTCAGAAGGTAAATCATTCATTATTGACGGTAGGAAGTTAAAATCTATAAACCAGTGGTATAATAAGCAAAATAGTAGGCTTCAATCTATAAAGGACAAACAAGGTATTAAAGGTACTACTAAAAAACAGGCTCTAATAACTATAAGAAGAAATAATCAAGTAAATGATTATATTAATAAAACTTGTAGGTATATTATAAACTATTGCCTAGATAATAAAATAGGTAATTTAGTTATAGGCTATAACGAAACACTTCAAAAAGATATTAATTTAGGCAAGGTTAATAATCAAAATTTTGTTAATATACCTGTAGGTAATATAAAAGAGAAATTAGAGTATCTATGTAAGTTATATGGAATCAATTTTGTTAAACAAGAAGAATCCTATACAAGTAAAGCTAGTTTCTTTGATGGAGATGAAATACCTAAATACAATCAAGACAATCCTCAAGAATACACATTTTCTGGTGAGAGAATTAAGAGAGGATTATATCAAACTAAAACTGGAAAATTAATAAATGCTGACGTAAATGGTGCATTAAATATTCTTAAGAAAAGTAATGTTGTAGACCTTTCGGTCTTATACTGTAGAGGCGATGTGGATACGCCTATGAGAATAAGGGCATAGCCAAACTTCTCATAAAGCTCCCACTTCTATAAGTGGGAGATGTTCACGGATACAAAATGAATTTAAATATTTGAAATTTTAATTTTATGAAAAAAATATTAATTACTGGATCGGATGGGCATATTGCTAAATAGATATACAATTATTTCAAAAATGAATATAATATTATTGCAGTAAATCATAGACAGTGTAATTTAATAGATTATGATAGCGTATAGAAAACATTTAAATAGAATGATTATTATTTTGATTATGTTATTCATACTGCAGTAAGAGGTGGTGATAGATTAATTGATGAAGACAATAAAATATTATTGGATAATATTGAAATGGTAATTAATTTATTATATTTTAATTAGCATTATGGTAAATTATTAACTTTTGGTTCCGGTGCTGAATTTGATTTTAATAATAGAGCCTTAAAGCCATATGGTCAATCAAAAATTATTATTAGATAGATTTTGAAGAATTTCAGTAATTGCACTATTTTTCGTTTATGGAATGTATTTAATGAAAATTAGTTAGATAAGAGATTTATCAAAACAGCTATAACTAACTATATTAAGGGATAGTCAATAGTTATAAATAAAAATATTTATTATGATTTTTTTCATATGAAAGATTTATTGTTTTATATTAGTGAATGGTTAAATGGTAATTAGAAGTTTAATAAATTTAGGATTAATTGTGTTTATAACACTAAGTATACTTTATATGATATAGCAAATATAATAAATAATTTTTAGGATAAAAAAGTAGACATTATAGTATTGAATAATGATTATGAAAGTGATTAGTATACTAGCTTATAGAGAGGTTAGTTAGATTTATTGCCATTAAGATTGAAATAGACTTATGAAGTATTAAAATAGAGGTTTAAAAATAATGAATAAAGATATTAGAAAGAAAGTAATGCAATTATCATATGACAAACAATCCCAGCATATAGGTTCTGTATTAAGTTGTATTGATATTATGTGGGTTCTATATGATAAAATTTTGAAATTTAATCCTGAAAATATTAATGATATTAACCGGGATTATTTTATTTTAAGTAAAGGTCATGCAGGGTTAGGGTTATATATTATATTAGAATAGAAAGGCTTTGATATTGATTTAGATAAATTTGAATAGAATAATAGTTATTTATCTGGCCATGTTTCTCATTTTGTTCCGGGAATAGAATTTACTTGTGGTTCCTTAGGTTATGGCTTAGGATTAAGTGCGGGTATTGCTCTAGGTTTAAAATTAGACAATAAGAAAAATTATGTTTATTGTTTATTGGGTGATGGAGAATGTGATGAAGGCTCAATATGGGAATCAGCAAGATTTATAATAGAAAATAATTTGAATAATTTAATAGTAATAATAGATAATAATAATTTGCAAGCCTTACCTAAAAATATGGATTATAATTATAATTTATATAAAAAATGGAAGGCTTTTGGATTTAATACTATTAAAGTAGATGGGCATAATGAACTAGAATTATAGAAAGTTTTTAAAAGCCATAGTAAGAAACCTAAATGTATAATAGCTAAAACCATTAAAGGTAAGGGGGTATCATTTATGTAGAATAAATGTTAGTGGCATTATTACAATTTAAATACTTAGCAATATCAAATAGCTATGAAAGAGTTATCTAAAAATGATTAATTATTTTTTTGATAATTTACTAAAATTAATGAAACAAGATAAAGATATTATTGTTTTGGTAGGAGATATAGGATTTTCTTTTTATAATAAAATAAAACAATAGTTGCCTAATCAAATTTTTAATTGTGGTATTAGCTAGCAGAATATGATTTTAATAGCTGGGGGTTTAGCTAAACATGGTAAGAAAGTATATGTATATTCAATATCTACTTTTCCTACTTTACGGTGTTTATAGCAAATACGTAATGTTATTATTTATCATAATTTAAATATAAAAATTATTGCTGGTGGAACTGGCTTATCTTATGAAAAATTAGGTATTACTCATTATGCTTTATAGGATGTATATATAATGAATGTATTTCCTAATTTATAGATTTATTCTCCATATTATAAAAGTTAGATATAGTATATTATTAATGCACTTAATAATTCTGAAAAGCCTGCATATATTAGATTAAGTAGAAATGGTAAATTAGTAAATTAGACTGTGCCAATATCTAAAGATTATAGCATTATATTTTAGTCTTATAATAATATGTTAATAACTTATGGAGAAACAAATGAATTAGCATATGAAACTATAAAATAGTTAAGACAATAGAATATAAATATAGGATTAATTAGTTTATATAAATTAAAACCTATATAGAATACATTACTCTCATTATTGAAAACTTATAAACATATTTTTATTTTAGAGGAATAGTTTGAAAGTAATATTATTAAATTGGATAATGTTAAGTATATTTCGATTAAGAAATATCCTTCATTAATAGGCGATAAAGATTTTTTATATAAATATTTGGAAATTGATAAATAGAAAATTAAAGAAATTATTAAGGATGGTATATGATAACTATTTTAATTACAGGGGGTTTGGGATTTATAGGTTCACATTTTATAGAATAGAGTTATAAGAAATATGGTAATAAAATTAGAATTATTAATGTTGATAAAGATACATTACATAGAAGCAATCATAAGCATTTAAAGCATATATAGCAAATACATAATAAATAGAATTATATATTTTATAAGTTGAACATATGCAATACTAAAAAAATTTATAATATATTATTAGAGTATAAACCCGAAATTATAATTCATTTTGCAGCTGAGAGTCATGTTGATAGTAGTATTGAATTCCCATAGAAACATACTAAAACAAATATTATCGGAACTAACTCTTTATTAATAGCAAGTTCTAAATATTATAATATGATATTAAATAATCAATAGAAATAGCGATTTAGATTTCATTTTATTTCTACTGATGAAGTATTTGGTGATTTATCTATTGATAGTAATGAAAAATTTAATGAAGAAACCAAATTTAATCCTTCTTCTCCATATTCGGCAACTAAGGCTGGTGCTTAGCATTTGGTAAGAGCTTGGAATAAAACATATAACTTGCCATATTCTATCAGTAATTGTTCTAATAATTATGGTAAATATCAAGATTAGAGTAAATTAATTCCTAAAGTAATTAATGCTTGTATCAACAATAAAATTATTACAGTTCATGGTACCGGTAAGTATATTAGAGATTGGATAGCAGTAGAAGACCATTGCAATGCTATTCAATTAATTATGGAAAATTTAGATAAAACCAAAAATAAAACATATTTGATAGGTAGTGGATTGTAGTTAACTAATTTATAGGTTATTGATTATATATGTGAAATATTTGATAAATTGAAACCATTATCTAATAATAAAAGTTATAAAGATAATAAAGTATTTGTATAGAATAGGGCAGGTCAAGATTTAAGATATTCTATTAATTCAGATAAGATAATTAGAGAACTAAATTGGTCAGTTAAAATTGATTTTTATAAAAAGATATAGGAGCTAATTCATGGCAATATTTGAATATAATCCAGATACAATAGATAAAGATAGATAGTATAAATTTGCTATTGTTATAGGTCATTAGGAAATGTAGCCATATGTCGGTGAATATAATTATTTAAAACAATATACATTACCAAGATTTATAAAATATAGCCAAGATAATAAGATAGATTTAATTCTTATTACCGATTTTAAGAAAAAATAGTATAAAACTTCAGAGCCTCCGGTTTTTGGTAATAGAATAACTACATACTTTTTTGAAGCGATGTATAATATAATTAATTATTATGATTATATTACTCAATTTAGTTCTCACGCTTTATTGCATAAAAATATGCCTTCTTTATATGATATTGTTGATTATAGTTATGATGTCATTGTTCCAGAAAAATGTTATAATTATAATCCAATATAGAATAATAAATTACCTTATTAGTCTGTTTTATATACTCTAAAATATTCTGCAGCTAAACCTAATTATAATAAATCAGAAGTATATAATTTTTATATAAAAAATAATATATAGTGGTGGAGTGGGCCTCATATTATATGCAATTCTAATATGAAGTAGTGGTTTAATCCTTAGAATTTATATAAATTTCAAATGAATGATATGATTTATCATTATATAGATTATGTTTATAATCATGATAAATATAAGATGAAGATATAGTCTAAATTAAATATGTTAAGTATGAATCTTATGGTAATGAGTGTATTGCAACATAATGCTGAAAGGTCATTATCATTTATTATTAAAAAAGTTAAAGAGCAATTTGAAGTTTTGAAATAGCAATTATAGAGTAATAAATTTATAATAAGTTATTTTGGTGGCTGTGGTTCTTATAGTTCATTATGGAAATTGAGACCAGAAATGATGAAAATTGTTTTAAAGGAATTAGGTTAGTATTATTATGATATATGATTATTCTATAGTGAAATTAAAAAATAATTTAATTGATATAATTTAAGATATATCAATGAGATAGATTTCTTTATTGACCTAAATTTTCAATAATTACGAAAAAAATTCGGCATTTCGGCAAAAAGTGATTATAATATATAGATAGAA
>DAOLQA010000052.1:0-7212 GCA_035417885.1 bacterium
TATAGCATAGTATACCATTATCTTTTGCTATTTGTATTCCTCTTTCATAAAAAAGACAATAAATATCTACTGTGCGGTCAAAAGTCTCATAATTCATAATTTTATATAGATCAGCATATTTCATTGTGTCATTATAAGCTAATTGTAATTGTATATAGGGAGGATTGCTTATTAATACATCAAATCCTATATATTTTCCATCATCATCTAATATTTCTGGAAATTCATATCGCCACTCAAATGAATTGTCATATATATCTTTATATTTCTTATCAAAGTCATCTTGTAACTTTTTTAATTCAAATTCTAGATTAATTATATTGTTTTTATTTTTATTTATTGAATCTTCATCAAAATTTATAGAAAGCTGATTTGCTTGTAATTTTAATTCTTTTTGTTTATTTTTAATTTCAGTAAGTTCATTAATATTGGTATTAGCATATAAAGATATTTCATTTTTTATTGATTCTATTTCTTTTTTTATTTCATTTTTTATTTTTTTATGAGAGCAATTTTTATATTTATTAACTTTTGCTTTATATTCTTTTATCAATTCTTTTATTTGGCTATTATTTTTATTATCATCTAAATTAAACTTACTAATAAGTGAGTTGCCGCATTTGATATTAATATCAATATTTGGTAATGTTTCTAATTCTATATAATCGGGAGATTTGTAATAAGCATTTTTTAATAATTCTATCCATAATCTCAACCTAGTTATTTGCACAGATTTAGAATTGATATCCACTCCAAAAAGGCAATTTTCTATGATATGTTTTTTTTCATTAAATAAAAATTCTTGTATATTTCTGTTATCTTCATTATTTTTATCATATTCATAATGTTCATTATTATATATTATATTAAGTTCGTTGTTTTCTATATTTATTTTTAAATTTGGTATTCTATTACCTTTTTCATCTGCTAGTATATTCAGTTCACTTTTTAATGATAATATAGCATTCAATGATGATACAAGAAAATGACCAGATCCCACAGCAGGATCACATATTTTTAATGAATTTATATAATTATTAAATTTTATTAAATCATCCTGTTTATATGCATTAATACAATAATTTTTAACCTCATCAAAATTTTTAAAATCTTTTTTTTCTTCATCAATGAATTTTTGCACAATAGCTTGCCTTATAGATTCTTCGCACATATATGTTGTTATATATTCTGGTGTATAATATGAACCATCTTTATATCCATTGATTTTTTCAAATATTAATCCTAAAACAGAAGCATTTATAATATCTCGATTATTATTTTGTATTTTTTTATTAATATCACTAGAAAAATCATATGAATCCAAAAACATTAATAAATAATTTAATGTATTTATCTTACTATTATTTTTATTATATTTATTTTGTATTTTTAATATAGAATTTTTATATAATTTCATTTCATTATCATTAGACAATTCATTAATAGATATATAATTTTGTTCTAATTCTGTTTTTTCAAAAAGAGAACTATTTAAATATGGGACGTTTTCATATTTTTTCCTATATTTTTCCTCACGTTCATTTATATCTTTTGCTAATACATTAAAAAATAGTTCATATAAATTATCAAAATCTTTTATTTTTGAACTATTTAAAAATGCATATTTGTTATCATTATTATTAAATTTTAGTAATTGACCTTCTAATAATTTCAAAAAAAGAATTCTATTTAACCATATTATGCATAATTCTAATGATATATTAAAAAGTTCATTTTCATCCGTTATATTTTTTTCAGTTTTTAAACGTAAAATAATATTCTCTATTATAGATCCATTGAAATCATCACCCGAATTTTTTTGTATTAATACTCTATTATTAATTTTTGATTCTTGTAATCCCAAAATATATAAAAGTTCCTTATAAAAATTTTTATTGAGAGATGCCGATTGAATATTATTACTTTTCTTTAATAAAAAATTTTCAGAAAATATATTATATAACAATTTTATATCATCATCTTTAATAGTTTCAATATCACCAATACAAATATACGAATATTCAACTATATCATTGTTATCATTTATATATTTTTCTATACATTTATATACATTAATTGTATTATTATTTGTTTTATTTCTATTTATATAATCTGCTATATTTTTTTTAAATTCATTATCTTTACAAAATATTTTATACATTTTTTGTGCATCAAAAAAATACCAATTTGAAACATCGGTTACAATTAGCCATTTAATATCATTGTTTTTATTATAAATTTCATTCATAAAATACCAAATAACCTCATGCAATGATTTTACATTAAAATTATTATCTTTTATCATTTCATTTGATCTCTGAGTTTTAATTTCAAAGATGATATATTTATTATAATCATCTTCAATTACTAAATCACATTTAGGTTTTAAAGTAGATGATATCTTATAATTATTTCCAAGAATATTTGTAAAAAAATTACTAATCCATGATACATATTGTTTTTCGTCAGCATTTGAATTTTCAATTGTATTTTTAAATAAGTTTAAAATATTACTTTTGAATTTTTTAATATCTAATTCTTGCACAACACAATTTACATTTTTTAAATCAAAATCTGTTTGCTTGAATATCATATTTTTATTTTTATATTATATAAAAAAATAATGTTTTTGTAAAAAATATAATATTATTAAAACATTTTTGTTGTGCAATATGCTTTTATAATTCCTTATTTTATTTTTGTAACGTAAAGTAAAATATAAAATTCCTTATTTTAGTTTTGCAACACAAAGTAAAATAAAAAAAAATAATTTTTTAATATATATATAATAAAAAAAATGGTAGAAAATAATATAGCAGTAGGAATTGATATAGGTTTAAAGGGTGGAATTTCTATATACGATATAAATAAAAAAGAGTTTATAGCATTATATGAAATGCCAATTGTCTCCGAACAAGGTCATAATGTATTAGATGTTAAAGAATTATATTCTATTTTAAATAAGTATAATATTAAATTAATTGTTATCGAAAAAATATCAAATATATATGGAGTTTCTAAATCAACAATGTTTTCTTTGGGAAAGCAAATAGGGTATATTACATCATATAGTATATACAAAAATATAAAATTGATTGAGATACTTCCAAAGACGTGGGAATATTATTTTTACAAAGGGCATGATTTAGAAGTTGAAGATATAAGTATGCTAAATGATGATACCATATATTTAGAATATTGTGATAAATATGATATAAATATAAAAAAAATAAAATCATTTTGTACATTTTATAAAATACCGCCAAAAAATTTAGAAATATTATCAAATTATTTAGAAATCCCAATGAATAAAATCACATCATTCAAATTGCAAAAAATAAAAACAATGAAATGCTTGGTCGATATCTATGGAATAGATTTACTAAAAAAATGCTATGTTAGAAATAATGTCTATGATGGAATTGTAGATTCAATAATGCTATTAAGATATTGCATAGAAAATAATCTAATATGATTTGGTAATTTGATTTTTTAATGAATCTAATTTTTTAATTTCTTTTTCAATTTCATTTTGTCTATTTACGTCTAGAATTCTTCTATCTGTAGATTGTATCATTCTATGCTCTGACTTTAATCCTTCTGTTTCAATAGATAATGATAATATCGTTTCTAAATTTTTAATATCATCCTTAGTTGATAACTGCTCTATAGATTTTGATATTTTTGATAACTTTTTATTGGTAGATATTCTAGAACATGTTGTCATTATCAATATCAGAATTAATAATGCTAATGATAATTTTTGAAATACTGTATCTTTCATTTTTTTATTTTATTTTTATATTATATATAAAAAATATTTTTTTATTGCATATTTTAATTCTATTTTTTTGATTTTATATTTTTATAAAAATTTCTAAATATTTATATAATATAAAAAATTATGAGACTAAAAACATTAGTTATTGAAAAAAAATTAACAATCAGAGATTCGGAAATATTAGATTTATATTTAAAAGATATCGCAAAAGAAAATCCATTAACACAAGAAGAAGAATTAGAATTAATCAAATCTGCTAAGGCTGGTGATGTGGTTGCAAAAGAAAAACTAATAAAAAAGAATTTAAGATTTGTCGTATCTGTTGCAAAGCAATATTCAAACATGGGAGTTGAACTAACAGATTTAATAAGTGAAGGCAACATAGGATTAATGAAAGCAATTGATTATTTTGATGAAACAAAAGGATTTAAATTCATTTCATATGCAATATGGTGGATACGACAATCTATTTTACTATCAATAGAAAATAATAGTAGATTGATTAAAATACCTAGCAATAAAATTCACTTATATAATAAAATAAAAAAAGAATATTATTTATTAGAACAATTATTAGAAAGAAATCCATCTATAAAAGAACTATCAGAAAAGTTAAATATATCTGAAAATACAATAATAGAGTTGAATAATTTATTTTATAATAAAATATCAAGCATAGATGAGAATGAGAATGACAATATCAATGATAAATATAATAATATTACAAATATAATTTCAAAAAGCATAAACAAGTCAACAGATAATAATCTTGATATAAAGTCATTAGATATAAAAATAAACAATTTTCTTGATATTTTATCTCCAAAAGAAAAAAAAGTAATAATAGATTACTATGGTCTAAATAAAAATTATCCTAAAACGTTTGAAGAAATTGCTTTTAATATGAATTTAAGCAAAATGAGAATAATACAAATTCATAATAATGCAATAAAAAAATTAAAAGAAAATAACGATATAAATGTATTGAAAAAATATATTGTTTAATAAAAAAAATATTAATTTATTTTTTTATAGTGGATACCATTTCCACCATCCGTCTTCAAATTTATAAGTTCCTGCCTTGCGATCATGTTCATATTCATAGCTAAAATTATTCCATATATCATCTTTATAATAATCTGGATTGGTACTTAATAAAACTTCTAAAATTACATCACTTAATATTTTTATTTCCTTTAATGGATTGTTTGTAAATGCATGTATATAAATATGTTTTAAATTTGTGCAATTGGATAAATCTAGTACTTCAATTTCATTACCTAAAAATGCCTCTGGATATATTGCCTCTATATTTTGCGGTAAATATAATTTTTTTATTTTATTTGCTGCAAATGAAGCACCCCCAATATATTTTAAATTTTTACATTGTGATAAATCTAATTCTTTTATTTCATTATCTAAAAAAGCAGAAATATTTATTTCTTCTATATTTTTGGGTAATTTTAATTCTTTTATTTGATCATGCCAAAATGCGTTATCATCAATAGTTTTCAATTTTTCACATTGAGACAAATCTAATATTTCAATTTGATTCAGAGAAAAAGCAGACTCATTTATTGTTTCAATATATGGTGATATTTTCAATATATTTAATTCAATATTTTTAAATGCATTATTTATATTTTTTAAATTTTTACATTGAGATAAATCTATCGAATAAATTTTAGTATTTGAAGCAAATGAAATTTTTTCAATTATTTCTATGTTTTGCGGCAATTTTAGTTCTTTTATTTTATTTCCTTCAAATGAAAATTTTTTAATAATTTTTAAAGACATATATGGAGATAAATCTAATATTTTTATTTCATTATCGCCAAACGCAGATTCTTCTATTATTTTTATGTTTTGCGGTAAATATATAAAATTTAATAATTTAAATTGAAATTGATTTTCTTTTATAATTTTTATTTTATCAAATTTAAATAAATCTAGCATATTCTGATTTTTAAATGATTTTTTAACTTTTAAAATTTCTGTTAATTCATCGTTAAAATCAAAATAAAAACTATTTAATATTAGATATTTACTTTTTTTCATATCTCATTTGTTTGAGCCTTTAATATATTTTGTTATTGCGGCGCCTAATGCTGTTGATACCAATCTAGAAGTCAATGTATCATATATGATACCTTTTTCAACTCCTAATGCGTTTGCAATGACCTTTCCTATGGATGGCCCAACAATAAAGCCAATGGTTCCTCCAACAATTTTTCCTAATAGACTTTCATCCAATTCAGATATTTTTAAATCGCCATACTCATTTAAAAAATCTTGTATACTTTTTTTCTCTTCTTCAGAGATATATTCATATTTTTCATCATCAAAATTTATAGATGATTTTTTTTCTCTATAATCTTTAAAAGTTTCCATCTTTCTTTTTTTTAGTATATATATTTTTTATTTAAAAAGTTTTATAAAAATTCCACATACCATTGCTAAAAACATATGTACCGCCTTTATTTAAAATCATTTGATAATATCTTACAAATGTTCCCCATCTATCTACGTTAAATGTTTCAAAAATATTCACATTTTGATTTATTTCGATATATGATAAGTTATTATTTGATAAGAATGCATTTGATCTTATTGTGTTTAATTTTAGCAGATTTTTCATATATAGTGATTTAATATCATTATGAGAAAACGCAAATGATTCTATTTTAGAAATGTTATTTGGTAAGATAACAGTTTCAATATGATTATTGCAAAAGCATCTATACGGAATTGATATTATATTAGTTAATTTAGACAAATCAAGATTAACAAGATTATTATTTTCGAATGATGATGATCCTAACTCTACTATGCTTGAACTAAATATAATATCTTCTATTTGATTATATACAAATACACTAGAAAAAAATGTCAAAGGAGATTTTATATTAGATAAATCTATCTTTTTTAATTTATTATTTCTAAAACATTCATTTGCTATCAAAGATATATTATCGGGAAGATGCATCCTATATATATTATTAAAAGAAAATGCCTCATCATCTATAAATTTTAATTTTTTTGAATATGATAAATTTAAATATTTAATATAATTATTAAAAAATGCGCATTTCTCTATAGAAACAATATTTTTTAATGAAACAAAATTTACATATATTAATTTTTTATTGCTTAAAGCATTCGGTGATATTAAATATATAGAGTTTGGTAAAAATAAATATTTTACATTATCATAATTTTTCAAAAAATTAGATGGTAATACCTTTAGATTTATATATCTACATAAATCTAAAAAAGTTAAATCTTTATTGAATGGAGTCAATTCTTTATTTGAATCTAATATAGATATGCTAAATGGCGGAATAATTAAATATTTACTTTTTCTCATAATTTATTTTTTTACAATGGATACCATTTCCATTTACCATTTTCTAATTTATAATCACCTGATT
>DAOLQA010000053.1:0-7166 GCA_035417885.1 bacterium
AAATAAAATGTAGAATACAAAATATCGAGATGCTGCCACCACCAGAGTTTAAAGAGACTATGACCTTTCAGACACTCTCTCCCATCTGCCTGACTCTCAAAAGAGATAATGGATCTGATGAATACATTTCTCCCACTCATCCATTGGCTATGCCACTTATCAAACAAAATCTAATAGACAAATATAAAGCTCTACAAAGTAAGGACTTTCCTAATTCTGATTTTGATTTCGATTTTAAAGTAATTAATGAACCTCGCTCTTCACTAGTAACTATCAAGGCCGATACGCCGCAGGAAAGCAAAGTGCGTGGATATAGTTGTATTTTTCAACTGACAGCACCAATAGAACTTATTAAAATAGCATATGATGGAGGCGTAGGTAGCAAAAACAGCATGGGGTTTGGGATGGTAGAGGTAACAAAAGAAAATAATAGCAATGTTGGTAAAGAATTGATATAAAGTAATTTATGAATAGTTATACTGATTTTTATAAAAAAATAACGGGGTTTACCCCATATGAATACCAAAAAAATGTAGCTGAAATACTTTTAAATTCAGATAAAAATATAATTCTCTCAGTACCAACAGGTGCAGGCAAAACCTGGGCATCAATAATGCCTTATTTGTATGCTAGACAATGTAATTATGAAAATTTCCCACAAAAATTAATCTATAGTTTACCATTGCGAACATTAACAAATTCTATATATAACGATATTAATGAAATATTAAATAAAGATGAAATAAAAGGGAATTATATTTTTAATAATTTGACTTCTATTCAGACTGGTGAATATAGTGAAGATGTTTATTTTGAAAAAGACATGATTTTCGCGACAATAGATCAGACTTTAAGTAACTTTTTGTGTTTCCCTCTTTCTCTTTCGCAAAGACAAGCAAATATAAATGCTGGTGCATTAATAGGAAGCTATTTAATATTCGATGAATTTCATCTTTTAGATCCTCAATTATCAATGTCAACACTCATAGGAATAATAAAAATGTTGGAAGGCATTAGTCGTTTTTGTTTAATGACAGCTACATTAACAGATAAATTTTTGAATTTTTTTAATGAGAATTTAAATTTTGAGATAGTTTCTCTTGAAAATTTTCCTAAAGATAAAGAAAATATAAAATCTATAATATTTAATCCTAATAAAAATAATACACTTAATGAACAAATTCATAAAAAAGAAATACAGGTAGTTAATAATACTATAAATGTACAAAATATTTTACGTGAACATAAAAATAAAACAATAGTTATATGTAATAGAATTGAAACCGCACAAAACCTTTACTTAGATTTAAAAAAGCAAAAAAATGATAGTACTACATTAATATGTATTCATTCTAGATATTTTGATTCTGATAGGCAAAATAAAGAAAAATTAATAAAAGAATATTTTAGTAAAAATAGTGAAAAACAAGATGTAATATTAGTTTCTACACAAGTATTAGAAGCAGGTATGGATATTTCTTGCGATACTATGCATACTGAAATTTCACCAATTAATTCATTTATACAAAGAGCTGGTAGATGTGCTAGATATGAAAATGAATGTGGTAAAATATTTGTTTATAACATATTAGATTTGTCAGAAAAGGAACTAGTTAATGTAGATTCTGTAAACGATATTGATAAGACAGAAATTAAAAAATTGACTATTAAGTATTTGCCTTATGACAAAGAAACTTGCGAAATTTCTTTTAAAGAATTACAACAATATGATCATTTAGATGAATCTATTACAAAAACCATAATAAATGATGTTTTAAGTAAAACGGAGCAAAATATAATTGAAAATATTCATGCAAAATCATATAGTAAAGAGAAAATTAGAAAATCTTGGCAAGATTGCACAAAAAATCATTATAGTGAAACCATACGCGATATACAAAGTATAGATGTAGTTTTGCTAAACATCGATAATTTTAAAAATAAAAAAATACAACCTTTTATTTATGAAACTATTAGTGTTTTTAGATGGAGTTTAATAGGATGGATAAAGAAAATAGAGCAAAGTATTGAAGAAGATGAATGGATAATAGCTAAGGCAGAACAAGGTTTACAAAGTCAATTTGATTTTGACTGGCAAGATAAAGAAAGCTATTTTTTGAGAAAATTAAATACTAATGATTTAAAAAACTATTATGACACAGTTTTTATTAGTAACAAATATTTTGATTATAACGACGCTGGATTAATCATTCAAAATAATAATAACAATAATGAATCACCAATAAAAGAATATGAGAAAAAAGAAAAGGGGAGTATTATTTTTAAAAAAGATACATTTTATCAGCATACACTTGGGTTATTAAATTGTTATAATCAAGTATTTAAGCCTAATTTAAAATATACAATAAATAGGTTAAAAAAAATTTGTCCTAATATTAATTTAGAGCTGATAATAAAACTAGTTTTAATTTTTCATGATTACGGAAAGCTAAACAAATCATGGCAAGAACCTATGCAAAAATTTCAGAGTAAAAAAACTGGTATCCCGTGTAATGAAGTACTAGCACATACAGATTATGATGAACTTACAGACAAAGAATTAGCACAAAATTGCGGATTAAATAAAAAACCATCTCATGCTGGCATCGGTGCTATACAATTATATAACATGATTTTTGATTTGTACAATGAAAATATAGCAAGAGC
This sequence comes from bacterium, assembly GCA_035417885.1. Lineage (GTDB taxonomy): Bacteria > Patescibacteriota > Patescibacteriia > JAGPKW01 > JAGPKW01 > JAGPKW01. The sequence goes on from DAOLQA010000053.1 coordinate 2,668, forward strand.
TAGTAGTAGCGCTATTTTGAGACATCATAGTCCTTTATCAGATTCTTTTGAGAGTTTTGATATTCCCGAAAAATATTTGATAGATATTAAAAATTTGATAAATGAAATAGGAATAGAATGTGAATACATAAAAAAGGCAAATGGAGAGGATTTAAAAGAAATTTTACCCAATAATGATTTAGAACAAATTTTTTATTTATTTTTGGTAAGAATTTTACGTCTTTGTGATCAAAAAGTAGCAGAATCATTAAATAAATATATGATATGAATACATTTATAGTTAATAAAATTTCAGGAACTTATTCTGATGCTTTAGAAGCATATGGATTGGCTAATTTACTTAATAAAATCTTTGATAATAGGGACATAATTCTAGAAAAAATCATTATAGAAGATAAAGGTTTATACTTTCAAATTACTATTTCACCAGATATTACTAGTGAAGACATAGATAAATTATCATTTTTTTCATTATTTCCATTTATAAAGCAAAATAATGATATAGATATTTCTATATATCCTGATTATTTTGATTATATTAAACAAAAAGAACTTAAAAAAGAAAAACAAGAATTAATCAATAAAATTTACAATGAATACAAAGATAAAAATGAAAGAGAAAAAAAATTGAAAGAAATTGATAATATTTATCAAACAATTAAATATATAGATCCTTCACTAGATGTTTTTCAACAATTTGCAAGCTATAATAATTATATAACTTATGAAAAATTATATTTGAATTTTTATAACAATAAAGATATCTTTAATATATTAATCAAAGAAATTTTACATTACTATTCTGATGATAATTATACTGACAAAACATTAAAAGAGATTATAAAGAATAGAGATTTTAATATAAAAATTACAGCTATTCAATTACTAAATCCAAGTAAAGGGAAAGGTATTAAGTCAGCAAAAGCAAATAATGCGTCCAATACTAATTTTAATAATTCTAATTGGATTGAAGAAACTATGAAAATTATAGGGTCATTATCAGATATGGTTTGTCAATTAGTCAAAGTAGGTACTAATAGCTATGATCTTAAAGTATTTGTACCTTCTTATAAAAAAGTAAGTTATTCTTTTAAACAAAAAATAATTCCTGATTTTAAGAATCATTTAAAAGGCAATACACCTATTAAAATAGATATACTGAATATTTTAATTTTAATAAAAATTGCTATACAACATCTGGGTAATTCTATAATAAAACAAAAAGTTAATAACATAATAGACGGCCTTTATTCAGTTTATCAAAAAGATTTAGGACAAGGCAAAGCAGTATCGAATATTAGTTATTTGCAAATACCCAATTTTATTTATATAAGTAATAAAATAGAAAATGATGAATGGGTTGATATTTTAGATGAACAAATAAATATAATAGGCAGTATTGATGAACAAGGTGAAACAATACAAGGTTTAATGCTATACAGAAATTTTATTAGCACATCAAGTATTTATGATTTTTTAAATTTCTCATATTGGTATGCTACATATTTATCTTCTAAACTTTCTAAAAATGAATATGCAATACCATTTGACATAGAAACATTAAATAAATTTTATAAAAATATGGAAACACAAGAATTAAATTTGTCAGAAATCATTAGCAATCCTGGGTTTCAGGCTATAGCTAAAGCAATTCGTAATAGTACGGTTACTTTACAATTTACACCAAAAGAAGAGAGAATGTTTGATATTAGATATGGAGTAGCTCAAGAACTAAAATCTAAATCAAAATCAAAATCAGATTTAGCAGAATTTATAGGTGAATTTATATCTTTTTATAATGCTGAAATTGCAAGAAATTATGAAATTAAAGGCAAAACTTATTATAGATCAACTGTGAAGCATGAGGAGTTGGATGATTTCTATGCATTATTAGATAAATATCCATCAAGACTTGTTGGCGCATTACTAGCATCATATGGTTTTGCTTTATCTAAACGTGAGGTAAAAAATGATGAAAACAAAGAAGAAAATATCAAAAATGATACAGAAAATATTTTAAAGTCAAACAATTAAAAAATTATAATTATGGAAAACCAAAAAATTTCATCAATCTCCATAAGTGGAGAAATGATATTAAATCTTCATTCACTTAATAATGAAGGAGGAGAAGGAAATCAAATTATGACTCGACAATTAACAATTATTAATAAAGAAGGCGAGGAATATACTGTCAATGGAATAAGTGGAGATATGTTTAAGCATATACATACTGCACATTTAATAAACTATGCCAAAGTTAATAATTTAAATCTTTGCTCTAATTGTAAGATTGGCAACCCTAATCGCCTGTCTGGTGGGGAAGAATTAGCTAATTTTTTCTCTGAAAAAGATATAATAGATAAAGATGTAATAAATGCAGTCATTGAAAAATGTATAATAGATGATTGCCACGGTGTACTAATAACATCTATTGGTAAAACAAATAAAAATGTTGCAAGAAAATCAATAATAGAATTTGGTTGGACTATAGGTATACCTGATAAAAACAATACTGAAACTTTTTTACATACTAAATTAGTTTCAGATGCAACTGGTAAAAGAGGTGAAAGTTCTAATGAAGGACAAAACATATTTCATAGACCTGCTAATCATGGGATATATGCATTTGTTTGTAATATAGATGTATATAGAATTGGATTAAATGATATAACAAGAGTTTATGCTATAGATGAAAATGAAAGAATTAATAGATTTAAAGGCATTATACAAAGTTTAATAAATTCATTTCTAGATCCTAAAGGTGCTATGACTAGCACTCAAAAACCTCATATTACTGATTTTCGTGGTGTGGTAGCTATTTCTAAAAAATTAATACCTGCTCCTACTATAAGTGCAATTAATCCAGATTATAAAGAGGAAATTACTAAAATAGCTGAAAACTTGAATAACATTGAAAATGATTCTATTAATTTATCAGAATTTAATGGATTGGGGGATCTTTCTAAAATATTGGCAGATTTGATGAATTATGAACCTTATTCAATCCCTAAAATAAGTTGAAAAATTATGAAATTTTCAGCAATTTATAAACCAACAACATTATTCTCATTGCGAGATAGCAACTCAACTAGCTCTGGTGGTAAATCTTTATTTTTACCTTCTCCATATTCAATTAGAATGGCTTTTATTAGTCAATCTATCTCGTTAGGAGGTGTAGATTTTGAAGAAAATAAAGACCTATTTGATATTATTAAAAATGTAAATATCAGCTATTTCATTAAAGGAACTTTTTGTGTAAATAATTGCTTTGTAAAAATACAAAAACAAAGAGAAAATGAGCCTTTTAAGCCTACTATTGGATTTAGAGAATACATTTATATTGATAATGAAATAGAAATAATTTTTGAGACTAACAATGAAAAAGAAACTAATTTTCTAAAAACTTATTTACACACTATTAATTATTTTGGTAAGCGTGGTTGTTTTTTCCAATTTATTAAATACAATGATACTCCAAGTGAAGCTAATGTTAAAATATTAGATGAAAAAAATTTCAATTACTATGGTATATTACAAGAATTTGACGATTTCCATACATCTGTTAAGTTTTCTAATATTAATACTTATAGTCAAGAAAAAACAAAAAGAATTAAAAATATTTATGTAATACCATTATCTCATATTAGATCATCAAAATCCTATTCACTCTATAAAACTTTAAATTATTAAATTAAAACATTTTATGCCTTCAAAATCTGAATTAAAAAAGATTGGTTCCATAATGTCACAGTTTAGTATTTCTGTTTATCGAAAGCAACTCGAAGCTATTGCAGACATGCTTCAATCTGATAAAGGCAAATATGGTTTACAATATTTATTGAATTGGAATTTGTGTTATTCACCAGAATCAGGTTTTGATTCTGAAAAAATTGATACCAGCTATTTTATTTAATTTTCTAACATATGACAATTACCGGGATCCACTTCAATTATTATCAGGTTTGCCAACGAAAGCTCTGGCTGTTTGCCAATGGCATCAATATGGAGCAGACCTCCGACCTAGTGAATGATGGCAAACTCATTCACGAGACAAGTTATCCACAACGTTCTGAACGATATGAAGAAGTGGAAATCGATGGCATAAAAATCGATTATTATGATGCTCGCAATAAAGTGATTCATGAAATTAAGCGTTCAGACAAAGTGGAGGAGGCGCATATCTGGCAAGTGAAATATTATATTTATGTACTAGAGCGAAATGGCATAGATGGTGTCACAGGCATATTAGAATATCCAGAACTCAGACAAACTACTAAAGTGGAGCTGACTGATGCAGATAGGCAAAAAATCAAGGAAATAGAAGAAAAAATTGCTCAATTGATAAGCGCTGATAATTGCCCTCCAGTAATAAATGCTAAAATATGCAAAAGCTGTAGTTATTACGATTTTTGTTATGTAAAAGAAGAGAATTTTTAATGATCCTCTATCACCTATAAATTATTAACCAATGAAAAAGACCTATTACCTATTTAACCCTG
>DAOLQA010000054.1:0-5215 GCA_035417885.1 bacterium
ATGTATATAATTCTCCGTCAACTCTATATCTAACTCTTGTATTTTCTCTTGTGGGCTCTATATGTATGTCCGATGCAGATTCTTGTATGCCATGTTGTATTATTGTGCTAACAACATTAGCTACTGAAGAATTAATATCAATTAATGGCTTAATATTGCCCCCATCTTTTATCATAGATCTTTCTATATTATCTCTAGAAAGTCTATCTATCCACCCATCTATTGATTTATATTGTTTTAAAGCTGATACTATACTTGGATTTGACGTCACATAATATTGGATATTATACTGTTTACTTCTTGTAATAAAATCTATCACTTCTTTTATATTATGGTTAAATGGATCTAATATAGCTACACTTAAAATATTCCCTTCTTTATTAAATACTATACATTTATAATTTTCAGCAATTTCTTTTGGTATAATATTCAGATATTCTTTTTTAATTTTTTTATTAGATAAATCAATGCTTGGTAGTTTAAAAATATTACTCTTAATTTCTAAAAGCTCACTACTTTGTAATATCCTTCTGTCTAATATAATATCCTCTTCATTAGTATTGTTCTTTAATGCCCTCATAATAATACTATTAGCTTCACTTTCTGTGATTCTTTTGTTTTGTATTAAATAATCTAAAACTCCTGACATTATTAATTTAAATTTATTTCTTAAAATCACCCATCTTCTTAATTTAAAAATATGGGATCAAATTCAAGTTTAATATTAAAATTCACTCTATTTTTTACATATATAAGTATTGCCTTATAAAAAACTTCTTGAGCTTTTTATTTTTCAGCTTCTCTTTGCGCTAATCCTATTGCAACAGAAAATTTGGGACCTATCTCTTCTAATACTGGGAATAATTCTTCTGGATAATCAACCCTTGCCCATGGGTTCCCTAGATAAGTTCTTTTATTAAATTTATTGCTGATAAATTCTGATAAATTCAATAAAGACGCACTTCCTCCAGTTAAAATAATCTTTTCTAATATTTCATTTGATTGGCCCTGAAATATTACTAATGCATACTTTATCTCATCTAAAACTGGTTGAAGACTATCCGCAATTATTTTAGATATACCATTATTTAAATCTCCTGATAAACCATGGTCTTCTTTAAATTGTTCAGCCTTTTTTATATCTATATTTAAAATATTGGCAATATTTTGACTTATCTTTTTCCCGCCAAAATCTATACTCCTACTTATAATTGGAATCCCATCTTTCACAACATAAACTGATGAGATACTATCTCCAATATTACAGATCATAACTACAGATGGATCATTACCTACAAGAGATCTAATCATAGCAAAAGATTCAATATCAAGAGTTATAAGCTCTAAGCCTGAGGCTTTAAAAATATTGATATATTTATTAACTATTGTCTTAGGAGCTGCAGTCAATAATATTTTATAATTATTAGTCTCCTCTTTTTTTATTAGACCAGTAGGTATTTTAGGATTTCCTAAAATCTGCCAATTTAAAACAACATCCTTCAATGGTATTGGTATAAATTTTTTAGCTTCAATATGTATTGCTTCTGCTAAATCCTTTTTATTCATTGCTGGAATATTTATTACAGAACTAAAAACAGCATAGCTTGGGAGTGAAGCTATGACTTTGCTACTCATGGCTTTAGATTTTCTCGTTATAAACTTAATTGCTTCAACTATTTTTTCAAAAGAAATATCATCATCATTTCTTATAATATCAATACCATGTTCTATATAGCCATAAGTTCTAAGACGTGCAATATGATTATCATTTATTAATTCAACTAATTTTATACTTGCAACGCCTATATCTATACCCAAAAAGCTCTTTTGTGATTGACCAAATAGCATAAAATTAAAACCTTTATTATTTCTTAATTATATCAAATATATTATATTTTACCAATATGTTAACAATTATTCAAAATGTATATCAAGTTCTTTTTGCTCTACTTTATCTTTTAACATTTTATAATTATCCAATTTGTTAATAATATTTCTTGCTTCTAATTTTGCCCTATTTATTATTTCATAATCAAAAAATGATGCTATTTTTAATTCTGGTATATGTCCAGATTGTTTTAAACCATATATCTCACCAAATCCTCTTTCTTTAATATCCATTTCTGCTAATTCAAATGAGCTTTTAGCATTTACTAAATTATTTAATCTATGTATAGTTGTTTCATTACTACTATTTATATACAACAAACAATAAGATTGCTTATCCCCTCTCCCCACTCTACCTCTTAACTGATAAAGTTGTGCTAAACCAAATTTTTCTGCACCAAATATTACTATACCATTTGCATTTATTACATCTATTCCTACTTCAACAACTGATGTAGAAATTAATATATCAATATTACCAGAGTAAAACTCATTTTCAACTTTTTCTTTTTCTTTATCCCTCATCCTCCCATGTAATAACCCTATTTTAAACATTTTAAAATCTGGATTAGTAATAAAATTATCAAACATTTTTTTAGCAGATTTTATTTCTAATTCAAAGATATCTTCACTATCAGATTCACATTCTATCAGTGGGCAAATTACATAAACTTGGCTCCCTCCTTCTACCTCAGATTTTATAAAATTGTAAACCATATCTATATCATCTGTAATATTTGTGATAATATCTTTTCTATATAATGGCTTCTCATCTAATATAGATATATCAAGATCCCCATAAAACGTTAAAGCTAATGTTCTTGGAATTGGTGTAGCTGTAACTGATAAAAAATGTGGATAAAAATTTTCATTATTTACCCTATTTATATTTTCATTTATTCTTTTTCTTTGAGAAACTCCAAATCTATGTTGCTCATCAACTACAATAAGACCTAAATTTTTTATATTTATATTGTTTGATATTAAGGCATGCGTTCCAATTAATACATCTACTTTCCCGTCATTAATTAATTTCAATAATTCTTTTTTATTTATTTTCTTATTATTCAATAAAATATTATCACTTGTAAGCAAACAAATATTTATATCTTTTTTAAAATATGGTTTATCTAAAAATAACTCACATATTTTCTTATAATGTTGGTTAGCAAGTATTGATGTTGGAGCCATTATGCAAACACTTAGATTGTTTAATATAACATTTAATGTTGCAATTAAAAATACAATGGTTTTGCCAGAACCAACATCACCTTCTAATAATCTATTCATTGGAGTCGTTTTATTCATGTCCAATAAAATTTCCCATGATGTTTGTCTTTGCTTATCAGTCAATTTAAAATCTAAAGAATTTATAAATGCTTTTGTCTCACTCTCAAAAAATTTTATACTTATAGACTTCTTTGATTTATTTATTTCTTTTCTTAATTCATTTATAAGCTGATATATAAATAATTCATCAAATTTTAATCTATCTATTGATCTATTTAACTCCACTGTAGATTGAGGTTTATGAATAAATCTAATAGACCTATTTATATCTAAATAATTGTATTTCTTTAATATATTATTTGGCAGATATTCTTTTATTTCAATATTATTATTAATAATTCTCTCAAAAATATTTCTAAAAGTTATCTGTTTTAGCCCATTAGTTGTCCTATATATTGGAAAGATAATTTCATTATTTAATTTATAATTCTTATTATACTTTCTGAAAATTGGATTTATTATTTCTATATTTTTTATTCCATTAATACTAACATTACCAATAAAATAATATAGCTCTCCTGGCTTTATAGAATTTTTCACCCATGGATTATTAAACCATATAATTTCTATTTTCCCTGTATCATCTTTTACAATAGCTTTAATAAAATTTTTTCTTTTGACCATACTCCTTTTAGATTCTATTAATTCTACCCTTGCTAAAAAAATACATCTATCATTTAATTTTAATTCGTTTATCTTTTTTAAGTTTCCATAATTCTCAAATCTAAAAGGATAATAAAACAAAAAATCTTCAATAGTTTTTATACCAAGTTTTTCCAATTTTTTTTGTATATTTTCTCCAACTCCCTTTACTTCTCTTATATCAGAATTAATTGTCATCATTTATAATTTTAATATCCTAGATAATTGATCACCAAAACGCTCATATTTTCTATCTAAATTTTCTTTTATATATTTATTTAATGTTTCCCTTATAACAACAGGATTTTGATTTTCTAAGTCTATACATAAGCTTGACTCCCTGGTTTTTTTAAATATAAAATATAATCTTTTAACATTTCTATCTACATCATAAATTATATAATACTCTTTTATTTCATCCCAAAAATAAAAATAATTTTCATATAATATCCCAGATTCATATATAGCAAATAAAACATCATTAGGTTTTTTAAATTTAAACATTACTTCAAGCATCACAAACATTATAACAATAATTAAAAATAAAAAATTACTTGTCTTAAAACAATATATTGCTAATACCACTATTACTGCTATAAATATAATATACCAAAGTGTACCTCTATGATATTCTTCAAATTCTTTAAAATACCAACTATGCAAAACATTGCCATATTTTGCAATTTTATCTTGATTAAACTTTTCCATATTATTCTATTTAATTTATTATATAGTTATTATACCAAAAAATAGGAATATTTTAATATATTCTAATTATTGACTAAAAATACAAGATATAATAGAATTATATTATTGTTTTTGGAGAGTTGGCAGAGTGGTTGAATGCGGCGGTCTTGAAAACCGTTATACCGAAAGGTATCAGGGGTTCGAATCCCTTACTCTCCGCCAATTAAAGTCTAAGAATTTCTTAGATTTTTTATTTTACTTATTAATGATAAAAAAATATAAAAACATGCTATAATATCATATTAAAGAATTAATATAAAATATATGAAATATTTATATTATAAAAATTTTTTATCTATGCTTGATAATGCAGAAGGAATAAAAATTTTTAGACATTTTTACATACAAAATGATAATGGAGAAATAATAGATATATTGCAAGATGGTAATTTATCGTGTGCAACATTTGTTTCTTCCATTCTGTATTTAAATCATCTTATATCATCACAACATACAACCGTTGATTCTACTATAAAAGATCTACTTAATAGTGGGTGGAAACTATCTAGCTTTGATGATCTATCAAAGGGAGACATTTTAATATGGGATGAAGCAGAAGATCAAGAAAGCAAAAAATTACATAAACATATTGGATTTTATATTGATGAAAAAACAGCATTAAGCAATGATTATAGATATCAATGTGCCA
>DAOLQA010000054.1:5315-6791 GCA_035417885.1 bacterium
GAATTATCTAAAGACAATAACAATTATCCTTTTTTAAAATTACAAGATCTGCTTAGTGAAAAAAATGATATAAGAATAGCAAATTTAGAAGGACCTATAAATAAAAACCATAAACAAGTTCCAACGGGCTCTATGTCTTTTTCATTACCAGAATATACTGCTAGTATTTTAAAACAAAACGGATTTAACTTAATGCAACTTGCAAACAATCATATGCAAGATAGAGACTCTAATGGATTTATTGAAACTCAAACAATTTTAAAAGATAATAATATAGATTTTTTTGGTGATTATTATAACAGAAATGAATACATATCTTTTGAAAAAAATATTAATAATATACCATTTTTATTTATTGGAATTAATATGATTAATACAGATTGTGAAAAAGAAACTAACTTATGTATTACAAATATAGAAAATGAAGTTAAGAATACTATAAATAAAAAAAATAACTATTTTAAAATTGTATTTATCCATTGGGGTAATGAATATAATCAAAAATCAAATAATGTGCAACAAACCTTAGCTCATAAATTAATAGATTCTGGAATTGATTTAATTATTGGAGGACATCCACATGTAGTACAAGAAATAGAAAAATATAACAACAAATTAATATTTTACTCTCTTGGAAATTTTGTATTTGATCAATATTTTTCAAAAGATACTCAGCAAAATTATGCTATAAGATTAACAATAAATAATAATTTAACTTTTGATATAATTCCATTACAAAGCATAAAAAGCCAGCCACAAATAATGGATGAAGAAACTCAAACAACTTTTTTAAAAATATTATCTGAAAATTCTAGCAAAGATATACAGCAGAATGTATTAAATAAAAAAATAATAATAGAAAATTTTAGTCTTGGGGAAAAAGATAAAAAATGATATAATTTTATTAATGATTAATTATTAATTTAAATTATATGGAAAGAAATCAAATATATAAATGTCCCATATGTGGCAACATAGTAGAAGTAACTCATGTTGGTGGAGGACAATTAGTATGCTGTGGACAGCCAATGGAATTATTAGAAGAAAAAACTGATCATCAAGAATTTTCTAAAGAAAAACATATACCAGTAATAGAAAAAACAGATAAAGGAATGGTTGTAAAAGTTGGATCTATGCCTCATCCAATGGAAGAAGTTCATTATATAGAATTTATTGAGGTTATAACCAATGATGGAAAAATAGATAAAAAATTCTTAAAGCCTGGGGATCTGCCAGAAGCTTATCTTAATATAGAATCTGACGATATTGCATATATAAGAATATATTGTAATGTGCATGGTCTATGGATTAATAAAATATAAATAATAAACATATGGATAAAAGAGAAACCATTATAATATCAATTGGGGGCTCCTTAATAGTCCCCAACGAAATAGATATAAACTTTTTAAAAAGCGTGAAAACAATTGTGGAACAACAACTAGAAAAAAATAAAAGGATTGTTATAGTGTGCGG
>DAOLQA010000055.1:0-6781 GCA_035417885.1 bacterium
GCCAATCTTCTGGTCTCTTTCGGTTATTAAATCTAGGTTTTCTATATCTTGTTTTTCTATATCTCCTACTTCTTCTATACTGCCTTCTTATATCTAAATTTTCCTTTATGTCATCTCTTAGTTGACTTTCTCCTTTTATAAGAACTTTATCTTCACTTGTTACTGCTATTCCTATGTGTTTAGAGCCTAAATCTACACCTAAAGTTACAGGTTGTTTATAGCCACTACTTCCGTATAAAAGCTGAATTGTAAAAGGTTTATAACTAATTATCTTAGCTTTCTTTTGTTTTAGTAATTTTCTTGCTTTACTTGGTTTACATGGCATTAAATTTTCACCATGCTTATTTTTTACGAATACTAACATAAAGTATTCCTCCTTTTAAGAGTTGTTGCCCTTCGCCAATGTTAGGTAATGTGTGTTTTACAAGAAAACTCTAAAAATCGTGGTTGACTGTCCTTACCCCTCAGGACTGTTTACAGAGCCACCATAGAGCCTAGAACTAGGGCATCATTCTAGGGTATGCAATTACCTAACGTAGCTTTCGCTTAGGCTAGTCAACTAAGGCTTCTTCAAGCCTCCACTTCAAGCACCTATGGTGCTAAGTGGGGAGTTGTTGACTATAGAGAATCAAAGTATTGTATGGCATTGTCTCTGTACTATTCAATCTACTTAATTATTTCCTATATCTTTTTTTCGAAATACTATTGATCCTACACGCTCCACTATTCTATATCTCCAATTGAATTCAGTACCATCTATTTTTTAGACTATTTTTTAATCTATTTGTAATACTATATAGCTCTATTACAAGTATAAACTAATTTATTTTTCATATAATTTATTGCAAATAAATTAAAAGTGCCATTATCTTTCATCTATTCCTAATACTTTATAGAACAATCAGAGCATCTTTTGTATATACCCCAATAAAATCTATCAAATTGTTTTTTCCCCATTATTCTGCCACATACAGGACAAAATGTAGGCATTAATCCATACTACTATCTAGGTTTAATATATTCTTTAGAACCATCCTATTTTTCAATATATAAATCTCCATTAATGTCTATATTAACCTTATTAAATTGTTTAGGTTTTATATTCCTTAGAGTATATATTTTATTCTTGTAATTTATTAACTATTCATTACCCTATGTTAATATATTATTTAAATTCTATAGAGAAAAATCAAGTTTATTATCCATTTTTTTGCTTTATGATTCTTTTAATAAGATATTTAGGAATTTGTACAGCTCCCAATATTATTGCCTCCATTCTTGAAGAAGCAATCTATACACTATCTTTATCAACCTAAAATACATATGCTCTATTATTACTTTTTTTAATAACGTTTCTAATCAAACCCAAATGTGGCGGTAAAAATTTATCTTTATTTGCTGATAATGCCTTTAAATCTATTTCTATAATATCACCGGGTTTAACATCAATACTCTCTCTTATTAAACTCAATTTATATTCTCTTAATAATTTCAATAATTTTTGTTTTTTGTAAGTATTCATTTTATTTATTTCCTTTTTATTATCCATTTTTTTGCTTTATGATTCTTTTAATAAGATATTTAGGAATTTGTACAGCTCCCAATATTATTGCCTCCATTCTTGAAGAAGCAATCTATACACTATCTTTATCAACCTAAAATACATATGCTCTATTATTACTTTTTTTAATAACGTTTCTAATCAAACCCAAATGTGGCGGTAAAAATTTATCTTTATTTGCTGATAATGCCTTTAAATCTATTTCTATAATATCACCGGGTTTAACATCAATACTCTCTCTTATTAAACTCAATTTATATTCTCTTAATAATTTCAATAATTTTTGTTTTTTGTAAGTATTCATTTTATTTATTTCCTTTTTTTTATTTCCAATCAATAAATTTCAAACCTATACCAAGATAATAATTCTTATCTAAATTTATGCCAGCATTAACTTGATATTTCTATCCCATTAAAGCACTAATACCAGCAAAAGGTGTTAAATTATTGCTCTATTTCTATACTGATACATTCCCATATAATTGTAATTTACTTTTAATCTATTTAGGTTTTATCTCAATAGGAGCGGGTTTATAAACAAAATCTGTTATTCTTAAATTCTATTTGTATTGTAAATAACTATTATTAAAGGTAGTATCTGCATAAGTCTTAATCTAATCTCTAGTCTATACATTAAATGAAATAATATCTTGAATTGCACTACCCTGTGATTGTAAAAAATTCTAATACTAATATTTATTCGTTATTATAGTATCAATTAAACTATATACATATACGGGTTTATCCTGCCATTTAATAACCTATATATAATGCTAAATAGGTTTCTATACCGTAACTGTATTAGTTTTCCACTAAGTTATAGTGATAGTCTATCCAGGTTTCTATATTATAACAGGCTTAACAGTAGATTTATGCCAATACCAACCAGATATTATTCCTATTAATAATACTATTAATGTAATAATAATATATTTTAATGGTTCTTTCATATAATGATTCCTTTTTTTTAATTATATTTATTGCATTCCCTAATTTATTTCTTTTATAAACTATTCTAAATTATGATCTTCAATAAATTTATCTATTTCTTTATAAGTATTGTCTATAATATCTATTTGTTTCTATAACTTTTTGACAATATTATCTACTTCTAAATATATCTTATTTAATCCACTTGAAAATGTATCTTTTATTGTATCATCCATATTTTCTATCCGAATTTTATCATTATCAATTCTAATAATAATCACACTATCAGCATAAAAATTATGAATAATATTACTTAAATTACTTAATTTATATATTAATTTAAATTTAATATCTGCATCTACATTATTTTTATAATATAAATCTAATCTATTGTATTTCTTGAATATAGTATAAACAGTTTTTAAATTATACTACTTTTTAGATAATATTCTTTCATTATATGGCACATCGCCATTTATCATAAGTTTGATATATTTATCATTACTTTTATCTGATATTACTCGCTATAAATTATATCTTGTTTTATAAGAATCATGACCTGTTCTCAAAGAAAAATAATTAATACTACAATAATCTATACCTAATAAATATTTACTTCCTTTATACATTTTACCAACTACTATCTTATGCATCAATTTTTCATTATATTGTACTTCTATATAATCTAGAAGTTTTCTTAATTGATTAGCATATTCAAAAGTTTCAGATTGCTATAATATTTTCTATTTTCTATATTCTCTTAGTAATTTCAATAATTTTTGTTTTTTATAATTGTTCATTCTATATATTTCCTTATCTTTTTCTTTTTGTTTCAATAACTTGAAATTCAAAGTCAGTATGATCCTAATACTATTGCTACATCTATTTCAAATAAGTATAATATTCTTTATTTTCACCATATAAATGATCTAAGGCAATCTATAATGCAATTTCTGGACTATAAGTATGTTCCATCTAAATTTCTATTCCATCAATAATTTGTTCTAATGGTATATTTATAATCTACTATATGCGCATATTATCAGCCTTACCACCCTATAACTTATTTAAAGAAATTAAATTTAAATCTATACCATATAAAATTAATAAAGTCTATCTATATTTTTCAAATTCCTAATCATAATCAATAAACTATGACTATCTTAAATATTTTTTATTAAATTTTCTTTTTGTCATATTATCTTGAATATCTCCTATATATTATAATTTCTATTTATGTTATTAATTTATTATATAAATCTAGCATTTTACGTCTTACAAATATGTTATATACATTAGTCATTAAATTTATATACTATCTATTAAGCTACATAAAAGATTTTTCTATAATAAATAACTATTCTTTTATATCATTAAATATTTCTTTCTATTTTACATTTAAATTATCTGGCATAATCCCCTTAATAGAATATGCATTTATTTCATAATTAGGTTTATTAAAATGTAATTTTGCACCATAAGTTTTAATCGTTATAAATATATTATATAAATCATCATTACTACTATTCGTATCTTTTGGTTCTATTAAAATTACAGCATTGGCAGATGCTTTTTTTAAATAAGATTCTATATAATATATATTCTATTGTAAATCATTAAAAATATCATTAACAATGTTTTTATCACCATAATAATCCTATAAAGCATTCATTATTTCAGTATGATATATCTGCCAATTTGCCATTAATATATGCTCAGCTGTATTCTTAATATTTCCATTTCTTATATTTATTTTGAATGAATCACTATCAATATTGCCATATTGTATTAACTAAAACTTAATTGGTTTATTTCTTATAAATTTAATATTAAAACTACGACCTCGTCCAGTAATAATTGATAATCTATTAACAAATACCTAATATGCCTGTAATTCTCTTAAAATATCCTTCCCTAACTTTAACATTAACTAATTTCTTAATCTAATAAAATCCTCTTCTTGCTATCTAAGTAACTACAATAACCTTATTTTATTTCTTTTATTCATTTTTAATGATTGTATAATTTTATTGAGTTACCAATATTTTATATAAATCTAATCTATCATAATCCTTAAAAATATTATATATAATAGTCATTTTTTTAACATATTCTTCATTAATATAATCAAAAGAATCTCTCATTGCTGGCAATATTTTATTTTTGAAATCATTATATATTTTTCTCTATTTTTCATTCAAGTTATCCGCTGTTAAATCGTCAAGAGAATAACTAAAACCATTACTTAAAAGAGTAGCTCTATGTTTTTTTGATTTAATAGCAAATTGCTAACTTGCGGGTGTATTATAACTAACCCATATATAAAGTGGTGTATTTTTATCATTAAATATATAATCTTCTGTTATTTTAATTCTAAATTTTAAGCGTGCATCATCTAAATATTGTATACAATCAAATACAGCTGATTCTAATTTATCATAATCATTATCATCTGTTATTGCTTCTTTTATTTTATCATTAAAATAGTGGGCAAATTTAAACTATAACTATGAAGCAGTAGAATCCTAATATCTATCTTCTGGCTAAATATTTATTTCCATATGTTTATCATTTGGGCCTCTAACTTCTTTTCTTAAAACAAAATGTATGGGTCTAACTTTCAATAACTTTATATTGGTTCTGTTGCTTCTACCAGTTATAATAGGTTTTCTATCCATATATAACTAATATCTTCTTAAATCTCTTAAAATATCTTGACTTAACTTTAACATTAATTCGTTTTTTAGTTTTATTATATCCTCTTCTTGCTATTCTTCTTGCTCTATAAGCAAATTTAATAATCTTATTTTATCTCTTTTATTCATTTTTTATTTTCTCCTTTATTTTATCAATTCATAATAAGCATCTTCTAAATCATTATCTTTTAAAATATTATATAGTTTTAGCATATTAGTAATATAATTTGTATTTAAATTTTCATAACCTGCTATCATATACTAAATTATATACTATAATTTTGATTTTATCTATTTATCAATTTCATTAATATTATCTTCAGAAATATTATTAACATTAACTTCTTTGATTACATTAGTTGATTGTGTAAGATTTTTATATGTGAAAAGACTAAGTATTATATTCCAATTATCACCTAAAGAATATATTAAATTTATGTTCTATAACTATATTAATAAATAACAAAAATTGTAAAACCAATATATAGAATCAAAAGCTCCTTTTGCACATTTAAAGATTTGATTATCTAGATTACGATTATAATTAGTTACATTTCTTATTTTTTTATTTAAATTATAATTAAGAATCTTTTCAGCCATTTCAATGTTTTCTCTTTCATCAGGCCTTATTTTTACACTTGCACCCTTCTGAGGGTTTTTAGAAGAATCAGTAATAGTAAAATGAATCCTATTATTAACAGGCAATTTTAAATTTCTATATTTACCACTAATAATAGGTAAAGAATTAATTTTATCCTATTTCCTTCTTAACATTTCTAAGGCTAATCTCTTAGCGTCATTAAATACTTTGTTTCTCAAAACCATTGATTTTTTATCATCTTCTTGAGTTAAATCATTACTATATTCTCTTAAAAGTTTCAATAATTTTATTTTTTTATAATTATTCATTTTTATTTCCTCATGTTATATTAAATTATAACCTTAAAAACTCAATATTACTTAATTTTAAAATAATCTTTCAATAACTTTAGAAGCTTAGATTGCGTTATGCCATTTCTTTTTGATATGCCAGGAAATGAATATGTTGATAATTCCTTAATTAACTTTTTAAGATCATCTAAAACCACAACTCCTCCAAACAAAATACGTCCATTAGGTTTTACTTGAAATAAATCCTCAAAGTTCTATTTTGGAGTATCAAATATGCCTGCCCTATTATAATTTTTTAACCAAAAATTTTTAAACTTTTCTAATTCTTTAGTATTATTTTCACTTAATAAACTTTTCTACTATTTAAACAATAATTTTTTATCATCTTCTTGAGTTAAATCATTACTATATTCTCTTAAAAGTTTCAATAATTTTATTTTTTTATAATTATTCATTTTTATTTCCTCATGTTATATTAAATAATTAATATACAAATTCTTTTAATATATCAAATAATTCATCTGATTCGTTAACTAAATCTATTAAATCATTATTACATTTTATATATAAATTACTAATTTTTTTAAAACTATCATATATCTAATCACAAGCCTTATAAATCTTTTTTAAAAGATCATTTAGATTGTTATATTGCTATATTTTTTCTGAAAAACCAAAACTTAAAGAAGGATTATATAATCCA
>DAOLQA010000056.1:0-6282 GCA_035417885.1 bacterium
TTTTTGGAATATCTGGAGCACTTGTAATGTATAGAAGATCTGCAATAGAAAAAATAAAACATGGTAAATATGAATATTTTGATAATGATTTTTTCATGTATAAAGAAGATATAGATTTAGCATGGAGGTTGCAAAATGCTGGTTATAAAGCAATATATTTACATGAAGCCATAGCTTATCATGAAAGAGGATTTATCGGTGGTAGCAATAATATAAAAGATACAATAAAAAGAAAAAATAATGATAAAGAATTTTTAGCAAAGCTTTCATATAGAAATCATCTTTATCTTTTGTTAAAAAATTTAGACACAAAAGAGTTAATATTAAAATTTCCTTTTATATTCTATGAAGAATCTAAAAAAATGATATATTATTTAATATTTAAAAAAGAAGTATTAAAATTTGGAATAAAAGAATTTAAACAAAATTATAAAAAAATAAAGAATAAAAAATATGAAAATAGCTCTTGTGCATGAACAATTAAATCAATTTGGTGGTGCTGAAAGAGTACTTTTAGAATTAAGCGATATTTTCCCAGATGCTCCAATATATACATTAGTGTATGATAAAGATAAAATGAATGGTGCATTTGATGGAAAAGATATTAGAACATCATTTATACAAAGATTTCCACTAAACTTAGGTATTAACTTTTTTAAATATTTTTTAAACTTAATGCCTCAAGCTATTGAAACTTTTGATCTAGGCGAATATGATCTTGTAATATCTTCCTCTTCATCATTTGCTAAAGGAGTAATAACAAAAACAAATACAACACATGTGTGCTATTGTCATACGCCAACTAGATATTTGTGGGATGATACACATTCTTATGTTGCTGATTTGAACTTACCAAAAATTGCAAAAATATTTGTTAGAAAATCTTTGTTAAAGATAAGACAATGGGATTTTATAGCTAGTCAAAGACCAGATTATTACATAGCAAATTCAGAATTTGTAAAAAATAGAATAAAAAAATTTTATAGAAAAGATAGTGTTGTCATAGTTCCTCCAGTAGATGATCCAAAAATAGACCCAATAAATAAAGATGAAATAGGAGACTATTTTTTAATAGTTACTCGTTTAAGACCATATAAAAAAGTAGATCTTGCAATACAAGCTTTTAATGAATTACCATCAAAATATAAACTAAAAATTATAGGTACTGGAGAATATGAGTATGAATTAAAGAAAATGGTTGTAAATGATAATATTGAATTTTTAGATTACCAACCAGATGATAAAAAATTTGAATATTTAAAAAAATGCATCGCTTTTATAAACCCACAAGAAGAAGATTTTGGTATAACACCAGTAGAAGCTATGATGGTTGGGAGACCAGTAATCGCATATAAAAAAGGTGGGGCACTTGAAACTGTTATGCCTGGATTATCTGGAGAATTTTTTGAAAAACAAACAAAAGAAGATCTAAAAAATGCAATAATAAATTTTGATCATACAAAATATAACCCTATAGAAATAAAAAATTATGCTCAAAAATTTAACAAGGACAGATTCAGAGAGCAAATTATAAATTTTGTTGAAAATTTAAAAAAATAAAATGACAATTTGTATTGATATAAGAAATCTAGCTCAGAAAAATCTATCTGGTGTTGGTATATATACAAAAAAATTAATAGAAAATCTATTAGAGATTGATAAAGTTAATCAATATAAATTATTTTATAATTCTAAAAATTTTCCTCTAATAAAAAAATATTATCCAAATGTTACATATTATGATTTTAAAAAATCAAATAGGTTAATCAATTTGTCTATGAAATTATTCAATTACCCAAAAATAGACAAAATGGTAGATGGATGTGATATTTTTTTTGCACCAAATATAAATTTTTTTGCTTTTTCAAAAAATAAGAATATAAAAAAAATAATAACAATACATGATATTTCTTTTTATAATTTTCCTGAATTTTATTCAAAAAAAAGTATATTATGGCATAAAATAATCAATATAAATAAAATATTAAAACACTTTGATTATATTATTACAGTATCAAATAATACTAAATATGATATAGTAAAGACATTTAATATCGATGAAAGCAAAATAAAGACAATTTATTTAGGAACAGATGAGCCAAAATATAATATAGAAGAAAGTAAAATAAGAAGTGAAATAAAGCAAATCAGTAAGAAACAATATTTATTAAATATAAATACTACTGAGCCAAGAAAAAATATAGAAAGCATCATTAAGTCCTTTATTGAATTAAAAGATAATGGTAAATTAAAAGAAACATTATTAATAATTGCCGGAGGTATAGGAAAGAGCTATTATAAAATATTAGAGATAATAGAAGCGTGTAACTATAAAGATGATATAAAAATATTAAATTATATATCAGAAGAAGAAAAACAATATTTATATCAAAATGCTAAAGTTATACTATTCCCATCATTTTATGAAGGATTTGGACTTCCAATAATAGAGGCTCAAAAATATGGTAAACCAGTAATAACATCTTCTAACTCATCTATGAGCGAAATATGTAATTGTAACTCAATACTTATTAATCCATATAATATAAATGAGATGAAATTTGCTATTATCAATTTATTAAATGATGAAATATATGAAAAATACGCTAATTTAAGCTTAAAAAATTCTAAAAACTTCACTTGGGAAAATTGTGCTATAAATACTCTACAGTTATTTAACAGCCTAGCTATATAGTATTTATACACATATTTACTTTTTCACAATTATATATAAAATACTAAAATGCATGTTTTAGTAATAATCAACAACAAATATGGCAAAAAAGCTTAATGAAAAACAAAAACTAAATATAACTCTAATATTAATAGGAATACTAACAGTTATAACAGTATTAATTACAATACCTAAAGGACCAAATATAAAAATAGGGAATACTGTAAAAGATATAAAACTACATTTAGGCCTAGATTTAAAGGGTGGTACACATCTTGTATATCAAGCTGATACAAGTAATATTCAAGAATCAGATAAGCTAACCGCCGTTGAAGGAGTTAAAGATGTAATTGAAAGAAGAATAAATGCTTTTGGAGTTAGTGAACCATTAGTTCAAACAAGTAAAGTTGATAATAATTATAGAGTTATTGTAGAATTACCAGGAGTTACTGATACTCAAAAAGCTATACAAATGATAGGAGAAACACCATTATTGGAATTTAAAGAACCAAATACCAATACAGAGCAGATACTCACTGATCAACAAAAAAAAGAAATGGAGGAATATAATACTGACGCCCAAAAAAGAGCTAACAATATATTAGAAAAGATTAAAAATGGCGATAAATTTGAAGATTTAGTAAAACAATATTCAGAGGATGAATATACGAAAGAAAATAACGGAGAAATGGGAAAAGTATATGAAGATAATATATATTTTAAAGATTTAGTGGACGAAGCATTACAGACAAAGGATGCAGGGGTGCCTTGGAAAGTAATAGAAAATATAGAAGGATATAACATTATTAAAAGAATATCAACTGGAGAAGATAAAAAAATAGAGGCTTATCATATTTTAATATGTTATAAAGGAGCTACAAGTTGTGATAGTACTTTATCAGAAGCAGAAGCTAAAAGTAAAATAGAAGCTTTAAAAAATCAGTTAGATATAGATACTAATACTGATAAAAAAGATTTATTTATAAAACTTGCAAAAGAAAATTCAACCGAGCCAAATGCTAATACCACCGGTGGATATTTAGGATGGTTTGCGGAAGGTGATATGATAAAAGAATTTAATGATGCTGCTTTTAGTTTAAAAGATGGCGAAATATCTGACATTGTAAAAACAGAATATGGGTATCATTTAATTTATAAATCAGGAGAAAAACAAGTTAAGTATGCTGATATTGAGAGAATATTAATAAAGAAAAAAACAGAGGCAGATTATATAAATACTAATCAGTGGGTTAATACAAAACTATCTGGGGCACAACTTAAATCAGCTAGTGTTATGTTTGACAACTTAACTGGAGTTCCACAAGTAAATATAGAATTTAATGACGAAGGTAAAAAGCTATTTGCTGATATAACAACAAGAAATGTTGGTAAGCAAGTTGCTATATTTTTAGATGGTCAATTAATATCACAGCCTGTTGTAAATGAGCCAATAACAGAAGGGAAAGCTGTTATAACAGGCAAATTTACTTTAGAAGAAGCAAAACAATTAGCAATGAGATTAAATTCTGGTGCGTTACCAGTATCTATAACATTAATTAACCAACAAACCATTGGCCCTACACTAGGTCAAGATTCTTTAAATAAAAGTTTTATTGCTGCCATAATTGGTTTTGCGCTTGTTGCTGTATATATGTTGATATTCTATAGATTTTCAGGATTTATAGCTGATATAACACTTGGAATCTATGTATTAATTAATATATCTCTATATAAAATAATACCGATAACTCTTACTCTATCAGGGATAGCAGGCTTTATATTGTCTATTGGTATGGCCGTAGATGCTAATATTCTTATATTTGAAAGAATAAAAGAAGAATTGAAATCAGGGCAAAGTTTAAAAAATGCAATTCAAATTGGATTTAAACGTGCATGGTCATCAATTAGAGATGGCAATTTAACAACACTTATAATTTGTTTTATATTATATCAGTTTGGGACAAGCTCCATTAAAGGATTTGGTTTAACTTTAGCAATAGGTGTTTTAACATCTATGTTTAGTGCTATAACAATTACAAGAACCTTTATGTTAGAATTAGCAGATACAAAGTTAGAGAAACATCAAAAATTATGGATAAAGTAACTTTATAACTTAATTAATAAGAAAATGAATTTACAAATAATTAAAAAAAGAAAAATTTGGTATATTATATCTTCAACATTGATTTTAATATCAATAATATCATTAATATTGTTTGGGTTAAAACCTTCAATAGATTTTACTGGCGGTACATTAATGGAATTAAAATTATCAGACAAAGTATATCAAACAGTAGATATATCAACAGGAAATACTTTTGCTAATTTCTTAAATGCTAATATTGCAAATAACAGCACTGGCACTATTACGGTACAAAAAACACAAGATAATTACTTTATATTAAGATTTAAAGAAATATCTCAAGAAGATAGAACAAAACTTATAGAAGCATTGAAAGAAAAAGTAGATCCAGACATAGTAGAAACAAAATTCGAGTCTATTGGGCCCACATTAGGAAAAGAACTGCAAAAAAATACTACAACAGCAATTATAATCTCTGTAATAGCAATTATAATATATATAGCATTCGCTTTTAAACAAGTTTCTTATCCTATAAAATCATGGAAATATGGCACAATAGGAATTATAGCATTAATACATGATATATTAATTACAATTGGGGTTTTTTCATTACTTGGTAAATTCTTAAATGTAGAAATCGATTCATTATTTATAACAGCATTGCTTACGATATTGGGTTATTCTATAAATGATACTATTGTTATATATGATAGGATAAGAGAAAACTTAAGAAGAACGAATGGAAATTTTGAAGATATTGTAAATAATAGCTTGAATGAAACTATGGCAAGATCTATAAATACCACTATAACTACGCTTCTTTCTCTTATTGCAGTTTTCTTATTTGGAGGTGATAGTATAAAAATGTTTGCACTAGCATTAATAGTCGGAATAACACTTGGGGCCTATTCATCAATATTTGTTGCAAGCCCATTACTTGTTGATTTATATAATTTTGAAAATAGAAAAAAAATATCACAAAAAAAATAGTATTATTAAATACTATTTTTTTGATTCAGTTTTTCAGCCTTGTCTATAATTTTTTTTATATCATCTATATTCTCTATACTAACTATATCTGGTCTTAAAGTGCTAATATTATCTATTCCTTTTAAATACCATAATAAATATTTTCTAAATTCTAAATGTGCTTTATTTGGCTTAGAATTAAATAAAAATTCTGCATGCTTTAATATCGTTTGTTTAATTAAGTTAAAATCTGGCCTAGTATATGTACCAGTATCTAAATATTCTCTAATTTGAGAAAATATAAAAGGCTTTCCATATATTCCTCTTGCTATACCAATACCATCAACTTTTGTACTATCTAATACAGATTTAGCAATTTCTGGTGTTACTATGCCACCATTAGCTAATATAATTGGTTTATTATGATTATCATATAATTCAACTATATTTTTAATCATCTCTGTATTTATAGACCCAGAAAATCTCTGTTCATAAGTTCTCCCATGAATCATAATAGCAGATATTGGTAAATCTTTAATTTTTTCTATTAAATCTA
>DAOLQA010000057.1:0-6221 GCA_035417885.1 bacterium
TCCTTTTCTCTCCATATTTTTTATAAGTTCATCATATCTATGTTCTCGTTGAGCTCCACTTGTTATTTCTAATCCTTTAAACATTAAATCAAAGCCATAACTTAATTCTGGATTATTTGGATCTACCATTGTATACATTGGTCTTTTTACTGTTTTATATTGTGTAACAAATATAAAATCAGAGCCTAGTTCATTTTTTGCATATTCTCCTATTAGTCTTTCATGCTCTGGCTCAAAATCATTTTCACCAAAACAATGTTGCCCATATTTTTCATCAAGTATTTTTTGAGCTTCTTCAAATTTAATTCTAGGTATGCTAGTTGGTGGTATTATTGGCAATGTGGCATTTAATCTTTTTAAATCTTCTTTACATTCCTCATCTAATACTTTTATAGCATATCTTAAATATTCTTGCTCCATATCCATAACATCATCAACTGAGTTTATATATCCCATTTCAACGTCCATACTCATATACTCGTTTAAATGTTTAGATGTATTATGCTTTTCTGCCCTATATACAAAATTTGTTTCATATACTCTTTCAAAAGCCCCTATCATCATTTGTTTATAAAACTGAGGAGATTGTGCAAGATATGCATCTCTATCAAAATATTTGATTTTAAATACTTCTGTTCCTCCCTCTGTTGCATTTTCTATAATTTTTGATGTATTAATTTCTGTAAAACCATTATTTTCAAAAAAATCTCTAAAAGCTTTTAATAATACAGCTTGAACTTTGAATATAGATCTAATTCTTAAGTTTCTTACTGAAATTGCACGATAGTTTAATATAGTGTCAAGACTAGCATTTATTTCATCTTTATCTATTTCAAAAGGCAAATCTTCTTTTACTTCATTTATAATATTTAATTTATTGATAACAACCTCAACTCCGTCTGGTGCCTTATCTTTTTTATTTACAATTCCTATTACTTCTATAATTGATTCTCTTTTTATTGTTGGTAATAATGAATCTTTGTCTTCTGTTTTGATTTGAATGATCCCAGATCTGTCTCTTAATATTCCAAAACAGATACCACCCAAATTTCTTATTTTATGTAATGATCCTTGTAATAAAACTTCTTTACCAATAAGTTTTTTGGTATCAGATGCTAATACTCTTTCCATAAAATTAAATTATTTTTATTAATGATTATATAATATCAATATTTTATTATAATTTCAATAAATAAAAATCCGCATTTAGCGGATTTATTGTTTGATTTTTAGATATTCCAGAGGATTTACAGGTATTCCGCTAACTCTTACTTCAAAGTGTAGATGTGGCCCTGTTGTAAATGGACCAGCTCCATGAGTTCCTGGCGTACCACCAGAATACCCTATAATATCTCCTTCGCTAACATATTGATCTTCTGATACACTTATTTTAGATACATGCCCATAAACAGTTGCTATATCATTTGTATGCATAATCATTATATAGCTGTATCCAGTGGCTCCACCATCTTTTACTTTTATT
Organism: bacterium; assembly: GCA_035417885.1. Taxonomy (GTDB): domain Bacteria; phylum Patescibacteriota; class Patescibacteriia; order JAGPKW01; family JAGPKW01; genus JAGPKW01. Next base: position 1,484 of record DAOLQA010000057.1, read on the forward strand.
ACATATCCAGGAGCAGGTGCTTTTACTGGTGTTCCTTGTTTAGCTCTGATATCTATTGCGGGATGTTCTCCTATAACATCCTTAAATGGATAATCTGGATCATGGAAATAAGTAGTTATTGTGTTCATTGGGACCGGCCAAGATAAGCTATTATTACTTACAGCTCCACCCATTTCTAATAATTTTTTTTCTATATCTTCTTTTCTTTTTGCATCAGCGAATTTTATATTATTATCCAATATCTCTTTTTGCAAGTCTTCAATTTCTTGTTCCATTGCTTTTTGGTCAGCAATTGCTTTATTCATCATATCCTGGAATTTTTTTTCTTCATCATTAGTTTGTGATATTAATAAAGCTAACCTTTGTTGTTCATTGATTAGATTATCTTTTTCATCTTCTAATGTAACTTTTTGATTTTCAAGATCTATCTTTTTTTGAGCTAGCTCTACATTTTTATTTTTTAATTCTTCTTTTTTTGTATTATATTCATCAAGCATGGAAGCTAGTCCGTTCTGTATAGATTCTGTGTATTTTATTTCATCTAAAAAATCTGACAATGAATCGTTTAATAAAAATGCTTCTAGAATACTTCTATTGTCATTTTTATATATTATTTTTATCATATCAGCTATTTTCTCCCTCTGCTCTATTATATTATTTTCATTTTGTAATACTTCAAGCCCAAGTGTTTGTATTTCAAGAGTAGTTTTGTCTATTAAATTTTCTATTTCAACTATTTTAAATCTTGTTTCTAATATACTTGTATTTATTTGATCTTTTTGATTTTGTAATGTTAATTTTTCTGTTTTTTTCTGGTTTAAAATAGCTTGATATTCATTTTGTTTTTGTTGCGCTTCAGAAATAGCATTATTTTTAATTTCAGTTTCTTCTTTTAATTTTTTAATTTGTTCTTCATAGTATTGAGATGTTTCTGCAACTACGATTATTTTTGGAGATAAACCAAAAATAAGCAACAAAAATACTGCTGTAATTTTTATATAAATTTTTTTATTTTTATGTAACATAGCCAAAATGAAATTTATATAAATATTATAACATAAAAATTATCCCTTATCTATTATCTCTCCAAAATTTTCTTTTGTATTAGCTATTTTTAAATTTTCTATTAGTTGATCTATATTGCCATTCATTATACTATTTATACCATGCAATGTTAGTTTTATTCTATGATCTGTTACCCTATCCTGGGGGAAATTGTATGTTCTTATTTTATCTGATCTATCACCATGCCCTATACTTTGTCTTGCTTTACTTTCTTCTGCTAATCTTTTTTCTTCTTCTATAGCAAATAATCTAGATTTTAAAACTATCATTGCTTTTTCTTTATTTTGTATTTGGCTTCTTTCATCCTGGCATGTAACAACAATATTTGTTGGTATATGAGTTATTCTAACAGCGGAATATGTGGTATTAACAGATTGCCCCCCAGCCCCAGAAGAGCAAAATGTGTCTATCCTTATGTCTTTTGGATCTATTTGTATTTCAATATCATTGCTTATTTCTGGAAATACTAATACAGAAACAGCTGATGTGTGTATTCGTCCAGATTTTTCTGTTTCTGGGACTCTTTGCACTCTATGAACACCATTCTCAAATTTAAATAAACCATAAGCCCCATTTCCTTTAATTTCTATTGTTGCTTCTTTTACTCCCCCAATAGAATTCTTAGCTATATCCATTATATTCATTTCAAATCCACGTTTTTGGGCAAATAAGGAATACATTCTTAATAAATCTCCAGCAAATAATTCTGCCTCATCTCCACCGACGCCAGCTTTTATTTCCATTATCACATTATTATCATCTTTTGGATCTTTTGGAATTAATAAAAGCTCTAATTTATTATTTATTTCTAGTTCTTTTTCTAATAATTTATTTTTTTCTTCTTCTGCAAGAACTTTCATTTCTTGATCATTTGTTGAACTAATAATTTTTTCAGTTTCTTCTATTTCGTTTTTTATTTTTTTATACTCTTCAAAAACATCTACAATATCTTTTGTAGATTTATATTCTTTTGATATTCCTTCTATCTTTTTAAGATCAGAAAAAATAGTAGGATCTTGCAATTTATTTTCTAAATTTTTTAATTTATCTTTAAATGTTTCTAATTGTTCTGTATGTATCATAATTTATGTTATAAAATACAATTTATTATATCAAAAAAAACAAGATAAGGCAAAACTTATCTTGTTTAATTTTTATCAAAACTTAAGTAATCACCCTTAGCCTTTTTAATTATTTTTTGCATATCTATAGAGTTTAAAAATGTTGCATTTACATTTATATCACCCTTATTAAGCCCAGTAATACTAATATTTTGTTGAAATGTTTTATATTTTATTTCATTATTCTCTATAGTTTGCACATCCAAGTTTTTAATAGGTTTTCCTAAATTTATATTAAAATTTATATTATTTCCATATATACCAGGCTGTTTTTGAAAGTCTAAAGAATATTTATTTAATAGTTTTTTTGATAGTTCATCAGGTAAATAGTATCGGAATGTATATGTAACAGACTTACCTTGAGGTATGACTAAATAAATGCCAAAGCTTGTCTTTTCATTTTCTATTGTAAAATCTATATCTTTATTATTTATTTCTTGATCATCTTTTGTTGCTGATATTAGCCAACTATCTTTTGGAACATAAATTCTAGTATATGTTTTGTAATTATCTAAATATGCATCTATATCTTTATATATCCCATTATCTACAAATTTAAATGTATATGTTAAAGATAATGTTGCAGTTATTTTTTTATTATCTATATTTAATGTATAATCTATATCTCTTTTAACATAAGGATCATTTTTACCAGATAAAAGGTTAGAATCAACTACAGCTAGGTAATCTGAATCAATATTTTGTTTAACTGTTCCTCCCCAATTTTTATCTTCAACGAATTTTTGCATGTTTTCATTATTAAAATACAACAAAACATTTTTTTCTTCTAAGTTTTTAATGATAACTGGATATAAATCTTTTAAATTAGTATTTTTTATCTTTTCAAATATAATATCTACCATTTTCTGGATTATATCTTTTCTATCAGAAGTAGAAATTTGTTTCTCCCAATATCCAAACTTTGTCTCATAATTTAATAGATTTATGACATTCTCTGGTGTAAATGTATCTTGATCTATTTTTATATTTCCAAATATATTTAGTAGGTCTTTTAATATATCTGGTGTTATAGCTATTACTCCATCTACATCTGTAGAACTCAAGCTTTCTTTCTTATACAATTCTTCTGCATATTTAGCACTTATTTTATAGTCTGGATTATAATTAGAATCCCTTAGATATAAATATTTTATATTTAAGTATTTTTGCAAGAACTCTGGTGGCTTTATTTTTAGTCTATTATATGATCTAGAATCTAAGTTATATATATTATCTGTGAATATATCTACTATTTCCCCATTTTTTATAGTTAATATGCCATATGTTCCTATAAATCCACCAGTTGCTCTTAATTCGGTGTTATTTTCTAGAAGCAATAAATACCTTGCGTTTTTATTTAATCCTAATATAGATGGAGCTTCTTTTATGGCTGGTATATATTTAGCAATTGTTTCTATTTTTGAATAATTATCTATAACGACTTTCCAACTTGATTTTAATTTGGGTAGTATTTTAGTTTTAGATTTATTCTTATCTATTTTTTCTTGTATTGTATTTACATTTTTCTCAACATAGTCTATGTAATTTTTGTTAGAATTTATTATTTCTAGGATCTGCTTTATAGTTTTTGGGTCAGAGATGTTCAAAGTATTATTCTTATATGAATCTATTAATGTTTTATTATTTTTTATAATATCTTCTGAATTTATGGCTATATTAGTCGCAGATATTCCTATACTTATTAAATCATTAGCAGATGATATATTTTCTTTTATATATGGCAATGTTTGTATAAATCTAATATTATCTAAATTTTCTTTAGCTATTTTTAGATTATTATTAAGTTGTTTAGATTCTCGTATTAATGATTCTAAATCTTTATTTTTAATTTCTATTTCTATATTACCTATATTTTTGTTTATTTTATTATATTCATTAAATATATTAATAAATTGTGTAATATTAGATAAAATTAATATAAAAAATAAAGATATAATAAATATACCGCAAACTTTTAAAATATATGTCAAAATATCTTGTTCTCTATTCATAGGATTATAATAATTTAGATTCATTATGCTAACATATAATTGACTAAATGTCAAATAAAAAAGGCATATTAACATTATTATTAATATGCCTAAAATATATTTTATTTTTCCATACTATCTATTATTTTGCCAATATCATTGCTGAATTTTTCTATTTGATATTTTTCTCTTATTTTTATTGTGTTAGATTTTTTATTTATAGTATTTAGTGATTCTGAATATAATATATATTCTAATTGCTGTAAGAAATCTAAACCTATTTTTAGGTCTGGATTATCAGAGCTCCCTTTGCCATAAAAACTATCTACCTCATCTTTTATTCTATTTTTAAGAAAATCACATGTTAAACTAGCTTTTGACATTAATAAATGAAGCGGGATATATGTTATACTCATAAAAACCTCCTTCAATATAAATTAAAAGTAAAATCATAATATAATAAGAATGTTATTTAGTCAACTATTTAAAATAAAATTTATATGAATACTTAAAAGCACTTTTTATATGAGTTTGCAATATTTTATTTTTAAAAATATCCAT
>DAOLQA010000058.1:0-6144 GCA_035417885.1 bacterium
ACAATCTTTAAAATCTCTGCAATGAAATTTATAAGATATATTATATTTATCTAATAATCTTTCAATTTCTCTTATCCAATCTATTTCATCTTTATCACAACATATTTTAATTCTATCTCTATCTATCAGTGATTGTGTAATACAACCATCACCTAATAAAATACCAATAATAGTTCCAAAATCAAAATCATCAAAACCAAAAGTGTTAATTTTATTATCAGGTAAAATAGTTGGTAACACTCTTATATAATCTCCAACTTTCAAATCTTCAACTTTAATAAATTCATATTTCTTAGTTGCTGATTTACCTTTACCAAATTTCATAGCTTGAAATTGATGTGAAGGTGTAACTTTTATAGTACCACCATCTGATAATTCTATTTCATATAAATCAATATTTTCATTCACTTCAATATTCTTAATGTCTTCTATACCAAGAGTAGTTATTAGTTTATCATCAATAGTAATATCCTTGGCATACTTATATCCTTTACTAGTAGCTACCAAAGTATCACCAGAACAACATGGATTCGTGCTTGAAATCTTATATTTACCTGTTTCATCTTTAATAAGACTATCATTATTTGCTATATCAACAAAAAATATCCCTGGGTCACCACGTTTATGAGCAGATGTGCATATGTTATCCCATAGTTCTTTTGCTTTAATAGTTTTAACAATCTTATTATCTTTAGGTGATATAAGACAATAATCTAAATCATCTTTAACAGCTTGCATAAATAAATCATCTATAGCAACAGAAATATTAAAATAATTCAAATTACCATCTTCAGTTTTACATGTAACAAATTCTTCAATATCTGGATGATTGCTATATAACATACCCATTAATGCGGCACGTCTTCTACCACCCTGTACTACTACTGACCCCATAGTATTCCAAACTTGCATAAATGATATTGGTCCAGAACTCTTACCAGCAATTCCATCTTTAATTAATGAATCTTTCTCTCTCAGTTTACCAAAGTTAGCACCAACACCACCACCAAACTTACTGATTATTGCGGCGTTCTTAGCACTATCAAATATACCTTCTAAAGAGTCTTCAACAGGTAATGTAAAACATGCGAACATCATTTGATTTTCTGTAATACTGTTAAACACTTTATCATATGTATCAAGGGTTCTACTGTCTACATTATATATATCCTGAGTTCTTTGTCCATTACCCGCTGAAAATAATGCTGGTGAATTAAATAAAAATCTATGTGATACCATATCATTATATATAGAATCTTCTAGATTAATTATTTTGTTTAAAGTACTTTTCGTTATTTTGTCATTCTCTTTATAGTAATTATATTCAGCTGAAGCAACTACTTTAGCTACTCTCCTACAAAGATGTTTAAATTCCGATTCTTTAAAATTATCTTTTTTGAATTCCATAAAATATCTAAGATTTAATATTTCTTTTGTATTTTCTTCGATTGGTATTTCATTTAGTGGTGGTATTGTTTTAAATTCATATGTTACTGACGGATAAATCAAAACTTAATCTACTCCTTTTAATATTTGTTATTATATATTATATCATATATACTGTTAGTTGTCAATGTTTAATATTTAATTTTATTCCATTCTTTTATGCAATAATTTAAAGCTACATCAAAATCAATATCGTCATATGTAACTTGATTATCACAAGCATGATGACAATATATTTTTGCATGCCAAATTTTTTCACCATTTTTCCAAATATTTTCCACAACTATAGTTGGGAATTCTGAACATCTTTTACAAACATTAACATTTTCAATCAAATAAATCACTCTCTCTTTTTTATGTAATCTTTAACTTTTATATATATTATCAAAACAATAAGCAAATTAACAATAGAAGTAAAAATATGGTTTCTACATTATTAATTAGAAACGGATGTGTACTAATATTGAATCTTAACAAATTTAAATTCATAACGAAACTTGAAAATAATTATGATTCAAACCCTTCCTACTGCTCTCACTGTGGTAAGCCTCTAACCTTCAAAAAATTTTATAAACAATTTGAATTTGAAAAGAAATTCTGCTGTAAGAAATGTGCTAGTCAATATCCAGAAGTTGAAGTCAATAAATTTTCATCTGAAACAGAAAAAACTATATATGCTTTTTTATCATTAACGTTACCACAATATAATATTAAACATAATATAACTGATATATTTCCACCATATGAAATAGATATGTGCATAGAAACAGAACATTTTCCCGTGTTCCTAGAATTTAATGGCACACTACATTATCCACGCAAGAATGGTTATTTAACTAAATCGACAGTTAAACATCAAATAAATGATAAAATTAAAAAAATAGAAATATGTAAAAATAGACAACAAAAAATGATACGTTTATGGAGTTCTTCTGGTTTATATTCTAAACCTGAAATTTTTGAAGAATGTTTAAATTTAGTATTAGATAGTATTAACTATTTAATTAAAGCTAACAATGATTATGGTCAATGTATAGATGTAGTATATACCGGTAAAGATATTTATCGATATAAAGAAAAATTCAAAGATGATATAATAGAAGAAGATTTAGATTAATCTAAATCTTCTTCATTTTTTAAAATTTATAGTTACTTCTGTTTTTATATTTACTCTTTATAGTAGTTTTTCCTTTAGAGTTAATATACAATATTTCTGTTCTTATTCCACAACTCTTTACCAGTTGTTCAAAATCATCTGTTTTATCAGCAGTACCATAAACAATTGTTACATAATTTTTTTCTTTAAGTTTCAGAAGTTTGTTTCTTAATTCTTCTGTAACTTCTGGTGCTTCTTTTACTACTATCTCCAAGTCAGGTTTCTTTGCATAATCTAGTCCTCTGAATTCAAAACTATAACAAACTCTCTTTGTATCATAATTAAGCTTCATCATTCCGCCATTGGGACTACTAGTTTTTCTACTACTAGAACTTTCAACCCATTTTTTATTCTTCTTTAAACTATTATACAATCTAATATGTGATGTACGTATAAATAGTTTATTTCCTTCTTCAATGTACATCTCTGCTATAGCTTCATTGATCTTAGTACCTAAATTAAGATTCTGATAATCTGGTAAAACAACTAATCTATGTACTCTGTATGCATATTTAATAGTTCCAGATGGTATTGGTAGTATACTGTTCATAGCTACCAATGTATCTCCCCAATAAATTAGAAATAGTCTAGCCGCTTTGTTTAGACTTGCTGAGAGATAATGATGTTTTTTAAAAATGCCCCAGCAATCTTTGTCTTTGGTTTCGTAGATGCTGAGGCAGATTGAAAATCCAGGTCTGCGTTCCTGCAATCATAAACTTTTTCTGTGTCTAAATCTATTACAAAGTCTGGTTTAAGATAATTAATATAATCCTTATGACAACTACAAAAAACAATATTGTGTAGTTTGTTTTTATCAATAAATCTTTTTATTCCATTACAGGTTGACTTAGCTACCTGTCTATCTATAGTTGATGTCCACTCATCAAATATAACATAATTATCTATATTCAATGCTACATCTGCACGAAACCCTTCTCCCACTGACAGAACTCGTCTAGGTCTTACCCATACCGGTATACTATTTAGTCCTACAGCTGATAGTCTTTCCACAGCAGTATCTGGGTCTTTAAAATTACTGATAATAGCTTTATCATGACTATATCTTTTATATTCTGATGTATGATATCTGTCATCTTTCATAAATTCTTTTAACAATGTTGATTTCCCTGAACCTGAGGCACCAGTAATTACCAACATTTTAAAATCAATGTTTTTTATTTGTTCAGGTAATTCATAAGGGTAAACTTTAGATTCACCATCAAAGTCATAATCAAAACATTCTTCAGCTTTTGCTGTAAACTCATCTAGCGGCACTCTTGTTATAATAGGTTCTGATTGATGTTTTATTTCACAAAATATTGGGCAATCAGTATATTCCATGATTTCTCCTTCATTCATATAGTGTTAATCTTTTACGCCATGTGCTTCTTCAACTTTATCTATTATATCATATACTTCTTCTTTTGTCAAGTCTAATACAATCTCAGTACCATCGTTTTCATCTTTAAATTCATAAAAAACTAAAGTTATATTCTCATTATCTTTAAAAATGTCGTATTTATAGTAATTTTCATTTACTATGATAGCGTCTGAACTAATTGAATCAAAACTACTAATTGTGATTGCGTAGACAAGACTAGATATAAAATGATGATTTGAATTAATATAAAAATCTTTGTCCCCAATTGTAACGATATCTATATCGTTGTTATATCGTTGTACGTTTATTGCAACGATATTATTAATCGAATCAGCTGATATTATATTTTTTGGCATAAAAAGCATCATTAGTACTATAACATAAAGTATAGCTATTCTTTTCATTCCTTTTTCCTTCTTTCATTTAACGATATTTTTTATTATTGTCTTCTTTAAATTTACGTAGTTTATTTTTTCCTTTTGATATGTCTTGCATAACTTTGCCTAGTACTGCATTGGGTATTTCAATATCATCATCATAACCAAAATCGTCTTCATCATAAATATAATCGTAATTGTTCTGTTGCAATTTAATTCTTACTTACTCCTCTCAATATTTAATTCACTAATTACTCTTTGTTAATCATTTTTTAGAAAATTATAATTTCTATTATTACCATCACTGTTAAATCCATGAATATTTAATATCATTAAACAATATCTTCTTCTCACTAACTATATTATATCATACCTTACGTAATATGTCAATAGACTTAATATTCTGAATTTTCTATTCTAAATTGTGGATTAAAAACAGTATAATCTAAATCATTTATTAAATCTCTTAAATTATTATAATCTTTAACTGTATATAAATTATCATCATCACTTAGAATATGATTAAAATACTTATAAAATAATAATAATTCTTGTAATATTTCACCTTTACTGAGTGAATCAAAGTCAATAAACATAGTTATAATGTTCATTACGTCAATACAACCAGTATCTTCCACAATTTCTGTAAGATATTTAGCTACGTTCACATTCTTTTCTAAATCCCATTCAGGTAAATAATATAGATTAAGATAGTTTTTAAACATAACCATCATATGACTTTTAAATGCTGAATCTACTTTAGCAAAATAATCTAATATTTCTTTTTCAGCTTCTTTTGTTAACTCTAAATGCTTATTATATGTATTTTTATAATTTTTAGGATATGGGTAAGTAAATTTACTCATAATCTCAGCCTCGTCTTCCTTATATCTACCATTCAACATTCCTTTATAGTCTATATCGACTTTTATTTTATTCTGTTCTAGTTTAGTTTCTACTAGATAATCAAATATTTCTTTAGTATCATATTGTTTATTCTCTACTGGACTATTAATTAGATATGTTGCTATACCTTCATCATGATATCCATATCTACCTGCTCTACCACTTAATTGTAAAAACTCAGATTTTTCAACTATTTTACCAGTAGGTTTAACTAATTGAGCCATTACAACACATTTAGCTGGTAGATTGACACCTAAAGCTAACGCATCAGTACCAACGATAACATCTAGATAATTATTTCTATATAAATATTCTATCATCATTTTTTCTTTTGGTAGTAATTTACCGTGATACCTAGATATTCCGTAATCCCATTCAGATAAATACTCAACATTATATTTTAATGCTAATTCTTGTATTTCTTTAATTTTAAATTTAGATATTTTACTTCTATATTTAATAAGTTCAGAAACCAAAATACCAATAGCCCTTCTAGAAAAACAGAAGACTATAGCATCTTTAATTTTATCTATTTTAATTCCTTTATTGTTATACTTTAAATTAACTAGTCTCTCGTTTGATTCAGCAACTATTATTTTTCTGTTTGTTATCTCTCCAAGAAATTTGGCTAATCTTGTAGGGTCATGACAGGTAGCAGATAAAAACAATAATTTAGATTTTGGATTAGTTTTCGATATACTATCCATATAACATCTTGCTCTATCTGAATTGTGAAATATATAATGTATCTCATCTATTACTACATCTGCTATTTCATTATAATAGCCTTGTGCGTATATTTCTTGCGTTAAACATAATATAGGAGCATGTATATTATATTTTACATCACCAGTAACTAGTCCAACGTTGAACCCTTG
>DAOLQA010000059.1:0-5895 GCA_035417885.1 bacterium
TATAAATTCTAAATCAAAATAATCATTAGCATTTAATTTTAAATAATTAATAAAGAAATTGTATTTTGTATCAGGAACAACAAACGATACAAAGTCAGTATCTGGCTGTAATAAAAAGACATCTTTATCTACTTGTAATAGTTTTCGAAAGTCATCCATCGAAGAAATATCTTTTCTTATATAATCATAAAATTTTGAAAATCTAGTATTTATAATTTTCTTTATTTCATCTTTTTCCATTGTTTTTTCCATTATTGGAAAATTAATATATATAGAACTTCCTCTAAAATAATTATATACTGCAATAAATATAACAGAATATAATTCTTTCGTAGACATCTCTATTGAAATATTTTTTGGTGTATTATTTTTTATTGTTTTTAACTCATTAATGGCTGAAAGATCAATTCTTGAAATAACGTTTTTATAAGTATTAATTAAATTTTGAAAACCATCACTTTTTAAAATCTCATTTTGGCACATAAAAGAAACAGATCTTTCATTCTCTTTAAAATATAAGTTATAATATTGTAAACCTTTATATTTTCTAATAGTTTTAAAATTATCCATTACTTCCTGTAAAGTCATATTTAAATTCCTCCTTAAAAAATAATATGAGATAAGATTTTTAAATCTTATCTCATATATAATATATTCTTAAATATTTACAATGAATGCAGCTTGGCTACTTGAATTTATTCCCAACTCTTCAAATACATCTTTTCCTTCATTAATTGCTTTTAATACTTCTTTCTTTATATAAGCTAGTATTGTATAATAAATATATCTATTAAATCTGTATGTGTACATAGAATCATAACCATAAATACTGCTGTTTTTCCAATAAAATTGCTTTGTTTGATACGAAATAAATTCATTTACAATTTCATAAAGGTCTTTCTTATTTTTAAGATAAAATTCTTTTGATTGTTCTAGTAGATTATAAAGTTCTTTTTTAATTGTTTCAGTTTTTTCACGATCTATTATCATAAAAGCTAATTCATAATTATTGAAAAGCTTAATCATAATTGGAACTTGGAACATAAAATAATGTCTTAGGTAAAGTCTATACTGTCTATATCTTTTCGGTTTTATTCTTTCATAAAAGAAATTTACTTGATTTAAAATTAGCTTTTTATTATTAGTTAAAAATAGATTTATTATTTCATCGAAATGACCTTCCATAATTTGTTTAAAGTTAGATATTTTAATAATAAATTTATAAGTATATATATTAAATAATAACTCACGAATATTAGACATAAATCTGTTAGAACCTTCATTCATTACAATCGTTGATAGAAAATTTTCATTAATACCAATAATATAATTTTTAAATACATCGTCTTTGTAATATCTATTATAATTCATTAAAATATAATCTCTTAAAGAATAGAAAACTGGATCTTTTCTATCATTAATATCTGTCTTTTTTAAAAGACAATCTATATCTGTAACTATACTACCGTTTGGTCTAGTTATTGGAATTGTTAATTCATTTTTACAAATTCTAAGTGCAGCTAATAAATTATATAATAAATCATTTAAAAAGAATTTTGAATTATCATTCTCGTCAATAAATCGTAATCTATCAAAGAATACATTCATAAAATCGGAAAAATTATTGTTATCAGATAATGTCATTTCTGCAAAATATGGAACAGCTAAAGCATTAACAGTTCCAGGTGCTGTAAAGTCTGCTTTTCTGCAAGTATTATAATCATAAAAGATAAATATAAATAGCGCAAGTGTCAAATTATAATCTTCTTCTTCAGTTGTGTTAATATACGGCTCATAAGCATCACAAATTTCTTTAATCTTCTTTTCTTCAATCTTACTTCTTCTTTTTAGTTTTCGATAATAATCCATATCAATTACTGCAGAATTACGAAAATTAATAGCTTTTTCAAATAGATTAATATAACGATATGGATCACTTGATCCATAAGTATAATTCGAAACTTTATATACTCCATTGAAATATGTTCTTTCAGTACAAATATCTGCATTTTGTGCAAGATATTTTGTAGAGGGAGAAACATACTCTGCAATCATTTCTTTTAATTCAGAAAATTTAATAATTTCCATATAAAACTCCTTTATTTAATATTACTAATTAAGATATTAGTAAGATTATTTGCCGTTAAACCATACTTTTCTTTACAGTCAATTCCATTAGAAGCATCATTTTTAACTTTTTCACAAAAATATTTAAAAGCAATAATTGAGCCATTAATATCTTTTGAGAAAATCGGGTATTGAACGTTAAACATTATCCTAGTATAACGTTCTAAAAGTTTGCTCTTATTATTAATAAATTTATTCATCCACTTACTAGTTTCAGAAACATTTTCAAGATAAAACTTTTCAGCAGACTTTAAAAGCTCATTAAAGCTATTAAATAGTTCTTTTTTATAGTTAAGCTCATTTTCAGTTATACAGTCTAATGTTGTAATAATATTGTATAAATAAAATCTACCAAGTATAGTTTCAAAACTACGTTTTAATGTTACTTCTTCACTATCAATAAATCTATTTATAACTGTTACAATTTTTTCGATTAAATGACTATTAAAACTGCGACCAATATCAAACTCAGTTAATATAATATCTCCATCAGTAGTAGATATTGATGATGATGAATATTTCGAACCTGGATGACTTGTATATATTTTATCTATAGTGTTATTTCGTAGTCTATCATATAGTTTTGGATCATACAAAGGATTATCTTTAATCAATTTTTCATCAACTATTCTCTCACAAATAAGAGTGATATCATGTTCATTATAAAGTCTATTTTCAAAAACATTTAGTGTTTGGATATCAGATTCGGTTAATTTATTAATACAATTAATAGAATCTAGTTTTCCATAAAATACAAAATTATCAATCCATTCTTTATAACCTTCGTATATTTTAATTAATGTATCTGGTCTAATATTACTACTTTGTAATAATCCTCCTTCAATTTGTTTTAAGGAATAATTATTAAATTCATAATCAGATTTAAATGGTATTTTATCTTTAACTTTATAATGCTCACGATAGTATCTGCATGCTACAAAATTATTAATAAAATTACTAGCTTTAGTATGTTTATCTTTTACAAATTCTAGGTCATCTAATAATTCAGATAACATATTAATCCTCCTTTCAAAAAAATAAAGGGGATACAATATTGTATCCCCTTTATTTAAATAACCATTATGAAACGTACTTCTGAATGTCGATTACCTTCTTAGGATTGCACTCGACAATCTTGATAAGTGTCTTCTTAGAAACTGTCATGATCTCCTTGATTGTACCAAGCATGATATCCTTTGGCAGAACCCAAAGAAGTTCGCTATACTTCTTGATAAGATTCTTGGCTTCATCCTTGGAGAGTTTCTTCTTCTTCTTCTGAGTGTCAGACTCATTTTCCTTAGAAGAAGGATCAACCTTCTCAATAACCCAGTCTGTAATATTCTTCATTGTTACAAACTGTCTTGTCGGAGGCTCAGAAGAAAGCTTAGACAGATTTCTTTCGAACTTCTCATCGTTGACATCACTACCGAAGAAATCAGTAACTTTAAGCATTGGATTCTTATTCTCTCTCAGAAATCTTGAGAAATTCAAAACCGTATCCAGGCCGATCTTTGCTTTACCAAGCATAATGATCTGATCTTCAGCTGCATCATAATTATCCTTATTATCTTTCAGAGCGATAGTATAAGCATCACTGAACATCTTCCAACCTCTAGGAGTTGGGTTAATTTCTTTATTACTAAGGAAGTGAAGCATCTCAGGATGCTCTGTAATAAACTCAATGATATCGGAATGTACCTTCTTGGAATCAATAGCCCAAGAAAGCCATTCTACCGGATCGACATCAAGCTCAAAGATAAAGAATCTATCTTTAAGCGCTGGATCCATTGGAAGGACACTATAGTCATCTGTTGCTCCCTTATACTTTGTAATATCCTCTGGATTTCCTGCTGCGAGGATAATAGTATTTTCAGGGAGATATGTTTCCTGAACTCTCTTTGAAAGAATAATCGGCATGAGTTCGTTAAACACAACTCGATCAGCACGATTGATCTCGTCAAAGAAAATGACAGGGATCATTCCAGCCTTTGATTCCTTAATTACATCATTGAAAAGTGAGTATGTCGTATAAGTGTTAATCATATTACCAGTTTCAGGATCTTTACCTGTAACTGGCATACCAGTTAACTCGCCTTCCTTGATGTGTGCCATATCCACAGCATGGAATACTACATCTTTTCCATACTTTTCTCCCAATTCTTCAGCTACAGATTCCATCATCTCTGATTTGCCGATACCGTGCAATCCTCTTACAAAAGGAACTGCACCAGAGAGTGCTGCTGTTACTACATTTTCCTTGATTTCACTAAACTTTGCCATAATAATTTTCTCCTTTTATATAAATAGTATTTTAGTCTAGAAAATGATTATGACTTTTCACCTCTCTTTTTCAATCATTTTCTTAACCACAACAATAATATATATTTAAAAATATATACGAAAGAAGGGAAATTTATGAATTATAGACTTTTTGAAACTGAAGATGATCTTGATATTTATGATGATATTGAAAATGAAGTTAATTTTGAAAATGAATATGAAGATGCTTTTTTAGAAGGCTATTTAGATGCACTAAATGAAATGAGAATGAATCCATTACCAATTATAGGTGGTGGAGACGTAAAAGGTGATATAATGTCTATATTTGGTTTAGGAAATGGACCAGATAGAGCTGCTGCTATTAAAAATTATTTAGATGCTGGAAATACTATTAAAGGCGGTTTAATCGGTGGTACTTATGGTACTAAAGCAGGTATGTTGTATAGAAATAATAAATACCTTCCTGGTGGATCTAATCTTGATGCAGAATCAACCTCTCTTTATTTACAAAGTTTATTTTTAAAACTTAAACCTGAAGATAGAAAAAAGGTATTAAATATTTTAAAGACTAAATTAAGATAAAATAATCCTCATAGAGTTATTAACTCTATGAGGAATTTTTTGGTCGAGATGACAGGAGTCGAACCTGCGGCCTCTTGTACCCAAAACAAGCGTTCGTACCAAACTGAACTACATCTCGATAATTCTATGCGTTTATCTAGCTGTACAACTAGACAACATTGCAATGATTTCAACGCATAGAATTAGTTGCGCTATAAACCGAAAGGAGGAATATTATGACATTCGCTTCAGTAACAACCCACGAACAACTGAAGCAAAGGACACTTATATAGCTTATTTACCGCCCAAATAAATAAGCTACTGGTTGGAATAGCAGGATTCGAACCTGCGGAATGACGGAGTCAAAGTCCGTTGCCTTACCACTTGGCTATATTCCAATATATCAAAGTTAATAAAACCCTGAAGATAGAAATTAGCAAAACTATCTTCAGGATTATATATGGAGGTACAACTCAGCAGAACAATAAGTATTTATTATAAACCCATATCCGACAGCAAACACCCAGCTAATTTTTTAATCTATATAAAAAAGGAATTGTAGTAAATAAAAAAAGTAAAGCATGTTTCACAACGTTCCTTACTTTAAAAGTTTTAGAAAAGGACTCATATTAACCATGAGCAAGTGGTGCAGGTAGAGGGACTTGAACCCTCACGAGGAAACCCTCAACGGATTTTCTTACCACTACTATTTTCATAGCATAGTTTACAACTATTTTGTGGTCTGGACTGAATCAAAACCATTTTAAAGGTTGATGGTATACAGTCTCTACACACAAATTATTTATTAAGCAAATTTTTATTCTTAATAAATAATTTTTGGTACGGTATTAGCTGCTATCCATTTCTGGACCGTAGCCTCTCTTGGTTATATCAGCTTATTCGTCTATGGATAAAGATTATATCGTC
>DAOLQA010000060.1:0-5810 GCA_035417885.1 bacterium
TCATAAAGTAAAAATATAAATAAATCAAATAGGATAATATGTGGTTACTATATGCCTTTCTATCATCAATATTTGCAGCTGGTGTTGCTATAGTAGGTAAAATTGGTTTAAAAAATATAGATTCTACTCTTGCAACAACAATAAGATCAATAATAATGGCCGTTTTTCTTATAATTCTCAGTCTTATATCTGACAAATTTAATGGATTTAGTATAAATAGTTTATCAAATAATGATTGGCTATTCATAATTTTAGCTGGTATTCTTGGTGCATTATCTTGGCTGTTTTATTTCTTTGCCCTTAAAGATGGGCCAGTTAATGGAGTTGTTGCTATAGACCGTTTAAGCATAGTATTTGTATTTATCTTCTCTTTATTATTTTTAAAGGAACATTTTACGATAAAAGGTTTGATTGGCGTTATCCTAATGGTATTCGGTGCTATTTTAATTTCTATTAAATAGTGGTAATTTTATTATAATAACTAAAAAGGGGGTGTTGTATGCAAATGGAAAGTAATAAATATGGTATATATGTTGTTACCCTTAGCAACAGGAAACACATATATTGTAAAGCAATAAATAAGGATAAGGCCTTTGATATTTGTAGACCAATAAGCGAGAGAGATCATTCTAAAATATGTCGCAGAAAAACAATTTATATTCCGCCCTTTGCATGTAATAAATTTCTTGAGGCTTCTCCTAATAGTATTCTCCTAATAGAGATAAAATAGGAAGTAAAAAGCATAAAGGATCTATATAATTATAGATCCTTTTTTAGTTTCTATAGCCTTCTTTTCAAAGAGAAGAACCGGCATAGTATTATTTTTTGGAGCGGGTAAGGAGAATCGAACTCCCCTCTTCAGCTTGGAAGGCTGACATAATAGCCGCTATACTATACCCGCAAACAATATATAAAGTATACCAAATATTATTTTAAAATCAAGTTTTTATTTGGTATAATTTATATATGGCAATAATAACTTTTGACTCTATAAAAAATAAGCTACAAAGATTCAGCCCCAGGTTTGAGCAAAATTTATTCTTATTATTTCTATCATCGCAGATAAAAACAATAGGAATAAACTTATTAGGGACATTTGGGATCGTCTTTTTTTATGAAAAATTAGATAAATCTATTTTATTTTTATTAATTTATTATCTTTTAAGTTCTCTTTTATATGTTTTTTGGGCACCAATAAATGGTAAAATAGTTTGTAAGATTGGTTTGAAAAAGTCTATAATTATAGGATCAATATTATTTGCATTGCTAAATATTTCATATATACTTTTTGATTATAATTTATTTTGGGCGATAGTATCTAGCACAATTCTTGCTATAATTTCTAGAGGATTTTATTGGATGCCATATCATATATATTTTGCTTCTTTTACAAATAAGGATAGACGTGGTTTTCAGATAAGTATTATTAAAGACGTTGTTACTATAATTAATATATTTTTGCCATTTATCGCTGGTTTATTTATAGAAGAAAGTGGTTTTAATATCATATTTATAATCTCAATATTTTTACATTTAATTTCAATAATTCCATTACTCAAGATGGATGATATTAAGGTAGAATATTCATTTAATTACTTAGAGAGCTTTAAAAAGATTTTTTCAAGGGAATTTTGGCATGATTCTATTCTATTTTTTCTTGAAGGAGCAGAAAGTACATTCTCTGTAATATTGTGGCCACTTTTAATGTTTTTGATATTAAAAGGCAATTATCAAGAGCTTGGTATAATATCTTCATGTATAGTATTATTTACCATCATTCTGAATATTATACTTGGGAAGATGGCTGATAAACAAGACAAGAAGAAAATGGTAAAAACTGGTGCTTTATTATACTCTGCCGGATGGATAATGAAGATGTTCTCATATACTGGATTCCAAGTATTTTTATCATCTTTATATCATAATATGGCAGATTCTTTAATGAGGGTTCCTTATGATACTTATTGGTACGAGCAGGATTTTAAAAAAGGTAGATATATTGACGAATATGTGATATTAAGAGAAGCTACGATTCATGCTGGTAGATCTTTGACTATTGTTATGTCTATGTTATTAATAAATAATTTAGGATTTGATATGAGAGAAACATTTGTAATTGGTGCTCTAGCTTTTTTACTTTTGGGGTTTTTCATTGATAAAAAATCAATACTGGTTAAAAATGATGGATAAAAAAGCTCATCGTAATAGATGAGTTTTTTTATTATGAAAAAAATTGATTATATCCTAAATTTTTATATATTCTCTTTCTATAATAAATACGTTTAAATTGATAAAATCTTTCATTATTCCATTATTTGGATTTCTTTTATATATTTTGCGGTAAATATATTATTCCCTTTATTTTCTCCGAATACATTTATATACATACCATTTTTTATATCTATTCGTGACTTAAAGATGGTGTCATCTGTTATTAAAACTTTCCATAATTGATTCTCTACATCTTGTATATTTAATTCCCTTTTCTCCATTGTAATTGTAAAATCAGTTATTTTGCCTACTAATGTTCCATTCTCTGGATGATTGAATATTTTTTTTCTATTATATATAACTTCATTATATATTTTAGAATGAGCGGCTATTTCATGTTCTATAATAGATGATATTCCAATTACATGCAGAAATGTTCCGCATAATAAGCATAATAATAAAGTTATTACTATATTTTTTAATGTAAAATATTTATAGCTATTATTTATATTTTTTGAATTAAAATAAGCAATAGCTAAAAATACTAAAGACAAAGCTATCCAGAAATATGGCAGGATATTTAAGAATAGGATGAAAGAATTATTTGTTAATCTATAGAACTCAACATTATCAGTCAAAACAGAAATTATAACAGATATAGAAATCGCACCTATACAAAAGAAAATTGAAAATCCTATAATAAATAATATATTTTTTATTATAAACCAACTTTTTGGTATTGGTTTTATTTTTGAGTCTTCAATTTTTTTAATTACTTCATTTTCTATATTATTCATATATTTAAATTTTTATTTTTTGCAATCTGTCTAAATTGTTTTTTTGCTCTGTTTATTAACGTTCCGACCGTGCCTATTGGCTTGCTTAATATATCTGAAATCTCATTATAATCTTTATCTTCTAAATATTTTAATTCTAATATATCTTTATATTTTTTATCCATTTCAGAAAATATCTTATCTATATTTTGTTTCAGTAGAGTATTATCTATTTCTTTTTCTATATTAAAATCATCTTTTATTTTTTCTATTATTTTATTTTTATCTTCGCTGTTAATCTTTACAATAAATTTTTCTTTTCTTACTTTATCTATTACTAGATTATGTGTTATTCTATAAATCCATGAAGAAAATTTTAAATTTTTATCAAAATCATTTATATATAAATATACTTTTATAAACACTTCTTGTAATATATCTTCTGCCTCTTCTTGTGTCATATCAGATATTCTAAATATATAATTTAATAATTTTTTCTCATATCTTTCTATAATAACATAAAAATAGCTCTGATTATGTATTATCAATTCTATAATTTCCTCATCTGTTTTATTTTCTAGTTCTTTTTTATCTATATTCATAAAGTTATACTATATTATACCTATTTTTCTTTCAATAAGGCAATAATATATTAAAAAATGAAATTTGACTATAATATATTTTTTTGCTATTATAAGTCAATAATTTAAATGAAAAAGTTGATTTTATAAACCCAGCTTTTTCATTTTTAGTTTAATAAAATAATAAAAGATAATGGATATAAGAAATGTTGCTATTATTGCACATGTTGACCATGGTAAGACTACATTAGTTGATGCTCTTTTAAGACAATCAAAGGTTCATTTAGATAAAGAAGAAGAAGGTATGACATGCATAATGGACAATAATGATATAGAAAGAGAAAGAGGCATCACTATTTTTTCTAAAAATGCTTCTGTTATATGGCATGTTGTTAAGTTCAATATTATAGATACGCCAGGTCATGCTGATTTTGGTGGTGAAGTAGAGAGGGTATTAAAAATGGCAGATGGTTGTTTATTATTAGTAGATGCTAAAGAAGGCCCTATGCCACAAACAAGATTTGTGTTAAAAAAAGCATTAGAACTGGGCTTAACAATAATAGTTGTAATAAACAAAATAGATAAAGATGGAGCCAGAATCCAATATGTTTTGGATAAAATTTTAGAATTATTTATGGAGCTTGGGGCAGATGATAAAGCACTAGATTTTCCAGTTATATATGCATCTGCCAAATTAGGTAAAGCAGGTTTAGAGTCAGATTTAAATAAAATGAAAGATATATCTCCAATATTTGAAGCAGTAATTAGATATATTGGTAAGCCTAGCGGAGATCCAAATAAGCCATTGCAATTATTAGTTAGTTCTATAACTGGAGATAATTTTTTAGGTAGAATTGCAACAGGTAGAATATATAATGGAACAATAAAAAATGGGCAAGATGTAATGCATATAAATAGAAATGGACAGATGAAAAAATATAGAATTACATCATTGATGGGATATAATGGTTTAGATAGGGTTGAAATACAGGAAGCTAAAGCTGGCGAAATAGTTGCCGTATCTGGCATTCCAGATATTGTGATTGGTGAGACAATAGCTGACATAAACAATCCGGTAGCTTTACCATTATTACAGGTAGATGAGCCTTCTGTAAAAGTTACATTTTTACCTAATAATTCACCATTTATGGGTCAAGAGGGCAGATATGTCACAAGTAGACAGTTAAGAGAAAGATTATATAAAGAGCTTGAAACAGATATGGCGTTAAAAGTAGAAGATACAGAGGATGGAAAGTGGATAGTTTCTGGGAGAGGAGAACTACATTTAACAATATTAATGGAAAGATTGAGACGTGAAGGTTATGAATTTCAAGTATCAAGACCACAAGTGATAACAAAAGAAATTAATGGCAAAAAGATGGTGCCATTTGATGAATTATTTATAGAAGTACCAGAAATATATCAAGGTATTGTTATGCAAAAAATAGGTAATAGAAATGGTATATTACAAAATGTAGCAACTAATAATGGTATTGTATATTTAGATTTTTTAATTCCAACCAGAGGTTTATTTGGATATAAAAATGAGCTTATGACAGACACAAAAGGCCTAGGAATAATGAGTAGTGTTTTTTATAAATATGATGAAGATAAATATAATTGGAAAGATAAAGAAAAAGGATCTCTAGTAGCTTCTGAAACTGGAGAAACTAATTATTATGGTTTACAGAATGTCCAGGATAGAGGTACTATGTTTTATGGCCCACAAGTGAAAGTCTATAAAGGCCAAGTTGTTGGAGAGAATTCAAGAGCAGGTGATATAAGAGTTAATGTTTGTAAAACAAAGCAGCTATCAAATATGAGATCAAAAGGTGATGGTGGACAGATACCATTAAAAACGCCAAGAGAAATAGATCTAGAGTTTGCATTAGAATATATAGGTGATGATGAGTTAGTTGAAGTGACGCCTAAAAGTATAAGAATAAGGAAGGTCTGGCTAGATGAAAATGATGAAGCAAGATTTAAAAAAGGGTTATTAAAATAAAAAAGCTCGCCTGATTATAAGCGAGCTATATGGAGATTAATAAGATGTTTTATTAAACAACCTTACGTCTCCATTAAAGATGTCCCTTCCACAGAAGGGGCATCTTTTGATTCTTAATTCTTGATTAGTTTCATATACTTCATCATATACATGGCTCCCCAATCCACATTTACATACTTCGAATATGTCATCAACATCTACCATCAAATCTGGGCGTCGATATCCAGGAATCGAAGA
>DAOLQA010000061.1:0-5154 GCA_035417885.1 bacterium
ATATATTGAAAGAGAATATGCTTTAAAAGAATTAGGGCTTGATAACAATAATTTTTATCTATTATTTTTTGGATATATAAGAGAATATAAAGGATTAGATATTCTGCTAAATGCATTAAGTAAATTAGATAATAACATACATCTTATAATTGCAGGCTCTTGTAGTAATTTTTCTAAATATGATGATTTAATAGAACAATTTAAATTAGATAACAGGGTTCATAAATTTATAAAATATATAGATTTAAAAGATTTCGGAAAGTATTTTTATGCTAGTGATGCTGTAATATTCCCATATAAAAATATATATCAAAGTGGAGCAGTTCAAATGGCAATGGCATTTAAAAAACCTATTATTGTAAGTTCTGTTGGTGGGTTAATAGAAACAATAAAAGACAATGACAATGGATTAATATTTAAAAATGAAGATGTTTATGATTTAATAGAAAAAATAAATATTTTATATAAAGATAAAGAATTAAGAAATACGATTGCAAATAATGGATATAATTATGCTAAAAATGAATTAGACTGGGATAAGATTGCATATAATACATATAATTTATATATAGGCAATGGAAAATAAAATAGACCTATCAATAATTATAGTTAACTATAATACAAAAGATCTGACTATAAAAAATTTAGAGTCAATTTTTAAATTTACTAATGGCATTTCATATAAAGTTTATGTAGTTGATAATGGATCATCTGATGGGTCTGTAAATGCAATTACTGAAAAGTTCGGTAATAAAAATATAAAAATATATGATACTAAACAAAATAATGGATTTTCTAAAGGCAATAATATACCAAATAAAGATATTAATAGTAGATATATTCTATATATGAATCCTGATATGGAAATACAAGAAAATGTTTTTTTGAAGATGGTTCAATTTATGGATAAGAATAAAGACGTAGATATATCTACATGTACATTAAAATATCCTGATGGCGAAATACAACATAATATAAAAACATCTCCAACGTTTTTGGTAAATCTATTGATCTTATTAAAACTACATAATTTTTTTCCAAATATTAAATCTTTAAGACGTTACTTTTCATATGATTTTGATTACTCAAAGCAATCACAAGTTGAGCAGATAATGGGTGCTTTTGTATTTGCAAGATATGAAGCTATGGAAAAATTAAATTTTTGGGATGAAAAATATTTTTTATGGTGGGAAGATGTTGATCTATTTAAAAGAGCAAAAGATTTAAAATTAAATGTTGTATATACACCTATAACAAGTGTCATGCATTATGAAGGTAAAAGTTTTTTTCAATTAAATAGCATATCTAGACAGAGAAGATTTAATAATGGTATGCTTATATATTCAAAGAAGTATTTTACATATACACAGTATATAATTTTAAAAATGTTCAGTTATTTAAGTTTGTTATTAGCCTATATAACACAAATATTAAATATAGAGCCAAGGGGACAAGGTAAAATATGATAATAGCAATTTTTTTAATAATAAGTTTAATATTTTTTTATTTTTATTTTTTCTCAAAAAAGAAAAAATTTTCTTTTGATAATTTATTATTTGGGTTATGGTTTTTATCTATTGGAATAGGACAATTAAGATTAAGCAGTTTAGAACAGCCATATAGCATAAATTTTTGGATAATATTATCTATATTTTTCTGCATATTCTATGTTACATATAATTTTTGCAGAAAAAGATTTTTGTTAAATGCTGATGAAAATAAATTAAAAGAAACTGGGATAAACCTAGATGAAAAATTGCTAGTTTTAATAGTCGCTTTAATGACTATAATTAGTGTTGGAGTAAATATTTATATCTACATTAGATTTGGCACAATGCCTATTTTATCTAGTGCGCCAGATAAAATGAGGTTTGTTATAAACAAAGAATTGTTTGGGCCGATAGAATACTTATCATTTTTACCAAGAATATTTATACCTTTAGCTTTTATATATCTTGTAACTCATAAAGAAATAAAAAAGAGCAATAAAAATATATTAATAACATCAATTGTCATAGGGTTTATAATTTTATGTTTATATGCTTCAAGAGTGATTATAATATTCCCAATATTGATGTGCTATTTTTCTTATTTAATAATAAAAATTAAAGAAATAAATTTAAAGCAAATTATAATATCGTCTGTTATAGTTGTATCATCTGTTATATTTTTATCAGTATCAATACCAATATTCAGACAATATATAACATATAAAGATTATTATGGCAGCATATATAATGAAGAAACTGGAACATTAGATATAAATGCTTCTGTTGCATATTTATTAAATATATCTAAGATAAAATTACCAAAGCAACTTAGCGTTGTAGCTCCATTATATATAATACCTAGCTTTAATTTACAAACACTATATCATGCAACAACATATTTTAATTCTTCAAACTTTTATCATGGCAGATATTTACTATCAATTTCTGACCCATTTTTAAAGCTATTTGGCATACATTTATTTGATGATATAAAGATACAATGGAAAGATATATTTTTACCTTGGTGGAATACTGGCACATTTTTATTTGATTTTTGGGCTGATTTTGGATATTTAGGAATAGTTTTCGCTGGAGTGTTTTTCGGAATAATATTTTCTATACTATATATTCTAGGAACATCAAAAAAGAATTTACTCTCCACAATGCTTTTTGCATACTTTAGTTTCTTTGTAATAATGAGCATATATACAAACTATATAAGAAGAGCAGAATTTTATTTAGACATCTTTGTTATTGCAATTTTGCAAACTATATTTTACTATTACAGTAAGAATAAAGACAAAATTGAACAAAAAATTTATGCACTTAGAAAAAATAAAACAAAATAAAATATTATACTTAATAATAAAGAGTTTAAGTGTATGTTTTGTTCTGTTAAATATTTTTATTTTAAAAAATTTCTATATAGGTCTTATATCTATTCTGCTATTTGTTTTATTATCTGGAAAGGATTTTGAGATAATATATAAATATAAATTTAAAAATATTGAATATCCATATATATTTGGTATATTTACATCTATTTTTATACCTCTATTTTTATCTTCTATCTTTATATTGTTTTATAAAATAAATGCAGCAATTATATCTATAAATCTAATAATTACTTTTATATTATCAATAATTATAGGGGCTAAAAATCTTAAAGTAGAATATGTAAAAAAAGATGAAAATGACAATGATATAAAAGATTTCAAATTAAAGTTTTCTTATCTTTTACCAATTGGAATATTACTATTTTCTTTTTTTATATTACACACTCTCATTTCATTTCAGTTCAAAGATTATATAGTAAATTATATATGGAAGAACTTTAATTTTATATTTTTTATATTTGTTTTCTCTTTAATAGCATTTTTAATATATTTAATATTTTCTGATAGGAATAAAAAATATATACTGCTAGTTATAATACTTGCATCATTTGTATTACACTCTAATATACCAATATTATATCAGAAAGGAAGCGGAGGGGCAGGTGATAGATATAGATTTCTTGCTAATGAAGAAATATTAAGAGATGGAGATGCTGTAAAACCTATTTTAATTGGAGATAAGGATAGTATAGATTACAAAAATATAGGAAATATAAAAATACCAGAAGTTCTTGTTTCTGGTAATAAACAAAGTTATGGAAATAAATGGGGAATAGATATTATTTTATCTTATATTCTAAATAAAGACTTAATACAGATAGATACATGGATAGTCTATATTCTATGGTCAATATTTATACCTGTTATATTTTATAATCTCTTTAAAGTATTTAATAATAACAATGATAAATTAGCTTTATTGTTCTCTGCTAGTCCATTACTATTAAATGTATTTCAATTTAATGGAAGTGTTTCATATCCAATAAGTATAAATTTTATAATTTTTATATTTTTCTTTTTTCTATTCCTTAATAAAATAAAAGAAAAGAAAAGCATAGATAAAGAAAAAATAATATTGGGAGTATTAATAACAATAATCTTATACTTTAACTATATTGTATTTTTGTTTATATGGCTTATATTTTTGTTTATATATATTACTAACTATTTTATTGAAAAAATAAAATCAAAAAAAATACAAACTGGATTAAATATAATTACCATATTACTGTCTTCTTTTATATTTTTGATATTAGATATAAAAATGAAATTTGCTACGTTTGATTTTAGTTCTATATTTAAAAAAATAATAGGCTTCTTTATACATTTTCTTTCTCCTTCACTAATACCAAATGTTAATATAGCTATGCCAAGAGCAATGTTTTTTGCTCCTATTCTTTCTGTTATATTTTTTATTATAGTTGCTATTGGTATAGTTCATTTTTTTAAAACTAAAAAAGACAGTAAATATATTTTAAACTTCTTTATATCTATATTTTTAGCATATATATATTGTTGGACTATATTAGCTGGAGATAGAGTATTTTCTAGGAAAATTGGAATAATAGTTTCGTTATTTCTTTTATTCTTTTTTGTCTATGGCATATATTATATCTTTTTAAAAATAAATAAAATAAACATAAATAAAAAACAAGCTATAATAATATTACTTGGTTTATTCATTGCATCAATTGGAACATTACAATATGCATCTGGACCTGTTATAGAATTAAACATGAACTATGATCTAAATTCATTTCAATATGTTTATGATAAAGTTAAAAATGATGAACATCCATGTGTAATAGGGGATACAATACATACTATTTTATTAGAATATATAAGCAAAAATAAACTTGTTGCTGGAGGTTTTTCTCAAACAGGAAATTATGTTCAAGCTGATAGAAGTAGAATATTTAATTCTATTTTAAAAGAGCCTGATAAAAAATATTTAGAAGAAGCTGAAAAAATAACTGGATCTAATAATTGTATATTAATAGCTGATAATAGAAATATAGATTATTATCACTTAGGTAAAGATGCAACAGAGACTTTTATAAACAGACATAAAGTAATAGATCAACTAACTAAAATATTTGGGAATAATAAACAATTCAGAGAAATAATAATGTTCTATAAATAGGGGATTGAAAATGATACATTTTTTTGTTATTATATCTATTATGTCTTGGGGAATAGCCAAGTGGTAAGGCTCTGGCCTTTGGAGCCAGCATGCGTAGGTTCGAATCCTACTTCCCCAGCCAATT
>DAOLQA010000062.1:0-5065 GCA_035417885.1 bacterium
ATATTGAAGATGAGCAAAAAAGAGTAGCTTTAAATAATCTAGGTACCGAAATGACTGGTGAAATTAGAAATGATATGATGAGATTGGAATTATTAAATGTGCCAATCTCATCTGTTCTTGGTAATAACTTTGAATCATTAGGTACTCTAGATGTTTTAAAAAAGATCGATGAAGAAACAAAAAATAAAAATAATATGGGTGGTAAAACAACACACGAAAATTCTATTATTAAAAACAGAGGTATTGAAGATGAGCAAAAAGGGGAAAACTTATCCCTTATGCTTGGTCAGTCTGCTGTTATTAACCCACCGTGGCAATTTAATGAATTGGATGATGTTAGATCAAATCCGGATTATCCACATATGGGAAGAGTATATTTAAATTACATATATTTTAATCAACCTATTGTTGTATTTCAACCGTGTAGAGAAAGATATAATGTTAATGTTTTGTCTTTCTTCTTTAAAAATTTAGGTACGGATCATAAAGTATTAAATGATTATATAAGAAGTGGTGGCCAACCAGGATTATTGGGTGCGTTAAGACATACTTTAGTTTCTATTAAAAATACAATGCTAGCTGGTATAGATGGCGTATTACAATTAGCTGGACTGAAAACCAGAGCTGATAAATATGTAATATTTAAACCGGCTATGCGTTTGTATAGAAAAATGGTAAACGGTCTATTGCGTGAAATGGCTGGTAATATGGGATTAATAGATTTAACCGGCGAGTCTGGTGGCAAGGTTCCCGACTTTAATATCGAAGACGATTTAGACTTCGATCCAACAGAAGGAGACAAAAGCACAGATTCAACAACTTTAGGTGGTATAGTAAAAAATTTAACAGACGGTTTAGAAGATATATATGATAAATATTCTTCTACATATCGCGGTTCGATAAATAAACTTGACATTATAGAGATGATACCCGGTAGCAATTATTCTAGTGATCCTGGTCTTGGCGCTATGGAAGATTATCAAAATAAATCATATATACCTTTTATGTGTCAAAACAATATTACGGTTTCAGAAACATTTTCTAATTCAACTCAAACACACCCTTTGATTGAACAATTGAACTCATTATCTCAGGAAAACAAAATGAATAATGAATATGGAAGTGCTAAAATATTTTCAGACGCTGTGGCTGCTGGCGGCGGAAACATTTTTGAAACTGCATCCAATGCATTTTCTAACGTCAGAGAAGGATTGGCTAGAAAGGTTACCGGCGAAATGGCTAATAGTGCTGGTGAAATGGGAATGATATTGAATGGTGACGGTCGAATGCTTGTACCTGATGTATGGGCTTCTTCCGGCTATTCAAGAAACTATTCTGTTGATTTCAAATTCTTTTCACCATTAGGCGACACTGTATCAGTATTTGAAAATGAATACATACAATTAGCTATTTTAATGACAATGACTGCACCTATTCAAACAGGCAAAATAATGTATATGAGCCCATTTGCTGTTAAAGTATTTTCTAAAGGACTATTTTCTATTGAGAACGGTATTATAGAATCTATGACAGTAACTAGAGGTGAAGAAAAAAATGATAGAACGAGATGGGGATACCCAAGAACGATGAAAATATCTTTATCCATAAAAGATTTGCAACCAGCTATGATGTTAAGTCTTGGTGGTAGCGCATTCTGGAAATATCGTAAAGCTAATTCATCGTTAACAGAATACATTTCTACGCTATGCTGCTTATCTATTTCTGATAGATTTAGTTTGGCTAGAAATTTTAATAAAACAATTGGTCTTATAGCCGCTGAATTTAGGGATACTCTTTCTCTGGAGAATTTAGGTTATAACTTTTCCACTAGTGCAATAATGAAACCTGCTGCTTGGTGGATGAGACCGAGAATCACAGTAGATTCAGTGCGTAAAAAAAATATAACAGGTTATTAAAAAATAAATTAGAGATCGGGATAACACCCGATCTCTAATTTTGTTAACTCTAATTTTCTCCTTCATTACTAAAATTATCAGCTATACATTTTATAGCCGGTCTCCATATTAATTGACTACTCGGCATAGGTACAATTGTTTTTGAAGATAAAGTAAAATTAAATTTAAATTCAATACCTGAATTAAATCTAACCACAGGTATAACGTTGATTATACTCATATTAGTCATATTATCATATATACTTGAATTTGATATATGATCACTCATTCGTGTTCTAGCACCAATAAATAACATGGCGTTAGCCTCAATAAATTCTTTTTCCTCCAATATACCACCTCGATAACCGGTTGGTTGAACAGAAATAAAATCCAATATTGTACTATACATATCTTCAAGATGAGTAAATTCTATCATATGCTCATCGTGTGCGTTGTTTGATGATTCTAAAAGTGTTTTACTTATATTCGAATCATTAGAAAATACTTCAACTAAATCATTACAATTATCCAAAAATGAAATATATTGAATATCAATTTCTATTTCATTTTTCTTTAATTCAAGAATTAACCGATTTTTATTATCATCGGTACATCTAAGATTTTTTAATTCATTTATCCGATTTGAGATCATGTAGTTTGTGTTCCATTTAATAATATCAGATAATCCGCGAAGTTGTATTGATGCAGTAAAAGTTCTTGTTTTATTTTCATATTTTACTATGAAAATATACATATTTTCGTTCAGCTTTTCAAATAAAAATTTATTTTTAAATAAATCATTACATATATTGATTTTTGTTCCATATATATCGCATTTTATTATATCATAATTTAACATATTGCTGTTATCAATATATGTACATCTAACAATATCATCTTTATCACCTAATATCATTTCCATACATTCTAAAGTACTTAGATAAAATCTACAAAAAGAATCCATCGCTCGTTGTACCGATCTGGAATTATATTTTTCGTTAAATTCTTTTTTTATATTTACACCCTTATTATTGAGTTTTTTATATTTTTTTATTTTTTCTTCTTCTTCTTCTTTGTTTTTGGGTAAAATTCCATTCACCAAACCATAAATCGAATATGCATCTGTATAGATAACTTCGTTTGCCATATTTTTATCCTTTATTATTAAGTCTTATATATAATATATATTTTATATATTACATAAATACACATCTACCCAATTAAGGGTAGATGCATAAAAAATTAAATAGTGTATTTTTTAAATATATCACCAAATGATTCTACAGCCATTTCATACATCCATTCTTTAGATTCTTCAGATGCCGTTTTAATCAAATTATATACAGATCTCATTTTGTTTTCTCTATTATTAACAAGGAATCTTTCATAAAAATTATAATTAATATTATTTTTATCAATAGTATTCTCTAAATATTTAAATAATATATTGAACACTTTACCATTTGTTAAAAATCTACTCCACATTTCTTTATTTTCTCTATTAGCCGGTATCGTTTTTGTAATACCGATGTTTCTTACATATACATAAACTGTATCCAATATACCTAAATAAGAGATACTTTCTTTTTGAGTGGCATAAATGAAATAAGCTAATAAATCTTCATTCATAGTTATACCAGTATCTCTAGGTATGAGATCATAGGTTTGTTTTAATATTTTTGGATCAAAAAATTTACCCCACATATAAAACGAATTTAATCCATTAATAGCATTATCTATTAATATATTTTCACCTTTTCTATATCCAATCGAAGGTTTACGTAAAGATGAAGTTTCGTTATCCATTAATCTATCATTTGGATCCATGGATATAATGTCGCATCCAAATTGTACCAATTTTATATCTTTATAATTATCTACTTTTCTTTTCACCATATCAAATGAATGAGGTCCAAAAATATAATCATCGGAATCAATAAAAGTAATATATTTACCGTTTGCGTTTTCAACTCCTGTTCTTCTGGCTTCTAATAATCCTTTATTTTCTCCATGTGATATATATTTAAATCGTTTATCTTCTAGAAACGGTTCTATAACTTTTTTACATTTTTCATTATTTATATGCGAATCATCAACTATTATAATTTCCATATCAGTTAAACTTTGATTTTTTACACTCTCTAAACATTTTGATAATGTGTACTCGGTTTCAAAAACTGGTATTATAACTGATAAATAATTTTTATACATTGTCGTACCTCTCATAAGTTTTATATTAATATATTCTTATGAATTTTAAACAAAAAAAGGAGTCCTATTGACTAGCGGACCCCTTTGTTATTGACTTATAAAATCGCATACTCATACTCAAAATCTGAATACAAAAGCGACTGCATTGAATAACCCAGCAAAGATCGTATCTGTGACGTTAGATACAACACGTTTCCCTGCTTTAATAATATTACGTAGAAAGCTATCCTCGTCACTGAATAGTCTACCGATTACATATTTGATACCTTTGTATACGTGTTTTACAATAGGTATTCTGTTCAATATATTATCTATAAATACTTTAAATTTATTTAATTTCAAATTAAGCCATTCTAAAACTGACAATAGTTTCTTGAACTTTCTAGAGTGTGTAGCTAATACACTCATCTTCATAATAATACTAGTTTTTGTAGTAGCCATTAAGGCTTTGAATATAGTTGCCGGCGGAAATATTTTTGCTAGCAGTAATTTTACTGCTGCATATATAATGCCCGATCCCACAAAGGACGCGCATATTTTAGCTAATGCTATCATATCTTTCTTATTAGAGTGTTTCTGCTTGGCCACAGCTTCCTCTTTTTCTTCATCAAAATAATTTGCTGTCTTGCTAATAATATAATTTCTTGTATTTTTGTATTCGTTCAAAAAGTTATTTGCAGCTGCCCATGAACAAAATACAGATATATCATCCACTTTATCATCTTTGGGTCTCAAAGGACCATTAATATTATCTTTTTCAAACCAGATTACATCCATTTTCTTGACGTTATTTTTATCAAGTTTCATGCTTGTAGTTGTGGTAAATCTTATTATTAAATCATATCTATCTGACATTGCTTCGTATTCTTCAGTCAAATCAAATTCCCAAAGATAGGCCCTTAATCTTTCTGGATTTTCATTTGGCATAGTTTCTACTTTTCCAAAGTTAGCTATATAAA
>DAOLQA010000063.1:0-4952 GCA_035417885.1 bacterium
TAAAGGGAAATGGGGAGCAATACGTATTAGCCATATACGTTTGAAGATATAGTCTTGTATCCTATAGTAATATAGGGAAGTTCATAAGAGAACTGTATAAGTTTAGCGAACTTATATGAAAGTAACGGAAATGGAAAATATTGGTTTGGCTTTAGCAAATCCAGCAAATAAGAATGCAATGTCTATAAACAAACATTATCTGGATGCATTTGCTAATAATGAAGAAATGAGAATGAAGCTTCTTGAAGCTCAGCTCTATGATAATCCTTATAGATTTAATATCGAACCTTCTGAAACAAGATCTGAAAATTCTAAGATTCTAAAGGCATTTCTTAATTGTATGCAGTTAGATACTGAAGAAGATGAAGAAGGATTCGAAGAATAATAAAAATAATGGAGAACAGAAAATCTGTTCTCCATTCAATTTTTAAAATTCTAACTAACATTTTTGTATAATCTATGAGGAGGAATTTGTAATGGATAAAAGATTATTTCCAGAAGAGTGTATGTTTGTAAACTGTCTATATACATTCCATTATTGGAATGGAGTTAAAATAGCTGATAAAGATTCAGTTATTTTAGTATGGAAAGATAAGGATCATCATAAAGGTTTTACTTATATTGAAGATCCAAGTTTTTCTTATTATGTAACTAAAGATATCGATGCACAGTATGCTAAGACTAAAGATAATCCAGCTGGTTATGAGTATCGATATATTTCTTTAAATGATGTAAAAAAGGTTACATGTAAATATAGTAATCTTTATAGATCAATGTATGAGCATACTAACAGAGTAACAACTAAAATGTTTTATGAAGCAAATTCAAAGAACAAATCAAAATTAAGAGAAATGCATTTGTTTAATGAATTTCATGCTTCAGATGCTAATATTACAGATTATTATATTGATCTATTCTGCCAAGAAAATGATCAAGAAAAATACAATTATGGTATTTCAATTGGATCTTTTGATATTGAGGTTGATGGTTCAGATTATCCAGGATTTCCTGATGAAGATATTGCACCTTGTCCTGTCAACCTTATCACTTATTATAATACTAAAACTAATGTATTAACTGTATTCATGTTAAAATATCCTACTGAAACTTTTGATGAGTTTACAAAGAGATATGCTAAACAGAAAGTTGCAGAAGTAAAAGAAAAATATAATCAGTATTTTAAAGATTTTAAAATTAAAGCTAAAATTTATAATGATGAATTAAATCTTATTGCAGGTTTCTTTGATTTAGTTAATAAAGATAAACCAGATTATAATTTAGCATGGAAGGCACAGTTCGATATTATTACGCTTCATCATAGACTTTGTATTTTACTTGGTACAAGTGTTAGTGATAAAAATCCAAAAACAGGTAAAGTATATTCTTTAAATGTTAATGATGATGTTGCTGAAATTATGTGTCCTAAAGAATTTCCTATTAAGCAAGTATATATTGCAAAAGATGATTCATTAGGTGCTAAAAACGATTTTACTGCAAGAACTGATATTTTTAATATCTATGGTTATACAGTATGGTTAGATATGCTTCCATTATATGGTAATTTAACAAGACCTCTTGGTAAAAAGGATTCTTATACTCTAAATGCAATTGGTCTTGAAGAAACAAAAATGGGTAAAGAAGATTTAAGTGCAGAAGATACAAATATTAAGACTGCACATTTAGATAATTACTCATTATTCTGGAAGTATGGTTGTATTGATACAATGCTTCTAGCACTAATTATTAAAAATACAGGTTTTGTAGATCTTCTTCATACTATTGTAACACTCACTAGAACTAGAGCAAATAAAGCTTTAACTAAAACTGTTTGTCTTAGAAATTATGTAAATGTGTTCTATAGAGAAATGGGTTATACAATTTCAAATAATAGATCAAGTATGCATTTCTTTGATAAAAATGGAATTAGCGGTGCTTATGTTGCTCCTCCTGAATTAATCGATTTAGTTGGTTCAATTAATGGATTACCTTCCAATAAATGTTTTGACTTAGTAATTGATGAAGACTTAAGTACTATGTATCCAAGTATTCTAATTACTTGTAATATTTCTTCGTCTACTGCTGAATTTAAGGTTATTGTTAAAAATCATACTGGTGAATATACACTAGTAAATAGAAATGGAAAGCAAGTAAAAGAAGAAATTGTAGATGATGTTACTAAAGACTTTATGGAGAAGTATCTTTCAGAAGATGTAGTAAGTTTCTGTAAAGAGTTCCATAATTTACCAGATTATGAAGAAATGTATAGATTATTTGCAGAGTCTTAATTTTAATAAAAAGATCCCTAAGACTTATGTCTTAGGGATCAAAACAAAATAAAATAATAAATAAAGGAGTAAACTAGGCTAAGATAATTAACCTAATGAATTGTTTGGGAGGTTTGTATCTATGACTCTAATAGGAAAAGGTGTTAAAAATTTCATAAAAAAGCTTTATGATATAAATCAGATAATGAAATCTATTTATAAAGATGAACCAAATTTCTTTCCAGTATATATTCTAAATAATTATTTAGCATTATATACTGATGAAGATTGTATTCCAGAAATTGTTAAATATAATTTTGATGAACCATTTGAAGGAGAATTTATTGTAACTGTCGATTCTAGTAGCTTTTTTAAAGTATTTAAAGATGCTAAAACTAAAAATAGTATTGATAGAATTGAAATAGAAGCTGAATCTATTGTATTTTATTCAAATAATAAGAATATTTATTCTATAAAAAAGGATGAAAAAATCTTTTCAAAAATTCTTGAAAAAGAACAAGAATACATGGGAAATGTAAGACATCAAGATGGTGATGACTATATGTGTAAATTTACATTTCCTGAAGAAATTATTAACAATATTGCAAACGTTGATAGTAAGAAATTAGTTCATCTTATTTTAGATGTAGAAAATGAGAAAGTTTATCTTAAAAATAATATTAACATTGAAAATATTGAATCATATCTTGAATTCTTTGTTAATAAAAAATTTATTAATGGTATTTCATTTAAATTTAAGGAATTAAAGAAAGGTAGATTTTCTGAATATACTCCTATTGTAATTTATCTTAATGAAGCAATGGGTGGTAATTATTATGATGTAGATCTTGTCGTTTTTCTTAAAAACAATGACACCATAGAACATCATTTTATGATATGTGATTTCTAAATTTTAAGGAGGCTTATATCTAGCCTCCTTTTTTTTATAAAGGACGGTGAGATATAATGGCTAATGAAGATAAAAAGCAAGCTGAACAGCTAGAAAAAGATATTAAAACTAGACGAGGATTTTTAAGTAGATTAGGTGGTTCAAATAATAAAAATACTAAAATTACTAAGCAACAGCAAGAAATTAAAGATCTATTAAATGATCAAGATAGAACTATAAATGCTGCTTTATTTGGTGGATATGAAAATACTGTAAACCAGATTAATAATACTGAGCTTGATCCGAGTCTAGCATTAGAAAAGAGATTAGAAACGATTAATAATAAATTTAAGCCTATAATTGGAAGTAATCCAATGGAATTCTTAAATAGAATTGAAATGGATAATAAATCAAATGATCCAGCAGAAAAGGCTAAATTTAATGGCAAAAATGGAAGAATCAAGAAATTAGAGTCATTATTAAAAAATTCTAATGGTGAATTTTTTTTAGAAGAAAAAGACAGATTTTTTAAATATGAAGATTTTAGATTAATTGATGCTTATATTCCAGAAGTATCAAAGTGTCTTGATCTTTTTAGAGATTGTATTCTTTCTCCAGATGATTTAACAAAAAGATCATTAAACTATTATTATGATGATACTAATATTTCTTCAAATGAAGATTCTGAAACTAAATATGTTTTAAATAATCTAGAAATACTAGAAAAAAATTATGATTTAAAGAAAATCATAAGAACTGATATTCGTGAAGGTTGTCAATTAGGAGATCTTTTTTATTTGTTAATGCCATATAATGTCGGATTCACTAAAATCTTTAAAGAAGATGGTGTTACTGAATCATTTGATTATGAAGAAGATAAATATGGTGTATCTATAACTGAAGAATCTATGGATTTTGATGATGATTCAAATTTTAAGGCTTTATTTGAAGGAGAATTTGCATTAAATGAAGAATCAAATAGAGCTAAAGAAAAGAAACAGA
Source organism: bacterium (assembly GCA_035417885.1). Taxonomy (GTDB): domain Bacteria; phylum Patescibacteriota; class Patescibacteriia; order JAGPKW01; family JAGPKW01; genus JAGPKW01. The sequence continues at coordinate 4,156 of DAOLQA010000063.1, forward strand.
CTATAGAACAAGCTAAAAAGGATATTATTGACTCTATTAATAATAATATTAAATTTTATAAAGACCCTACAGATATTCTTTCTGAAAAGAAAAAAGAAGCTGAAAAGTCTAAAGATTTAAAGGACATTCAACTTACAGGAAGTATATTTAAGAAATTACCTCCTGAGAATATAGTAGTTCTTGAATTAGATGGACAAATTCTTGGATATATTTATATTGAAAAGAATAATATTAACCTCCAGCATGATAGACAAGGACAAAGAAATTCTAACCCTAACTCATTAAGATCTGGTAATACTGGTTCATCTATTAATACGTCTGATAGTCTTGGTTATGGTTCTAATGATGTATTTAATTCTCGTTATGATTATCTTAATAGAGACCAGACACAGATTAAATCTAAATATGCTTTAATTTCTCAAATCTTTGTTAAGGGTATTTCAAAGAAAGTTAATAAAGATTTCTTAATGAGAAATCAAGAGTTTAAAGATCTTATTTATACATTAGTACATGAAGAATATATTACTAAGAAAGAAGTTAAGATGACATTTATTGAACCTCAATATATTCATCATCTTAAGCTTGGAAGTACTGATCTATATGGTGTTAGTAAAATTAGTAAGAGTGTATTCTTCTGTAAGATTTATTTAAGTCATCTTTTAACTAACTTAATGCAGAAAGTTATAAGAGGTAGAGATAAGCGTGCCTTCTATGTTGAAACAGGTCTTGATGATGATATGGAAGGAGCAATCCAGGGTTTTATTCGTGATATTAAATCTAAAGAATTAACTTCTGGA
>DAOLQA010000064.1:0-4940 GCA_035417885.1 bacterium
TTCATTTTCTGATTTATCTAATTTTTTGCTAAATATAGTCAAAAATTATAATTCACAAACAGTTGTAATATCTGATACAATATCAAAAGCTTTATCATTCTATAAGATTGCAGAACAATATATATCAAAAGATAATATAGAAATAATACACAAAAACTTAAACAAAACCCAAATATTCTCTGCATATAAAAACATAAATTCAGGAAAAACAAAATTAATTATAGGCACAAAAACTGCTATATTTTCTCCATTTTCTAATTTAAAAACCATAATAATACTTGATGAAGAAAGTATATATCATAAACAATATGATCAAAATCCAAGATATAATGTAAAAGATGTTGCAGAATATATGGCTAATATATCAAAAGATTTAAAATTAATATATACATCTAGTTCCCCATCTATCGAAACATATAATAAAAATCTAGAGATAATAAATATAAAAGATAATATTAAAAAAGAATTAAATATAGTATTTATTGAAGGAGATTATATAGATACAATAAAAGATAACATAGAAAAAGCTCAAGAATTAAATAAAAAAGTTGTTATTATAAACAATAACAGATTGCATTCTTCTTCTATAATTTGCAATGATTGTGGATATATTGAAAAATGTGAAAAATGTAATATTCCTTTAAAATTAGACAAAAATATAAACAAAGAAGTATGTAAAATATGTGGTTTAGAAAAAGATATAATATCATATTGTCCTGTATGTAAAAGCACAAATATAAAATTTATTGGCATTGGCAATCAAAAAATTTATCAAAAATTAAGCGAAATATATCAAAATAAAAAAATAAAAATAATAGATAAAAGCATCAGGCAAATCAATATAAATGAAATAAACTCTTTAGATATTATTATAGGCACAGATTTTTTAATAAAAAATTACTTAGCATATATAAACAACATATATTCTTTAATTCTATTTTCAGTAGATGATTATTTTATAATGCCAGATTTTAAGTCAAATGAGTTTATGTTCAGATATATAGTAAATATAACCAATATAGCAAAAGAAAAAAATATAAATAAAATATATATAAAAACTAAGCATAAAAATGATGCAATTCTTAACTATGCACTTAGTAATAATTATTTATCTTTCTTTCAAGAAGAAATCAAAACAAGAAAATTATTAAACTATCCACCATTTTCAATAATTATAAAACTGATTATAAAAGATAAAAATAAAAAAGAATATGATAAAAAAATAGCTAAAATAAAAGATATTTTATACAATGCACAAAAAATAGAAACATTAGGAGAAAATACAAAATTAAATAAAAATGAAACTCATATAATTATAAAAATTAATAAAGAAGAGTATAATAACTTAAAAGATATAATAAAAAATATAAGTAAATATGCTCTCTTAGATATAAATCCAGAATTTTTAATAAAATAATATGATAAATATAACATTTTTTGGAACAGATATTTTCGCAAAAATAATATTAGAAGAATTAATAAAAAAGTTTAATGTTAGCTTAATTGTTACAAAGCCAGATGAGAAAGTTGGTAGAAAACAAATTTTACAAGAATCTAAAATAGCAAAACTAGCAAGAGAAAAAAATATTAAATGTTTAAAGCCAATAAACCTAAAAGATATAAAAGATGAATTAGAAAAAAATAATTCTGATATTTTTATAATTGCAGAATATGGAAAAATTATCCCTGAAAATATATTAGAAATACCAAAATATGGTGCAATTAATGTTCATGCTTCCCTTCTACCAAAATATAGAGGCCCGTCTCCAATACAATATGCACTATTAAACAATGATAAAAAAACTGGTGTAACTATTATGCAAATGGACAAAGAAATGGACCATGGAAATATAATTTTGCAAGAAGAATTAGATATAGAAGAATATGATGATCAAATATCTTTACGAGAAAAATTAGCTAATTTAGGAGCAGAAATGCTGATAAAACTATTAGAAAACAATCAGCTCCCATTTCAATCTATTGAACAAAATCATCAAGAAGCTACATATACAAAATTAATAGAAAAAAATGATGGGTTAATAAATCAAGATGATAAAATACAAAACATAATAAATAAGTTTAGAGCATATAAACCATGGCCTGGCATATTTATTATTTATAAAAATAAAAGAATAAAGATCAATGATATAGATTATAAAATATATAAGCTAAAAGACACTGATAAAGTAATAAATAATTTTGTAATTAGAAATAAAGAATTATTTTTAAAAGATTCTGAAAATTATCTAGTAAAAATAAATAAATTACAAATAGAAGGTAAAAATGAAATAACAAGCCTTGATTTTATAAATCAATTAAAAAATCCAGCATTATAGCTGGACTTTTTAATTTTATTAATTATTTTTTATTACCCCATAAATCTGATCCAATTTGCTCAATATTCTTGTATAACTTTATTTTTGAAGGACCTGGTATTTTTTCCTTATTTAACTTTATGGCTTTTTGTTCTTTTATTTTTAATTGCTCATCTTCTAAATCATTTGCAGCATTAATAGCAAGCGTCCATTCAACTTCATCAGTTGGTGCTCTACCTAAGGTCTTCTTAAGATCATTAATTACATTTATTCTATCTTGATAACTCAAGTATTTATTATTTTGAGTTCCATAAACAATAAAGTTAAGAATTCTAGTTTGTGCTTCTTTTCCATAAACCTTTACATCAATATTTTTATTAAGATAAGTATTTGTAACTGAAGTTTCAAGTTTTTTATCTTCTTTAACATTTAATGTCTTTAATTGAACAGCTTTTGGGCTATAAATAGTTGTTTTTTCTGAAATAACAGGAGGAGTTGTAACAACAGGTTTAGTAGGTTCTGAGATAATAGGTATAACTGGAGTAACAGGTGTAACTGGATTTACAACAACAGGTTGAGTAATACAAGGTTGTGATAATGTTGCATTAGAAGTAGAACAAGAAGATCCACCATCTTTACTAATTATAGTTCTTGTTTGAATTCCATTTACACAAGTTCCCCATTCACTATAAACATAATTAGAACAGAATGAAATTGGTGTTCCCCCACTATATGTTGATACAGAAGGAATTGATATTCCAGCTATTGCATTAGATAATGAATATCTTGTGTTATTATAAGCATCTACTGCTTTATAGCAAACCTTTTTACCATTATCAGATTCACTATTAAATGTTATAGGAGCATAAGCAATAAATGTTAAAGATCCATCACAAGTATTTCCAGTTGTTATAGACATTGTTAATGTCCCATCACTTGTAGTAGCAGTTATAGTTTTAGATGTAGCTGTTGTTGTATCAGGATTTGTAATTGTTATAACTGGAGCAGTTGTATCAACTATAGAAAGTTTAGCTGGCACAAAAGTGATTGCGTAGTTTGCATTAGCTAAGGTACTTGTAATAGCATAATCTCCAACTGCTTCACCAGCAACACGAGATAAGCTTCCTGTTAAAGTATCAGAACCAACAAGAGAACCTTCTGTTATAGTATAAGTTAGATCTGGATCAGCTGCACCATATTCTTTTGTCTTAGCTTCTGCTGTAATTGTAATTGGTTTAGGAGTTATAGAAAAATTAACTGGAGTACTATTAATACTAAGTGTGTAGTTTGATCCAGCAGATAAACTTCCTAAAGTAATAGCATAATTTCCAACTGCTTCACCAGTAGCACGAGATAAGCTTCCTGTTAAAGTATCAGAACCAACAAGAGAACCTTCTGGCATAGTATAAGTTAGAGTTGGATCAGCTGCACCATAAACCTTAGCTTGATTAGAATCAGGAGTAATTGTAATTGGTTTAGGAGTTATAGAAAAATTAACTGGAGTACTATTAATACTAAGTGTGTAGTTTGATCCAGCAGATAAACTTCCTAAAGTAATAGCATAATTTCCAACTGCTTCACCAGTAGCACGAGATAAGCTTCCTGTTAAAGTATCAGAACCAACAAGAGAACCTTCTGGCATAGTATAAGTTAGAGTTGGATCAGCTGCACCATAAACCTTAGCTTGATTAGAATCAGGAGTAATTGTAATTGGTTTAGGAGTTATATTAACAGTTCTTACAACAGGCTCTGCCATATTTCCAGCACGATCTACTACATTATAAGTCACAGTATAAGATCCAACAATGTTTACATTCACTGTATTTGTAGTAACAATTGACTCACTAATATCTCCATCAATATTATCAGAAGCTGTTGCACCAGAATCCGTATAAGGTAAACCATCGTAAACAATAGAAACTGGAGTGGTTCCTTGCATTGTAATTACTGGAGCAGTATTATCAACAATTAAAACAGCAATTGAAGCAGAAGAAACATTCCCAAAAGAGTCCATAACAAATAATTTATAATTTCCTTCTGTACTTGGGGATAATATACTAGTAGCTTCACCACCTGCTGTTGTTATTGTTGTGCCATTAGCAACAAAATTAACAGTTTCAGCAGGCGCAAACCAAATTGAACCACCAGTTTCACTAGCAGATACTACAGAAACACTAACTTCACCTTTTGTATAAACATCACTAGGAAATACAGAATCTTCATTTGTAGGTTCTTTAGTATCAATACTAAATTGATCAGCTTTAGTATCAGCAAGCATTGAGTTATTGACTAAATCTTTAGCACCAGAAACTTTAATATCAATATTATTTAATTCAACATCTGCATCTACAACATCACAAGTATAAATATAAGTATCAGAATCAGACCAAGTTCCACTACAAGAAGTTAGACTTGAATCTACTTCAGAATCAAAAGTTACTGTAGGAGCCGTAGTGGTTTTCATGGTCTCAGAAAAATCTATAGTAGCAAAAAAACTACCAGCACCAACATCAGCTTCTCTTAAAGAAGACTTATTAACACTTAGTGTAGAAATAGTTGGTTTATTTGTATCCGGAGTTTCAGTAACAGTATTATTATCATCAATTAAATTTGCATTACCAGCCA
>DAOLQA010000065.1:0-4805 GCA_035417885.1 bacterium
CTGGTATGTTGATGAAATTTCAACCAATATATAATGCATTACAATATGTTAAAAGGAAAAATAAAAATATAAAAAAATCAAAAGTTATTTTATTTTCTCCCACAGGTAAACTATTTGATCAAAAAATGGCTAAAAAATATTCTAAATTAGATAATATTATAATGATATGTGGGCATTATGAAGGAGTTGATAAAAGAATAGAGAAATTTGTTGATGAAAAAATCTCTATTGGCAATTTTATATTAACTAATGGGAATATACCAGCTATGGTTGTAGTTGATGCTGTTTCTAGATTATTGCCAAATGTTTTAGGAAATGAAAATAGTTTTAAAGAAGATTCTTTTTATAATAATACACTTGAATATGATCAATATACAAAGCCAAAAATTATTGAAATAAATGGTAAGAAATTAAAAGTACCTAAGATATTACTTTCTGGAAATCATAAGGAAATTAGAAAATGGAGAGATAGAAAGACAAAATTAATTAATTAAATATGATTGTAGTTGATGTAGAAACAACAGGGTCTAATCCATATAAACACTCTATAGTAAGTATAGGCGCTGTTGAATTTGAAAATACAGATAACCAATTTTATGAAGAATGTAGGATATTTGATGGGGCAGAGATAGACACTGACGCAATGCAAGTTAATGGTTTTTCTTATGATGATATAACAGATCCAACTAAAAAAAGTCTGGAACAAATAATAACAGACTTTTTGAATTGGAGTTCTGGTTTTGCAAATAAAACTTTAATTGCTCACAATGCAGGTTTTGATTCATCTTTTTTAAAAGCATCTATGGATAGATATAATATATATTGGATTTTTGGATTTAGAACAATAGATTTACATACTATAGCATATATAGATTTATTAAAAAGAAAAGAAGAGATTCCTTTAATATATGGGACATCTGCTTTAAGTTTAAATAAAATATTAGAAATTGTTGGCTTACCTAAAGAACCAGATCCTCATAATGCATTAAATGGCGCTAAATATGAAACAGAAGCTGTGTATAGATTAGTTTATGGCATAAGTGGACTAGATGAATTTAAAAATTATCCTATTCCTATTGATTTAGCAAAGGTTAAACAAACAATGCTATTCTAAAAATAAAAAAGAAGTTCAATTAAGAACTTCTTTTTTATTTATTATATACTTAAATTTTCAATATTATCTGTATCTTCTTGTTGATCTCTTCTTTCAGGTCTTGAACCTTCTGGTTCAACAATCTTTAAGTTTACTCTTGCATTATTTTTAGCGCCAACAATTTTCAATAATGTTCTTATTGATCTAGCTGTTTGCCCTTTTCTTCCAATTATTTGGCCCATATCAGCTGGATTAATGTGTAATGTCAATAATACACCCATTTCATCAACTGTTCTATCTATTTTAACATCTTCTGGATATTGAACAATTGACTTTACAATGTATTCAACGAAATCTATATCTTGATGGTTCTCCATATTTTTATAATTAATTTATTAACTACCTAATAATAGATTAGTATCTAGCTAGAAGCGATTTTATAACTTTTATCGACCTTTTCGTTGAATCACTTTTAGCTTCTACTAATCTATTATTTAATTATTTTGTTTCTGCTTTAGCTTTTTTCTCAATTTTCTCTTTATGTTCCTTTACTTTTGTTGGGATTGAAAAAGCTTTAACTTTCTTATCCTTTATTATATTATTTTTTACTAATAAATTATGAACTGTTTTTGATGTCTGAGCACCTTTATTCAACCAGTATTCTATTTTTTCTTTATTTAATTCTATTTTTTTATCTTTATCTGCAGGATGATAATGCCCCAAATATTCAAGAACTGAAGAATTTGTGGCTTTTGATTTTTCAGAAACTATTAGCCTATATGAAGGCTGTGCTTTCTTTCCAATTCTTTGTAGTCTAATTGTTAACATATATTATCTTAATCTTTAATTATTGATAGTATTATATATTATTTGTAATTAATAGTCAATAAGTTATGGGCTGTTAAAAAATTGACCTATTTTTTATATGTGGTATAATTATTAGTGTAAATTAATATTATAATAAATGCCAATGATTTATTGGTTTTTTTATTTAATTCTAGTAGAAATTTAATTATTAATTATTAGTATATAGTATGAAACAAATTAAAAAAAACTATGTTACAGAAGAGGGGTATAAAGAAATAGTTGATGAACTAAATAATAGAAAAACAACAATTAGAAAAGAAATTGCTGAAAGGATTAAGTATGCAAAAGAATTTGGAGATTTATCTGAAAATGCAGCATATTCAGAAGCAAAAGAAGCACAAACAGAAAATGAAAGCAGAATTAAGGAATTAGAAGATTTAATACTTGTAACAGAAGTTGTTAAAAAAGATAAAAATAACAACACTATACAAATAGGGTCGTCTTTTACAGTTGAAATAAACGGGCAAAACTTTGATTATTCAATAGTTGGACCTCAGGAAGCTGATCCATCAATTTATAAAATATCTAATGAGGCTCCTTTGGGAAAAGCATTTTTAAATAAAAAAAGAGGAGATATTATTAAATTTACATCTCCAAGTGGAGCTAAAATGGAGTTTAAAATAAAAAATATAAAATAATTGATTTTTATATATAATATGCTATTATCATATTATCTAATATCTTAAATAAGGAGGATGGTATGAATGTTGCTAATTTATGGGATTGGAATGATTGTCCAATAGGGCAACTATTTTATTGGATAAAATACCTTGTGCAGAAAATAAAAGAAGATTCAAAGTTTTATGCAATTTTTTTGATAGTTTCTGGTCTCATATTATTTATTTTGCTTTGGTATTTTGCTTATATTCTTTGTAGATACTAAAAATCTCAAGACTTACTGAGTTATCAGTAAGTCTTTATTATTTTTGACATAATTATATAAATATGATATAATATATTTATATTTCCATAAAGGAGGATATTATGGGTAATATGAGATATATGACTATTGACGCTATATTTAGATATCTCATTTCTGATATCTCCATATATTGGAGGAATAGGGAAGAAAGAGAATATGCATTTAACAAATTTTTTGATAGGTTGTTTTTCTGGTTTAAATCCAAAAGGACACCGATGTGTAAAAAGATTATACTTGCTATTGTTATAGTAAGTATAGTAACCCCAATGGCATATATTATTATTAAAATGTGCTATTGGATCTACATTATATTCTACTGTGCGTTTGGCCCTATTCCATAAAAAATATGCAATGGGGATAATTAGCTCAAATCTATTGAAACAACAATACTTTTGAGCTATTTTTATACCTTTTATTTTAGCACTTGACATATTTGAGTGCTAATAGTAAAATGATATTGGTAATAAAAAATATATGGAAAAGCTAACCAAAAGACAACAGGAATTGCTATATAAAATTACAGAATATTATATAAAAAATGCTGTTCCTGTTGGCTCAAAGCAAATAAGTGAAGACCTGGGCTTAAGCTCTGCAACTATCAGGAATGAAATGGCAGAACTTGAGAAACTGGGTTACTTAGCACAACCACATATTTCTGCTGGTAGGATACCAACTCAAAATGCTTATAAATTTTATGTAGAAACATTTCTACAAAATGTAAAAGATAGGGATTTTGATTGGTCCTTACTGGAAGAATATGAAATAGACTTTGCAAATAGAGATAGCTTAAAAGATTTATCTAAAAAATTAGCTGATAAATTAGAGTTATCAATAATAATAGCTTTTTCAAAGAGTGATGTGTTTTATACAGGTATGTCTAAACTCTTTTCACAACCTGAGTTTAGGAAGGATTTTGTTTACATATCTGATTTTTCTAACTTATTTGATCAGATAGATGAAAAGATAGAACATATCTTTGAAAAAGTTATAGAAATTAATGAGCCTATTATATTAATAGGTAATGATAATCCTTTCTCTAAATTTTGTGGATCTGTAATGTGTGGAATAGACAATAAAATCATATGCATTATAGGGCCAATGAGAATGGATTACAAAAAAGCTATTACATATATTAATATATTAAAAAAAATAAATAATAATAATCAAACTGATGGACAAAGAGCAAAAGCAAAAAGAAGTCAAAAAAAATAATAAAGAAGAAAAGGAAGATACTAGGATAAAAGAAGTTAATGTAGATTATAAAGATACAGCCCTGAGAGCTTTAGCTGATTTAGATAATTATAAAAAAAGGGTTAATGAGGAAAAAGAGGGGTTTGTGCAATTTGCTACATTGAATATAATTAACGATTTTTTGCCTATATATAATCAACTACAGCAAGCTATAGCTCACATACCAGATGACCAAAAAGATATTGGATGGGTAAAAGGAGTGGTAATAATAGCTAGTCAGTTTAAAGAAGTTTTAAAGAGCTATAATATTGAGCAATATGATGTTATAGGCAAGGAGTTTGATCATAATACAATGGAAGCAGTTATAATAGAGAAAGATAATACAAAACCTGATAATATTGTCTTAAAAGAAGTAGAACCTGGATATATGATGAATGGTAAGATAGTGAAATATGCTAAGGTTGTTGTTAATAAATTAAATTAATTAATAATTAATAAAATTATGCATAACAAGAGTTATGTGTAATAGAAAGGGAAATATATGGCTATTGTAAAATGGGAACCATTTCAATTAGATGATTTCTTTGATGATTTTTTTGATAGGGATCTTGTTCCTGTTCTTCCAACAGTAAACAAGTTTATTCCACCAATAAATATTTATGATGATAAAGACAATATCTATGTAGATGTTGCTATATCTGGGTATAATCCAGATAATATAGAATTAAATGT
>DAOLQA010000066.1:0-4789 GCA_035417885.1 bacterium
GCAACCAGAGTTTATAATGCAGTTTATAATGACTATGCAGAATGTTTTGATAATACTGATTTAGATTATGATAAAGTAAAAAATAGAATTGTTGAAATAACAGATGATGACAAAGTTAGATTAGGTAGCAACAATTCAATTAGAGTAGTTGGTGTTGTATCAGATTCTTATGGTCATATGCTAGGTGGTACTGAAGAAGAAATTGAGAATGGAAAAAAGATACCAGTAGGAATAGCAGGAAAATTATATGTTGATTCCAAAGATATTGTAGATATAAATAATATAGGTAAATTTGTTGGTTCTGATGATGAAGGTTATGCAAAAGTGCTAAGTGATGATTTTAAATCTGGAACAGTAGTTGGTAAAATTATTGGAATTGATAAAGAAAATAATAGATATAAATTATTATTAGTAATTAAATAGAGAACAAAAAAAGAGAGATAAATTAATATCTCTCTTTTATTTTTTATTTTTCTTTTTCAATAGTTGGTATAGCTACAGTTGTGTATTTTGGGTCATCATCAAATATATTTTTAAATATCATTCCAACCAGTATTGAATAATTGTAATTTATTTTATTTTGATAATCCATACTGTTAGCACCTAAATACCCAGCGTTAGCTAGTTTAATATTACCTTTATTTTTTCTTCTGTAATTATCCCATACTTTAAATCCCGCATATATATTTTTATAAGTGTTTGTATATAATTCTTCTCTTGTTATACCATAATTTTTTCTTATTGTTGTCGCCCATACACTAGGCATTATTTGACTTATTCCTACAGCACCAGCACTACTTCTAGCACTCATTTTAAAATGTGATTCAACTGCACATAGAGCGATATAATATAAAACATTTTGTTTATCTTTTTCTTCTTCAAATAGTTTCATAAATGCTTGTGTAACTTCATCAATATAATGTGGGTCATCATCATTAAAAATAAGCTTAATAAAATTAAATACTTTTTGTTCAATATCGTTAACTGACAATTCATAATAATATACATATTCATATCTTTCGTTTTTAAAAATATGATTAATAGGCGTTTTTGTTATAAACGAAGTATTGTATTCCATTAACATACCCATAATAAATGATGCTATTAATATTATACTAAGTAGTATTAATCCTACAATACCTTTAGTTAATTTTTTTAATTTAAAAAAACTTTTAATTTTTTTAATATAATGATTTTTTCTATGTTTATTATCTGCTTTCTTAATATCTTCTCTCTTTTTATCATTATCTTTTATAGTATTAATAATAAGCAACTCCTCTTTTGTTGTGAAAAATAAAAAGCAGTGAACTAATTACAGTCTAAAGGCTGTAATCTTCCTGATTCACCGACTACAAGGTTCATAGTCTCCACAGGCTTAAATTCCCTGCGTCCCGCAGGTACTAAATTTATTTGATTTTTAATTATTTTAGTCATTATTATCATATTATTGGCTGAATGAACATCTCTATCTTCTTGATAACCACATATTGGACATATATAGGTTCTGTCAGCTAATGTGATATCTTTGTTAAGATTTTGGCACTTAGGACAATATTTAGTAGTTGGAACCGAACGATCTAACACTTCAACTCTAGGATGATTTATTAATTTAGCTTTTACTCTTCCTAAAATAGAATGTTGAACCTGTTTTCCAAATAATCCTTTATGCCAATTTGAGATCATTTCATCTTGCATATAAATATTTTCATAACTTAAAATATAAGCTACTATTTTATTTGCCACATCATTTTTACGATTAAAGATTTTTTGATATTCTTTTTTAATAAGACGAATAATTTTTTTTCTATTGTTAGAACCTTTTTTACACCTAAACATTTTTCTCTGTAAGTGTTTTAAACGTTCAGTTTCTCCAATAAAAGCTTTAAATTTTTCGCCATTAGAAAGAACGATTGAATCTTTGATTCCCATATCAATGCCGATTTCAGAACCAATATATTCTTTTTTAATAATTTTTTCTTTAAATTTGAAACAAGTTATTGCAATATAATATCCAGTTGGAGTATTTAGAATCTTAGCATTAGCAAATTCAATATCAGGATCATTAATAAATTGCTCCAAACCATTGACTTTTATTTTACCACTAATATTTTGAACCTTCATTTTATTTTTTGTTAATATTTGATATGTCGTTCCAAATTGTTTTAAAGTTAAAGATTTATATTCTGATTTATATTTTAACCAACCGATTCTTTTTCCATGTTCTTTTAATACTTTTAATCCTTTTAAACTAGCTAAAATATCAGCAACTACTGATTGTTTCATTTGAGAACCAATAGTTTTTAATTCTCTTGTTTCAATTTCTTTATCTTTATTTAAAATATTAACATTTTTTGATTTTGTATTATAAGTTGAAATATTATTTTCTTTTGAATAATTTAAAATATCATTATAAAGCCATTTAGCTTCGACAAATAACATTTTTAATTGTTCTTTTTGTTTTTTAGAAAGTCTTGATTCATCTATTTTGACTTTATAGACAAAACATTTTTGAAGACTTCTACGTTCTAAAGTCTCTTGCATAGATTTTTTAATATTTGAATTTTTTTCAAGTCTTGTTTGTTCTATCAAAATAGATTCACCTTCTTAATAATTAACTTATGTTATATTATTAAGTTATATTTTGTTAACATTATTATAAGTTAATATTTAGGTGATGATAAATAAGATATAAAATTAGTTAGGCATTCATATTACAGCTTAAAAGCAGTAATTAAGTTATTAGCTTCACTACTGCTTTTTTTATATTATATAATTAAATTTTATTTATCTAGCTTTGATATCTTCCTGTGGTTCTTCATCTTCCCGCACTTCAACTTCTGGTGATGTATCAGATTCTTCAGGTTTAGTTTCAGTTAGATAACCTAGTTTCAATCCAAGTTCTATGGTAGCTCTATATTCTCCTTGGAGTCTCTTTTGTTCATCATGTCCTTCTTCAATCTGTTTTGTTATTGCATCAAATTTAGCTTTAATATCTTCAAGTTTCTGTAGAAATTCGTTTGGAGCTCCATTATTTTCCGCTATCATTTTTATATCGTTCTCCTTTATTTTTTGTTTATAAATATTTAACTTATATTATTTTATAAATTTATAGCTATTATTTAACAACAGAAGTGAAATAAGCATATGAATTACCACATGTAGGACAGCCATAATCCATTTTAGATTGTTCGTATAATTTATGTGGTAATCTATATCCACATGATTGACATTTCCAATATAATATTTCTTCTGTATAATTTGTATTATTTACTTCTTGTCTTTTATATCTATCAAGTACTGGTTTCATAGTATATTTATTTGTCTTCTTCCCAACACTCTCTACATGTAGATTTACAATCTATTTCGCTTTTATCTAATAAATAAGGGCAATATGTATTATCAATTATCCAATCTTTTAATTCTTCGTCTGACATTTTTCTTATTTTTTTAATTAGATTATCAATTAGTGACATTATTATATTAACCTTCTTTTTGATTATCATTCTTAATTTTACTCATAACATTACTTTTTTCTAATGTTTTGTGCAATATCAGAAATTATTAAACATCAATCAGACAACTTTTTAATTTCGCTTCTTTAATAACTTTAGCTAATTTAAGATATGAATATTCTTTTTTCTCTGGGTATCCGCAAAAGTACGTTTCTTTATTTCTTAGACATTTAATATATTCATGACATTCTTTTTTAGACGCTATCCAAAATTTCTTGTCATAATATCCTTTTTCTTGCATGAGAATTAAATAAGTACAATGTTTAGTAGTATCATCATTAAAATCTGCTTCTTCATCTTCTATTAGTTCAGCAATACCAAAATAATTAAATTCTATTCTATAATGATCCACATCTTCTAATAGTTTTTCTGCAAGTTTAATACAATCTTCTTTGTTACTTATATAAAAATCTTCATCATAATCATCGTTTTCTTCTCTTGTTACTAGTGCATATTTAATATCAACTTGATTTTTATCCTCTTTCTTCTTTTTGTATGTAATTACATAATCTCCAATTTTAATATTATACTCAATAACATCTAGCATATTAGCTTTGTTTTCTAATAGTACGCCAACTACTTCAAGTATATCTTGTGTAATATCAACCTTATTAATATCTTCATCATTAACCATCAAGAATATTTTATCATCCTTAACGATATGATTAATCTCTAAATTCATCGGCATGCCTCACACTTATCATATAAAATTTAAATTTTCATTAAAACATAAATATACTTAGTATAAATTTATGAGTATAATATGTCAACCACACTAGTAATAAAATAGACCCGCAAACTGAAACAAAAATAGTAAAGAAATAAAATAAAATTAATATGACATATATTATTATTCTAAGTATTTCACCCCAACATGTACATTCATAAGATGGTACTTCCATCCATCCCCAGAAATCATCATAATTAAATCTCATTATCTTCTTTTGTTACTACTGCATATTTAATATCATTCATCAAAAGTACATCTCCCAACACTCCCTACATCTTTTTGCTGTTTCTGTTCGGCAAAACTCTTTCCTATCAACAAGGTCAAAGACTGATAAGCGATGCAGTCCCCATCAAAGGGACACAGATAAGTTATGCAATCCCCACCAAAGGGGCACATTAGTTTTTCGTGCATAAAAACCCTCTCCTCCTGTTTCTCGTCCTGCTCGGAACATTCCTTTTTTTCAATGTTCATTCTTCTATTCTTTTAATTCCAAATACAACATAATCACTGTTTATTCCTAGAGCAGATAATGGTAAAACATAACTAA
>DAOLQA010000067.1:0-4631 GCA_035417885.1 bacterium
AATGCATTGTATATATACATACATAATACTTGAAATTCTCTTAATGCTCTATTGCTTGTTCTAAGATTAAATATATGTCTTAATTCTCTTGCATTAACTGTCAGTATTAATTTTGTTGTTAAACTTTCAGGTATATAGTATTTTAAAATATCATTTGGTATACCTGATTCAATACCTTCTTTAAGCAACTCTTTTATTTCTTCTATTTTAATATCTAGATTATTTAATATTACATTATTGTCTTTAGTGTCAGGGTGATAAAATGTTATCTTATCTTTTATCTTTTTTAATGCCCATCTAGTTGATTTAACACTCAACGAAATATGTCTATGCCTAGCTAGTTCCTGTAAGCAATTTCCAGCCCACATGCATATACCGTTTCGTCTAACATACACAATATGATTTGGGACATTAACACAATATACCATTCCATTATATTTAACTTTTTTTAACTTACTTTTGTTATTTTCATCACATATTTTATTATTAAAAATTGGGGTATTATATTTTTCACTGCGTATATTTATAGTATAATATATAAAATTATCAGAGTAATTTGTTTTTCTATTATTAAATTTAATAATAGAGGTTTTCCCTAGCTTAAAAACTAATTCTTGTATTTGATCTGCTAAAATTTTAGACGTTGTTGTAAAGCAATCGGACCAACCAGTTCTTCTATACCCATCACCGCATATTAATCCTTCATATAAATAATTTAAATATTCTTTATCATAAGATAGAAATTCTATTGGAATTTTTTTGTTTTTTGACCCTTTACCAACATTAATTTCTAACCATTTAAATAATGTCATATCATTGATAGATATATTACATGTTGTGTGATTAGAGTTATATTCTTTTTTTATATTATAATAATTTAAATTTGTAAATATACTAATTAATTCTGATTCTTTATCTATACTATCAGTTATCGTTATTCGATAGTGACCATCGTTATAATATATATTACCATCACTAATATATCTACCCAAAAAAGTTAAAAAATGTTTAATATTAAATTTTCTTTCTTCTGATTGTCTTTCACTAAAACTATCATTATTATTTTTTTTAGTATAATTAACAGAATTTATTATATATTGAGGTGAAGGAGCAATACCTTTCCAATCACAAAAACATTTAAATTTACCTCTTATATCTAAAATATCTTCCGCATTTTTAAATTCATAGGGTCTAGACACTAATTTTGTTTTCTTACTACCTGTACCATATCCCATACTAACGTACATTTTATGATTAGGCGTAACACAAAAGTTAAATTTAGTTGTTTCACCTAAAATCATATCACCTTCATAATGATAAGATATATATTCATTATAATTATGATACTCAATATTATCATTTTCTGCTAAAGTTGCTATTAAATCATCTTCATTTAATTCATCAAAAAACTTATATCCATTTTTTGTTAATATTTCAGTTTTATCATCAAAACATGCACGAGATATTTCATTAACTCTAAAATTATAATTGATATGTTCAATAATCGATTCGTGACCCTGACTAACTAATTTGGATATAAATTCTTTTGAATCATAATTACCAATTTTATCTTCACTATCTGTACAAATCAATCCTGCTTCTAAAGCTATATTAATAGGTGTAGCATATATCAGCTTTACTTCCATTCTTCATTTCTCCTTCATACTTAATGTTGTTTTATTATATTAACTAAATCTTCAATATCCTTATCTGCTTTATTTATTTCTGTGTATCTAGGTGCTATTTTATCAGCTATAAGCAAACTAGCTAAATCAGAATAACTAATATTAATTATTCCTTCTATTGTTTCAACTATTGTTATATCTTTTGGTAATACTTTATAAATAACACTTAATACTACATTCTCACTTTCTCCGCCTAATATTGATGGTATTAACATTGCTCTGTCATATACTTTAAAATTATCATGAGAAAAATCACTTGTTACTATATAATATGTAGTATTAGTTTTAACTTTTTCTTTTAATATATCAATTAAATCGTGAAATTCTTTAGAGTTATTCTCAAACATGATTTAATTATCCTTTATATGGTCAGTATAGTAAATATTTAATACTACTCGATAACAAATATCTTTATGTTTATCAGCAGAACCTATTTTAAATTTATATTTTTTACCATCATAAGGATATAATATTTCAACTATATCATCTTCTGCCGGCTCATCATCTAATTTCATCATAGATTCCAATGTAGTATTTTCAGTCATAGACATTCCCCATGAACTTAATACCTTATCAAATCTGTTATAATCAATATATACATGAGTATTCTTATAATCAAATAATTCTTCATTACTTTCATCTAAAGTACTAATATCTTGATATAGTGGGTCTAATGCTGTTTGAAATCCGTTCCATTTTCTAAGTACACACGGAAAACCATACAACTCAACAACTTCATTTGCCATTTGAGTTAAAGTACATTTGTCTAATCTATCATGAAATAGTGTTAGAAAATTAATATCTGTCAATTTGTATTACCAACTTTCCACGATTAGATTAAAAGTTTATACCAATCTATAGCTGAATCGTTTCTCATTCTAGCATGCAACATATCCATAGTATTAAAATATTCGTATTTATTTTTACCTCTAACTAATCTAGCTAACCAATATAATTTTTGAGGTGACATGTCAACATGTAAAAAACAATATCCAGTTCTGCTTGATTGATAAAAACCAACTCTATTAAATATTTTAACTGCTTTATTTAATATTTCAACACCATTAAATTTACCATATAGATTAATATCAGCGGCAGTTCCTTTTGTGTGTAAACTAGCTGAACTACCACCTTCATGTTTATTCCAGTAAGGACATCTATATCCACTTGTTATTTGTATAGGTGAGCCAATTTGTTCTCTAAATAATTGTAATTTTTGTACTAACTCATCACTTAATATTAATTCACCACAATGATTGCATGCAAATTCACTAGCACTAAAATTAGGAGTAAGTTTTAAATTTTTAACTTCTTGTGCGGTGTATTTTTTTACGGTCATTTTTTCATGAATCCAATTTTTTATTCCTTCTGTGATTTCTTTGGTCTTCCTTTTGATTTCTTCTTTAATTCTGTAAAAAAAGGATTATTTTTGTCACCATCCTCAATTGAAAATAATAAAATTTTACTTCCATATATAGCTGGCATTACAGAATCAACCTCAATAACATAAAATTTAAATTCACCACTAAGATGTGAAACTGATTCTATTGTAACCATACCATTTAATGATATAATAGTCTCTCCGGGATTATTAATTTTATAAGCTTCAATAATCTGATCTTTATCGTTCACAAAAGTTTGTTTAGTATAAATAATCATATCATTACTATCAACCATATCTGCGGTAAGATGAACTAAACAAGCTTCATCCATTTTTAATTCTTGAATATTAATTATACTACTTTGCAATTCTTCGCCCTTATAAAAACCAGCAACTTTAAAACTGTTATCAAGCTGACCTGCTTTAAAAGCATCGTGTAATGTGTTGATTCTAAGCACTCCGTGTGAAGTGAATACATCAACATCTTCATGTAAAATAAAATACTTGTTTGTCATTTTTTAATTTCTCCTCATTTATACTTATATTAATTTGAATTTAGATGATATTTTTGTTCCCATATTAATAAATGCTCCATTATTATTTGTTTTTATTTCAGTTGGAATATCCCATTTTAGAGCATTATAAAATATAGATATTGGTTTAATTATTAATCTTTCTCTCATTCTACCATAATCAATTACTATTTTATCTGATATATAATTCCAATCTCTGTCTGTATCTGGAATAGAAATAACATATTCTTTATTTAAATTTAACTCCTGCTTATCCCAACTTTTAACATATATATATTTAACTTTACCAACAGTAATTTTATTTAAATCAGAAGGTGTATAATAATCATTCCAAATTTTTGCCCCTCTTATATGTACTGGTAAATTTTCATATGAATCCATATCGTTAACTGATATAGGTAAAGCTATATCTCTTATAGAATAATCTTCTTTTATCTTTCTACATTCTTCTACTATCAATTGATTAACTTCATTATTATCTGCAAATGATAGTATTTTTTCTAATACATTTTCTAAGAATGGTTTTAGTACCTTAGGTGTACTACTTCTTCTGAGTGATATTCCAGTTGATTTCATTTTTTCATATGGCACACCTTCTTTAAATACCATATTAATAACATAATTTTTCTTTGCTACGAACAATCCAGCATTAGCTAACCATTCATTTTTAATCATTAGAAAATTATTAGTTTTAGTTACTTTATATTTATAGAATACATTTTTAATAATATTATAAATAGATTCATTGACATGTTCTTGACATAGCTTACTATAATTAGCTATATCTGCTAATACTTTGGGGTCTCTTTCTGTAGGTAAAATTGAATTATTTATAATACCATCTAATGTAAATATAATACTATCAGTATCATTCGTAATAACATAATCTTTATTCATAGTACCAGCCAGATTATTAGCATATTCATTCATAATATACGTTGATGATCTAATAATTACCTGACCAGATGTAGTGATACTTTCTGCTAATCTCAAATCATACAATCTGAATCTTTCATTGGCTGTTACTCCATA
>DAOLQA010000068.1:0-4242 GCA_035417885.1 bacterium
GTTCTGGTATTGAGTAATAATCATATAATTCCAGATTAAAGGGAAATGGGGAGCATGCCATATTAGCCATATATGGATGAAGATATAGTCTCAACTTCTATAGTAATATAGAGAATTTTTTATTTAAAATAATATCTAACTTGTAATTATTGAGTTAAATTAGGAGGTTAGATATGTAATGCCAAAAACAACTGAAGAATTTAAAAAAGAAGTTTATGATTTAGTAGGCAATGAATATACAGTATTAGGAGAATATATTAATAATAAAACTAAAATTAAAATGAAACATAATATATGCAACAACGTTTATGAAGTTACTCCTACTAATTTTTTACATAGAAAAAATAGATGTCCAGATTGTTCTTTAAAAAATATTGGAAATAAATATCGTAAAACAACTGAAGAATTTAAAAAAGAAGTTTATGATTTAGTAGGTGATGAATATACTGTTTTAGGAGAATATATTAATAATAAAACTAAAATTAAAATGAAACATAAACTTTGTAATAATGTTTATGAAGTTAAACCAAATTATTTTTTAAATGGAACAAGATGTCCATTATGCTCAAAAAAATTAAAAAAGACAACTGAATCATTTAAGCAAGAAGTCTATAAATTAGTAGGCAATGAATATACTGTTTTAGGAGAATATATTAATAATTCTACTAAAATTAAAATGAAACATAATATATGTAATTCAATTTTAAATAAAACACCTAATAAATTTTTACAAGGTGATAGATGTCCATTATGCTCAAAAAAATTAAAAAAGACAACTGAAGAATTTAAAAAAGAAGTATTTAATTTAGTAGGTGATGAATATACTGTTTTAGGAGAATATATTAATAATTCTACTAAAATTAAAATGAAACATAATATATGTAATTTTGAATATGAAGTTAGACCAGTAAATTTTTTAACTAAAGATAATAGATGTCCTAAATGTAAGCGAGAATCTAAAGGTGAACTAAAAATTAAAGAATACTTAGATAATAAAAATATAAAATATATTAAAGAAAAACGTTTTAAAAATTGTAAGTATAAAAATTATTTACCTTTTGATTTTTATTTAGAAGAGTATAATTTATGTATTGAATTTGATGGAAAACAACATTTTGATAAAAATACAATTTTTTATAAAAATGATAAAAAAGAATTTGAATTACAAAAGAAACGTGATTTGATTAAAAATGAATTCTGTAATAATAGTAATATTAATTTATTAAGAATCCCTTATACTGATATTTGTAATATAGAAACTATTTTAGATAAAAAACTGAGTGAAATAGCGAATTCACTTTAAGAAAATTGCAGGTTACTGCTGATGATAAAATCGCTTAACTTATTCGGGCGATGTAAAAATTTACAATTGCTGGAACATCCTTTATAGTATAAAGGACAATCAGCAGCTGATTAGTTATTTTCATTATTAAAAATAAAAGAAATTTTTAGAAGATATATTAAGAAAACTAATTAGTTCAACGACTATCGAAACCAAATAATAAATGTAACTCCTATATGGAGAATAAGGTAAGTTGAAATACTTACACGAAGGGAGTAGAGTACCGCCAAGCTATTGGGTAGAGGTATGAAGTAATAATTCAGTAATTCCTCTTTAAAGGGAAACGTAAATCTAAGGAAGATATAGTCTCAACTTCTATGGTGACATAGAGCAGTTCATAAGAGAACGCATATAGTGTAGCGAACTATATGGAAGGTATTTTGCGAATTAGCGATATGGAAACTTTCTCACTATTAACTTATAAAGAAGATCCAGTTGCCTTAAGAGAATTCTTAGGACCAAGAGCTGATAGTATGGATGCTAAAGCTAATATGTATAAGGAAATTTCTAAGCAAGGTTATGTATATATGAAAGATCTTCCAAGTGATATTTCTAAGAAACAATCTTTGAATACTGTAAGTACTTTGTTATTAGGAGCAGGTATTGATAATGACCTTTCTGTTCCAGATGCTACGATTCAAGCTTTAAATAATTTAAATAAATAAAAAAAAATTAGTGACTGCCATTACAGGCAGTCACTAAAGTGAATGGTAGCATAGTAGCTACCTTCGTTGTTTTTTGAAACAACGAAGTGGATTCCGTGACCCAGAAGGTCACAAAAATCCATTGTGAGATCAGCGGAGCCTCTATAAAGACTCCATCCTTCAGATATTTTGCGCTCTATAGCTCCGAGCGCACTTTCCTTGGTTGCAAACTCAAACTTATCCATAATATTCCTTTCCCAGTCGCCATCCGTACTCATTATTATGGAAAATGAGCCTTTTATACTGTAGATGAATTAAGCATCGGCATTATTATTTTGCTTATTCACAATTATAATATGTATTTAATAACCCAGTTAGATGCGGTTCATACAAAAGCAAAAAATAGACCATAAGAGAAAATTCTCTTATGGTCTTTATTTTATTCTAAATTTTCTAAAATAGCATCAAAATAGCCATCTATAAAAATACTAGTTGCTTCATCTAATGGTCTACCTAAATCAATCCATTGTTTCATTCCAATATATTGTCTTTCTTTAGGATTTTTAGCCTTCCAAGCTTGATACTTTTTCTTATCTTTAGCCTTTTTAACAGCTTTAACAGTAATAGCAGTTGCAGCAACTGCTGCACCGCCAGCCACATATTTCTTACCATGTTTCTTAAAATGAGCTTTAGTTTTATCAATTTTAGCAGTAGTATTTTTATATCTTTTAGCAAAATCTCCAGTTACATCGTTTACATCTTTACTAATTTTTTCTGCATGGGTTAAAGTGCTATCAACTTTACCTTTATTATCATCAACCATTTTATTAACTTTTTTTGTAACTTCTTCTGTATTAGATAGAGTGCTACTAACTTTATCTTTATTAGCATCAAGTAAATTATTAACTTTTCCTACAGCTTCATCTGCATGAGCTGCAGTACTTTTAACATGACTTGCAGCATCTTTAGCTCCTTGAACGGCAGATCCAACTCCTTTAACAACAGCTCCAACACCATTGCTAACAGTCTTACCCATTTGTACAATAGGATTTTCACTTTTTCCTTTTTCTTCATTTAACGCTATTTCAAGATAATCAATATTTTCATTTAAGAATTTTT
This sequence comes from bacterium, assembly GCA_035417885.1. GTDB lineage: Bacteria > Patescibacteriota > Patescibacteriia > JAGPKW01 > JAGPKW01 > JAGPKW01. The sequence goes on from DAOLQA010000068.1 coordinate 3,106, forward strand.
CATAAGTTTCATTCATAATTTCGTCAAATTCATCAAATGTCATATCTAATTCAGTATTTCTATTTAAAAGTTCTAAATATACTTTACTAGCAAAAGTTGGATTATTTATACATTCATTAAAGTATTTATACTTTTTAATTATTAAATTCATATCAATTTCTCCCCTTTCTTAAATCTTTTATTAATAACATATTTCATTCCATAATTCATAAAATCTTCTTGTACTCTTATAGCACTTTCATAATAATACCAATTTGGACCATGATTTAACTCTTTTAACCATTTATCTAATGGAGTACTAAAGAATACTGTCATTCCTTCTTCATCTTCTCTAGTTATTGTATTACCTTTAACTTTTTCATTGAGATATATCTGAACATGAATACATTCATGTAAAACTACATTAAAATATAAATCACCTGGATAAATAGAAGGTCCTTTCATATAAACTTTATCACTATAAGTAAAACCAGTTACCCATATTGGAGCTTCATGATTATAAAATTCATTTAAATCATCAAATGATGCACATAAAGTTAATTTATAAGGAAAAGCAGTCCATCCAGCCATATCACAAATTTCATCTATTCTTTCTTTAACCCATTTCATTTTATTAATAAAATTTTGATCTTCTTTTAAACCAAAATCAGTTGTATAAATATGAAAAAAATTAAATAAAGTAAAATTATCATAGTTTGATTTATCTACCATTTCTGGATGAATGCTTTCTTCAAGAACTATTTTATCTTGATTAAAAACTTTAGTATGTTTTGAAGCTTTAATTTTATCCAATTTTATTTGTACATCATCTATATCAAAATCTAAAGGAGTTCCATCATATAATTGGTATATATACTTTTTATTATTAAAAACAGTATTTGCAATATTAGATGGTCGTACACATAAAATATCATTTGGAGCAATTCTTACTCCAGCATTTGCTAATATAGAATACACAAATGAAGAACAAACTTGCTGCCAAGGATTAGTTTCACTACCTAAATTAAAAGCTGCACCTAATAAACGCTTTATACTATAAATAGTCTTACTTTTATTATCGCTATATCTTTTAATATTCCTAGCAATATCTCTGAATGTTTGTTTATTAACAAACATTCAGAGATATTGCTAGGAATA
>DAOLQA010000069.1:0-4090 GCA_035417885.1 bacterium
TTAATAATGCTGAAAAAATAGTCATTACTAGAATAAATGCAACACAAAATCCCAGTTACAATCACACAAGAACTTATGGTCCTAACTATAGTGCTTTTGAAGAATATGATTGGGTTAATGACGGAAATAATAGTGCTTTTAACACAAAAAAAGAAAAAAAGGAAGAGAAAAGCACAACAATAATAACTCTTCCTGCGATAAAAAACGTAAAAGAGGAAAACGAGGAAAAAAAAGGTAAAATTAATATCTATACTGAAAAACCTTTATTAACAATAAATGATTACTTAAGCATACCTTATTTTAGTAATTTAAGATGGTACAGAAACGGTCAATTAATAACAGGTGTTTATGTATGGATAAACAATTATGGTTATTATCCAATTGGTTTTAGTGTTCCTGAAGCAAATAAAAGATTGGAATTTATAACAGATAAAGTTTTTAATGGTAAATCATTTTGTAGTAAAGAAGATTTTCCAAATGGTAAAATTCCATTTAATTCAATGTCATCTTCAGTAGATCCTACTTTATTTTTCTTTGTTCAAGGTGTTCAAATTAAAACAACTTATGATTATGCTCGTTTTTATTCTGAATTTTTAAAATTAAAAGGTGGTGAACATTTAGATTATATTGCATTATCTCATGTTTCAACACATCCTGTTATAAATTTAAATTTTAATACTAAAGATGCTGATTATCAAAATATTGTAAAAGATGGAAAAATTTACACAGGTGTTTTTACTATTTTAGGTTCTGAACAAATATATACTATAGAAACAGGTAATTTAAAAAAAGTTATTTTAAATAAATTTACAGCAGGAATAGATAAAAAATTTTATGAAATTAAAAAAGAAAATTCAGATTATCTAAGACTATCTCAAGAATTCATATCTAGTTTAGATGACTCAACTATAACTGAACAAGATGAGATTTTAGAACAAAGTGACGATGAATTATTAGAAAATATGGTACAATTAGAAGAAGATGAAAATCAAATAATTAAAGATTTATGTAATGAAGATTTTACAGAACCTATTAAAGATTTTCAACAAATACGAACAAAATTATTTAATAATTTTTCTGAAAATGATATGGCAATTAGAGTTATTAGTTTTGTAGATAACGCAATGGAAGACATGAAAGAATTTATAAATTAAAATTAAGAAAAATGTCTAAAAAAAATATAACAACAATAAATGGTGAAGAGTTACCTATCTCTAAAGCTAAAAAATTTCCAAATGGTTATTATAAAATAGGAGATATTAAAATTAAAAATTCTGGAGATTGTTATAAGATTAATGATAAATTTTATAGATTTGAAACAGGTCAAATTATTTTTAATGAAACCACACAAGAATATCAAATATTATCAAACGATGTTATTTTAGGTTTAATTGAAAATAATCAATTTGGATATTTTAATAGAAATCAAGAAGATAAAATACAAATACTTTTAGAAAATGGTCAAAATTCTTTTGCTAAAAATGAAGAAACTGTTAAAAAAAACTTAAATTATAGAGAACAAATTTCTACTGGAAATTATGTTCATATTTCTAGATTAACAGCATCACAATTTGTTAAAATTTTACCTCCTAAAAATGAGTATAAAACAAGTTTACCTTATGACTCAAACGGTATAACTCAAAAATATTCTGATATTTATAATTATTTGTATGATTCTAAAATAAATACTTATTCATATAAATTAGGTGAATGGTTAAATAAATTAACTTTTGGTTTAGAATTTGAAACAACAGCAGGTTTTGTTCCTGAAAGAATTACTAAAAAATTAGGATTAATTCCTTTAAGAGATGGTAGTATTCCAGGTTTAGAATATGTCACTGTTCCGTTTTCTGGACCAAAAGGTATTCAAACAATTGTAGATATTTGCAAAGAATTAGAAAAAAGAACACAATTTAATAATTCTTGTGCTTTGCATTTACATATTGGCGGAATATCTAGAACACCTGAATTTATTTTAGCTTTTTTAAAAGTAAGTTCTTGGATTCAAAATGATATTTTTACATTATTTCCATTATATAAAAAATATAATATGGGAATTAAAAATAAAAATTATAGTAAACCTTATGATTTATTTGAAATTTTTAGTAAATTAGATCCTGTAATTAATAGTTCAAATATTAATAAAAATTTTGATGTTTTATTTTCATTTTTAACTTCTAATAAAGCAAAATTTAAAGATTATAATAATGATTTAAATCAAGTACTTGTACATCCTTTAGATCCTGGAGCAAATCAAAAATGGAATATTAGAACTAGGTATTTTTTACATAATTTTATTCCCTTAATATTTGGTAATAAACAAACTATTGAATTTAGAATTCATACACCAACGTTTGATAATTATAGAATTTTAATGTTTTTATTATTTAATTCAGTTTTAATTAAAATTACTGAAAAATATCAAAAGAGTATTTTAGAAGATGTTAACTTTTTTGATAAAATTACAAATAATGGTGAATCAAATTCAAACTTATTTAATTTGATTTATTTTTATAAAAATCAAGAAGCTTTATCAAGTGAAGTTAGAACCATGTTGAGTTCTTTAACTAATTATTTTCAAACTAGAAAAAATGCTACTGAAAAATTAACTAGAGATGGAAAAATAACATTTGAAGATAAAGATATTAAATTTTATTCTGAAATTGATTTTGATAGAAATCGTAATATTACTTATCAAAAATCTAATATTCAATTACAACCTGAATTACCAAATGTAGAACCAGAACCATTACAAGAAGTAGTAAATGTCGCTTCTAAAAAACCAATTTTTTCGAAAAGTTTAGTGGAACAATTTAAAGAAATACAAAGTCAATATGATCCTTATTCTTGGACGGATTCTTATGAAACTTTTTCAGGAAGTATAAATACAATTAATACTAAAAAATAATTATTGGAAAATGAATTAATATTCATTCCTGGAAATTGCCCATCATTAAAAAATTCTAAAATAAAAACCTCAAGAGGAATATTTCCTTCTAAAACAGTTAAATCTTATCTTATAGATTTAGGTATTCAAAGATATTCAGCTTCTCGAAAAGAAGTAGTTGGATATGCTAGAAAACCTAATAAAATTGAAGAATTAAGAGAAAGATTTAACAAAGCTTTAGAAGGGAAAGAACCTCCTGTAGAAATAGGTTTTCATTTTGTAAGAAAAACAAAGCATAAATTTGATTTTAATAATGCAAATCAAATTATAGCTGATTTACTTACAGCTCATGGAATTATTGAAGATGATAATATGGATTATTTTATTCCATATGCTTTTAAAATGAATGATAAATACTACACAATAGACAAGGAAAATCCTGGCGTCTATTTACAAATAAAATAGAAAATGAACAATAAAGAAAAATTAAAAAATATATTATTATTAAGTACTTTTATATTAGCTGATGATGAATATAAAGAACTAGATATACTTCTTGAAAATAATAAATTTAATAAAGCTAGACTTTTATTAGATGATATATTAGAAATGCAAGAAGTTCAAATGATTAGTGAGCCTGATAATCAGGAATACGTCTTAGAATATAAACAACTTGATAAATTACAAAATTTGATAATTGATCTTATTGTTAATGAAGAAGCAGATGAAGAAAGAAAGCAATTTAAATCAAATATTAAACAACGATGAAAAAATTGACTTAACACTTAGTTATAGTAGACTGTCAGACTTTGACAGAAATGGTCCACAAGCTTTAATTAGAAAAAGTGATGTGGAAAATAAAGGAATTAAACATGGTTCAATAGTTAATGATTTACTTGTAGAGAAATTAACTGGAGAACCATTGTTTTCTAATAGATATTATATTTATGATGAAAACAAACCAACAGCAATGCTTGGACAATTATGTGATATAGTTTTAAATAATTATGATAAATTACCTTCTAAAGAAACAATTTTAAAAATAGTGAGAAATAATGCTTTTTGGAGTAATATTACTAAAGAAGAAACATTAATTGCTAAATTTGATAATAATGAATTTTGGGAATATTTAAAAATACAATTTAAAATTAAAGATAAACTTGTAATCACTTTTAATGAACATTTAAGTGCTAAAAATACAGT
>DAOLQA010000070.1:0-3808 GCA_035417885.1 bacterium
AAGTTTTTATCACTTTTAATTACTTTTAAATTACTTCTATCTCCATATCTATTATTTACAAATTCAACACTATCATCAGATGAATTATTATCAACAAAAATAATCTCAAACTCTTTATATGTTTGATTAAACAAAGAGTCTAAACACTTCTCTAACCATTTTTTACCATTATAGTTTAATATAATTACTGAAATCATTTGATTTTTGTATTCTCTACTAATAAAACATTTTTATAACTAGTTTACTAAGAAAATTTTTGAATAATCTATAATTTAATTTCAAAGATTACCCAATAAACCAAATTATTTTATTCATATTTTTATCTCAGAAAACAATTTATTTTGATTATATATATTATAAAACCATTGAGCCTTTTTATTATATCCAGAAACATTGAATCTTTCTATATCTTCTAATAAATTCTGTTTAGTAAGCTCAGAATAAACAATACCAAGATCATTTTCTAATATAAACTCAGAGATCTCTGGTATATCAGACATTATAACAGGAACACCACATGATATATATTCAATAACTTTTAAAGGAGAACAATAATAAGTCCAATTTTGAGCTGAATTATATGGAGCCAAACCAAATCCATTGAAATTCTGTAAAAAGTTTATAACAAACTCATGATCTTTCCTCCCTAATAAATAATAATTAATATTTTTTTCTTTTAATATTCTTTCTACTCTATTTAAATCATCGCCAACCCCAATGATATAAATTTCATCAATAATAGAAGAAATACTAAATAATATATCATATAATCCATGCTCTTTATTTATAGACCCTACATAAACAAATTTATGTTTATTTATATCTTTACTATCAAATATCTCTTTATTTAATAAAACTCCATTAGGTATAACTAAACTTTTATTCTTATCCAGACCAAATTCTATTCTTTTTAATTCTGAACGTTTTGTATTTGATACAACTAAATCAGAGTTCTTCACAGCTATTTTTTCAACAAAATAATATATTTTGTTTAAAATATTATTACTAAATCTATTTTCAGAAAAATCAGATGCAAAATATATTATTTTATCTATATTTTTCTTTAATACCTTTTTAGCAAATATTCCAACAAAAGTATCAAAATTATTAGCCCCTATAAAAGTAGAAAAATCATATCTATTTATATATTTTAGAGATACAAAAAAATCAATAAAAAAATTTATGATATATAAATTTTTCCTCTTGTATCTTCTTACAACATCAATGTTATTATATATAACAGTTTCATTATTATCATAATTATCTAATGGATTATAAACACTAATAACATTATAATTATTTCTTAATAAAAAATCTCTAAAATAATCCATAGAGCCACTAATATTGCTATAATGTATATTTAGAAAAACTGTTTTCATTTTATAATACTATTTATTAATTCCATACCCTTCATTAAAAACATACAAAAAGTTAAAATTGGATGCTTTAAAAATTCTAATAACAACTTTTTTATTGGAAATCTAGAAAAGAAATTCATTTGTATTTTAAAATAGTCAGGATGCTTTTTTGCATAAACATTAAATAAATTTTCAGCATAATACTTTTTCTTTTTTGCACTTCCAAACAAATTAACAACACCTTCATCATGCTCTACAAAAATCTTAGCTCTTGATATTTTATAACCACTTTCTCTTAATCTTATAGTTAAATCCCAGTCTTCCCCTGCATACATCTCTTCATCATATCCACCAATTTTTTTATAAACATCTTTCTTAAAAAATCTAGCAGCTTCTATATAATCATTACCAACATAAAAAGATCTTTCAAAAGATTTAACTTTAGCCCAAAATCCAATACCAATTGATTTCTCTGGTAATATTATTGCATCACAATTTTCTTTTTCAAATATCTCCACACACTCTTTAATAGAATCCCTATTAAAATATATGTCACTATCATGAACTAAAACATATTCTCCAGAAGCTTTATCAACTCCAAAGTTCCTTTGATAACTTCTTTCTGGTCCAAAATTAAAAACCTTATCAGTAAATCTATTTGCTATATCTTTAGTATTATCTGTTGAATTATTATCAACAACTATTAATTCAATATTCTCATAACTTTGATCTTTAATAGACTGCAAACATTTTTCAATTGTTCTGCTTGAATTTCTTGTTGGTATTATAACTGAAATTAAAAAATCTCTCATATATTTGTTAATTATCTAATTTTTTGAATTTTGAATGTAATAAAATGACTATGTATTATATCCATTTTCCCTAGACATGAAGGAAGTGGAAAGTATCCTGCCCCACTAATTTTAACAACCTCGAAACCAAATAACTCAAAATATTCTTTTAAACCTCTTATATTATATATTCTGACATGGGCCCATGAATCAAAATTCATACTACTATTATCTCTATGCAATGCAAAAGGATTTCCTATCCCCAATTTTTTATTTGAAAAATTTGTTAGAGAAAAAATTTGCCATCCCATTATACTAGCAAAAATATTACACCAACTACTAGCGTTTTCGGTGCTTATAATTGCATAACCACCAACTTTAAGTATGCGATATATTTCTGAAATAAAATTATCAGAATTATATATATGCTCTATAACTTGGTTTGCACTTACAACATCAAAAAAGTTGTCATCAAATTCAAATTTATTATTTAAATCAAACTTTTTAACTATGATTCCTCTGCTTTTAGCAATATCAATCCTTTCGTCCACAATATCAACACCAAAAATATCATTAGTTCTTATATATTTTGCCATATTCAAAGTAAAAGAACCATCATCGCACCCTAAATCCAAAAATTTAGCATCCTGTTTTTCTCTAAATAAATTAAAAATATTTTCATGATTTAATATTACAGCATTATTGTATAAATCACTTAAAAAATCTTTTAATATTTTATTCATAATCATTATATTTATTAATTAAACTAATAAATTCTCTATATTCTCTATCAAATGTTATTTCCTTACTAAAATTATATGCATTAATCCTAAGTAGCTCATATTTCTCAGTATTATTTAATAAATTAACAACATTATTAGCTAAATTACTTGGTGTATTTTCGCTACAAATAATACCAGTTACATTATCTTTCACACTATCTCTTAATCCATCTACATTATAAACAACAGCAGGAGTTCCTTGAGAGTTTGCTTCTGTAACAATTAAACCCCAACCTTCTTTTATAGAAGTAACACAAATAATATGGCTTCTTTGCATTATTTCACATTTCTTTTCAACATCTACTCTCCCTAAATAATTAATATCATTTTTATACTCACAATTATTAATATCTTTAAGCAATTTTTTAGCATATTTACAATTAGAATCACCAGCTATTAATAATTTTAAATTAGGAATATTTTTTTTAGCTAAAACAAAAGCATTAAAAATTTCCCTAGTTCTTTTCATTGGTCTGATAGACCCTAAGCTCAATATTGTAGGTTCAGGATATTTTACTATGCTGTTTAAATCATCTACAGGGCTCATCTCTATCCCCTCGCTTATAATATTAATCTTTTCTGGATCAAAACCAACATTTACTAAATCATTTTTAGTACTAGAAGATATAGTAATAACTTCTCTATCTTTTAGTAATTTTAAATACAATGGTTCAATTGCATAACCTATTATATTTAAAGGAAAAAACATTTGGTAAAACCAAATTTCTCTTGCTAATTGGTGTATAAATACAATATTTTTCTCTTTTACATAAAATTTACAAAAGAAAGGTATTGTGTTTATCTCATCAATAACTAAATCAGCCCACCCTTTTAAGTAGGTTTTATAATAGTTATAGGCATATAAATAAACTGTCCA
>DAOLQA010000071.1:0-3726 GCA_035417885.1 bacterium
TCTTTTGATATATATTGTTCTGCAATCTTATAAAACAATAAAGCTTTTGATATTGTATCAGATATTACAACCGTTTGTGAATTATCATTTTTGACTATATTTAGCAAAAAATTAGATAAATCAGAAAATGAAGAATACAGAAATAGGAATTTTTGTTCTTTGGAATTTTTAAATTTTAAATAGCTATCTTCATTCATTTTTTTGGTATTTTTGGGATTATAGTCTTAAATGCTAGAGATTTGTTTATAAAATAAGTATCTTTAAAGAAATCTATTAATTTTATTTGCATATCAGATAATAAAAAATCCTTAGATATTATTTTTTTTATATCTTTTATTTTTTCTTCATCTATATCACTTTTATCTTCAAGTTTAATTATCAAACCTTGAGTTTTTCTATTTGTAAATTCTATCTCAACTATTTGGCCAACTTTAATATCATTTTCTAATTTTTTAGGAACTCTATATGTAAATTCTTCAGCTTCTACATCTGGTGGTAAAAGGAGGCTTGGTATTATTTTTGCAAACATTTACATTTTAAAATTCATTGTTAAAAATCCTATTCCAAAAGGAGATTCATAGCACTCTAATTCTGTTGTATAATTTATTTCATCTAATATTCCTAATAAAATGCTTATTGGCTTTATACCATATTCTCCAACTTCTCTAAGTAAACTATTTTTCATACTTAAAAATCCTGTTCTATTTTTTAATTGTAAAAAATCTATTATATTTTTATCAAAATCTTTTGCTTTTTCTGAATATCCTAATGGAGATTTAGTTGATGACTTATGAGACAATAGACTTGATGCTATAACTGCTATTTTCTTATTAGATAAACAAATTTCTTCTTTTATTATTTTACCAAAATCAAAATGATCTTTTAGAGATAAAATAGACGATTCTATTGGTATTATTTTTGGTTTTATATTTTGGGCTAAAAAGTATAATGGTATTGATGTTTCATAATCAAGCTTTTGTTTTGTTATTAAAGAAATTGTCATATCTTTTTCATCTTGTTTAAAATTTAATGCAAGCCCTATATCTCCATTTATATTTAATTTTGTTTTTAAGTCTCCAAATTCTATAAAATTTACTTCAAAAAATTCGCTAATATTAATAGTAAAAGCATTCCTCAATTTATTTATTCTTGGGGATAAGATTATGATAGTGTCTGGATTCAAACTTTCAATGTTTGTTTTAATTTTATTTATTGCAGATATAGTGCTTTTCATTTGATCTTTAATTTCTGCTGTTCCAATAGTTGGTATTAAAACAGGAGAGTGGGGCATTATAGCTGCAGATACTAAAGGCATAGGTTGATAATTAAAAAGTATTTTCTACTGGTATACCTAATGGATGAGCTAATAGAGTCTTGTTAGAAACTTTTTGTATATTTTCTTTCTTGTATCCTAGTTCATCAAATAATTTTTGTGTCCTTATCTCTCTTCTCTCTCCATTTGATATTACATATATTGGGCCATTATATTCTTTTGAAGTTACAAGTGTTCCATCTGGCAATGTTGCTTCTACTCCTTCAACATATTGATTTATTTCTTTATCATCTGTTGTTATGATAGTCTTTCCCTTATATTTTGCAAGCAAAATTTCATCTGTATCTATTTTATGTCTTATGCCATCATATACATACCACATTTCTTTTGTTTGTTTATTTTTAAGTATTGCTCCTGTTGGATATATACTTTTTTCTGTTATTGTTTCTCCTCTTTGATAATCTTCTAGTTCAGCATTTTTTACATTTATTATCTCATCTTGGGCTAATCCTAGCTTTTTTATAACATTCCATGAAGAAATACGCTTTATAACATCATCTATTAGCATATATATATTTTTATTTTCATCTCTTAATAGGGAATAGTTAGCAAATTTTACTGGTATGCCAATATCATATTTTTCAAGATCTGCTTTTGTCGTATATATTATATTTTTTATATTATATTTTGAAGCTACTGCTGATAAAGACATTACCTGTCTTCTATAAAACCCTTCTATTAGCCATATCTCTTTCTGGCCTTTTATTTGAAGCAATGTGCCTGTTGGATAATTTTTTGAAAAATATTTATTCCATATATTAAAAAATGACATATTGCCTTGTATGTGTGGGGTATATAAATAAAGATTTACAGTTGCTTGGTTTTTTGGAGTTATTACTACATTGTCTATTTTTACAGGTTTATTAACTTTTATAGAAAATTTATTTGGGTTGTCTATATATTCTCTGTTTCTTCTTGCTGTATGATAGACCTGGTTTGCAAATCCTTTATATATTTGTAATGCTGGATCACTTTTAGAACAGCTATCACATATACCAAAACCTGTTGCCCAATCTAAATCGTCTTGCTCAATATTTACGCCTTCTACCAAGCTCTGTTCTTTTTGTAATGTTGTAAGTATGTATTTAGGATTTATTTTAAATTCTCTGCTTGCATTATATATTATTTCTGCTGCTGTGCCAGAAGTGCCAAATATATCTACAAAAGTCATAGTGCCTAATATGCCTTTAGAATCTAGGAATTGCTGTATATCGTTTTTATCCATAGAATTATAATTTGTTAAATCATCGTCTGATATTATATATTCTGGATCAAAGATCTGTGCTTTAGCAAATATTGGTATAAGTATTATAGATACAACAAAAAACAATTTTAATAATTTTTTCATTATTTTATTTTAATAGATTTATATTTATTTTTATTATATCATATATTTTATTTTTTCTTCTGTTAATAAAAAATGGCCTAATATTAGACCATTTATTCAACAGAAATATATCTATCTTTTTTCTGCTTATTATTAAACTTTGTTTTTTTGATTAGATAAAATTTTACTTTCCCATCTTTAGCTGATTGGATTGTATCATCTCCACCTTTTATAACACCTAAACCTGGATGAAATTTTGTTCCTCTTTGTTTAACAATAACATCGCCTTTTTTTACTATTTGTCCATCAAATTTTTTTACTCCAAGTCTTTTTGAAATTGAATCTCTTCCAAGGGATGTACTTGATCCAGCTTTTTTATGTGACATATAATTATTGTTTAAAATTAAAGCAAATACATAGCAAATAGTATACATTAGCTATTTAGATATGTCAATATTTTTTAAATTTAAATTATTGTGTTATTATATTATTATGATTATAACAAGCCAAATATCAAAGATAAGACATAATTATATATGGAATAATAAAATTATTTCATGGACTTTTTTTATTAATTTATTCCTATGTTTAGCCTTTTTTGGGATAATATTTTATATATCAAATGGAAAGCAAGATGTTGTCCCATTAAGTTATAATATTTATTATGGATCAAGCAATTTTGGTCCTATTCAATATTTTTTTGTATTTCCAGCAATCACTTCTGTTATTTTTTTAATAAACTATATTTTGTGCTATCATTATTATAAACATAGCAGGGTATTATCATATTTTTTAGTCGGGACCACAACTGCTATAAATATTTTAATGATATTAGCATTTATTTTATTAGTTTTATTTATTGAAACATGACATTATTAGATATTGCTAAAGTTTTTTCTTTATCATTTGTTGCTTTTATAATGGGTATGTTGTTATCGCCTTTATTATTAAAGCTACTTACAAAATTCAAAATGGGAAAGCAGATTAGAGAAGAAAGTACTGCTCCTGTTTTTGTATCAATGCATAAATCTAAATCAGGGACCTTAACTGGTGCTGGTATACTTAT
>DAOLQA010000072.1:0-1797 GCA_035417885.1 bacterium
GCTGTTCGTATATCTTTACCAAATGCTTCAATACCAGTTTCTTTTTCACTTATATAATAACCATCTAGTGTATAATGCACATCTAAAGTTAATATTTTTCTTAAAAGATATACAACATTATCATGAGCAATATAATCAATATCTGTTTGAAATTTATTTTCTAGTTTTATATTACAAACTGGATCTGGAACATTATTTATTTTATATCTAAAATATCTTTTTTTAACTTCTAATATACTATGATATAAATTACTTGATATATCTTTTTCAATATTTTCAAGTGCTTCAATTACAAAATCATAGCCATTGTCGAAAACACAATAATTATTATATGAGATATAATTAATAAAATTTAACAATTCTTCTTTTACTTCCAAATCATAAAATAGAGATTTATCATCAATAATAAATTTTAATATATCAATAGTTTGAGGTCTACTACGATTGATATTTTTATACATATAAGCTATTGGTCTAGTTTTTGTAAGTGTTTGTATAATAACTATTGCGTTTTCAATTCTTACTGAGGACTTACTTTTTATTATATATTGTTCAACATAATCACATAAACAATCAAAAACTAAGGCTTCACCATGATTTTCATATTGAGGTAATGATTCAAAATAATCAATTAAATCAATCATAAAACGAGATATTAATTTCGTTTTATTTGTTCTATCATCTATAATATGTAACAATTCGTTAATAGCACCGTTAAAATCTTCTTGACTTTTAATTTTTTCTACATCAAATTTAATTATTGACATTCTTTTTATTTCCTCAGCCATGCTAGTATCGTAGCACCTATAACAACAGCCGCTACAACAAGTAAAATAGAAATCCATATTGGTGACAATACCCACCACCAAGACCAATCTATTTTACCCAACAATTTAAGAACTATGAATACTATAGTTAAAAGACCTGCAAAACCTATACCACCACTACTGTTATTATTAATTATATTCATTTCTTAGTCTCCTTTAATATTCTCCTAATTTTACAATATCACGAAATAAAAATCTAATGTTAGCTTTACTATTTATCTTATCTCCATGAAAATGACCACAATACCACTTGTCAAAATTAACTTTATTATATATATGTTGTAACCAATGCTCAGTTGAATTGTCAACTCTATTTTGATTAATCATAGGCAGAAACCATTCAGTAGGTCTAAAATCATAAGGGCATGTATGAGATATAACATAATCTATATTCCAATTGTTATCTTCTAGTTGCTTCTCTACATAATTTTTAATTTCTTCTGATGGTTGTTCATCTTCCCACCAGTTATAACCTCGTTCTAATCTATAATATTTATCAACACTATATGCCCCACCTATAACAATACATCTTTTATTAGTAGTATCAGTTATCGGTAGATTATATATTTCACCATCAATAGCAAATATTATATTAGGATACTCATCTTCTGCTAATGCTGTACCACCATAAAATTCAATCTCTTTATAAGTATTGATATTAGTTGCTCTTTCTTCGTGATTACCATGTATATTAAATATCTTAATATTCAAACTATTTAATTTAGTTTTACATTCTTTAGTAAACTGATGATTATTATCAAAGTAATTTATACCTGAATCCCCAGCAATTATCATCATATCATTTTTATTGAATTTTGATTTATATAATCTATGAAAATCACCATGTGTATCTCCAGTAATGTATATCATATAATCACTCCTTCTAACTGTATAATTATATCATACTTTTATATATATGTCAATAGACAAAAAAATACACCCAGTGAAGGGTGTATTTATGCATATACAA
>DAOLQA010000072.1:1897-3686 GCA_035417885.1 bacterium
TATGTCAATAGACAAAAAAATACACCCAGTGAAGGGTGTATTTATGCATATACAAATTTTATTATTTAAATGTTTTATATATTATGTTTTTTATTAAATCTAGCTAATGCAACTCGTTCTATAACTTCTAATATTTCAGCATTTAATAGATAAACAGGTCTATTTCTTTCAACACAAAATTCTTCAATTAATCCTTTTATATCTTCTTCTTTTTCTGCTCTTGATCCAGCATAATGAGATATAATTCTGATATCAGAATTAATTTTATGATAATCTCTAGGATGAATATCTTGCAAACTCTCAATATTACTTAGTTCTTCTTCAATTTCACGTGGATGCATTTTTATATCCTCATTTTATATATTATTTTAATCTAATTCTAGATATTTAATTTCATACTGTCTTCTTTTTTCTAATTTTTCATTAAATTTTTCTGTTGCTATACTTATAATTTCTTCTAATTCATCACTGTTTAATCTAAACGCCCTTATTGCTCTAGCATTATATCTCTTAATAATATCTGCAATTTGTGATTCGTTTTGTGCAGTTTCAACAGCAAAATAAATTATTGTGTATTTAACAGCTTCTTTTTCTTCATTCTTTGCATATGATTCATTAGTTTTTATTTGTTTATCCATATCACTTGGTCTAATATCACTCATATCTAATTACCTCTATTCTTTATGTGCTAAATTAATTATAATATTCATAGCTAGTTTTCTCATAAACTCATTTAGAGAATTAACTCCGTGTGATGAACCAAACATAAAATCAGTAGTATCTAAATCAATATTATCCAAAGCATTTTTCAATTTTATATTTGATGAATATCTAGCTGTATATACGATACTCCAACATACATCATCAGTTATCTTATCGAAAGTGGATTCTAATATTTCTTCAAATACACTATCATACTCCATATTATAATAATCTTTTAATGATATATTTTCTTCTTTATAAAAATCTAGATTATCATGATATTCTTCTGTTATTCTTTCTCCTGTAGATGCCACAGTATTACCTAAGATATCAAATATCATACGCTCTGATACATTATTTTTGTAATCACTAAGCAAAGTGTTAATATTACTTAAAATACTATTACTATTCAATATTATCATCCTCTATTAATATTCATTCATAAAATCTTTTAGTATTGGATATACCATTTTAGCTAATTTATCTTTTTGTTCCTCAGTAAAGTCTTTTCTAAACAGCATAGGGTCATCATCTTCTTCCATTTTGTCATCTATGCCATTTCTAACATCTTCTAAAGTAATATTTTTATCAGGTCTTCTAATATTAATATCAAATCTCAAACCATCATAATTAGCTTTAATGAATAAATCAAAATCATAATATTTAGTTGTGACATCACTTGAATCTTCTTTGGCTTGAAATATTAAATCCATATATAACTTATTTTCATTAAACACAAATTCGTCTTTGACAGATCTAATTTTAGACATATTTTTCTTGAAACGATCAAAAAACACCTGCTGTAACACCAAACATCTTATTCATATCATTGGGTTTAAACATATATTATCATCCTCTATTATATAAAATTTTGGTGGAGTTAGGGGGAATTGAACCCCCGTCCAGATAAAATTTGTTCAGATTATCTACAAGTTTAGTTATCGTTAATTATTTTTAAAGTATATAACAATAACAAATATACTTATTATATAAACAGTTTAAGTATCTCTGCATTAATAAATAAGTGTTGCTGAACTGTATTATACTGACTTCTAAACTAGTTAACAGCTTATCATTTAGGTCAGTA
>DAOLQA010000073.1:0-3646 GCA_035417885.1 bacterium
CTGGTGGGTGCTAAGGGATTCGAACCCCTGACCCCCTCGGTGTAAACGAGATGCTCTGGACCAGCTGAGCTAAGCACCCAAATAAAATATAAAAATAGTATATAATATTTTTAAATGAATAGCAAGACTTGATAACTTATTCTATTTATTTTAATATATTTTTATGAAAATAGACACAAAAAAAGTAATACAATTTACAATAATACTTATTATTCCATTCTTAATAGATCTATTAGAAAAAAGCTATAATTCTTTTAATACAAAAAATACAAACAATCTAACAGTAGAAACTCCTATTGTTACTGTTAGTAAAAATAATTTCAATATAACAATAAAAATAAATAATATAAATAATCTTAATAATATAAAAATAGCATTATTTAATAGTAAAAATGGATTTCCATATGATTATAAAAAAGCGATGATATTTGTTTCTAAAAATATAGATAACAATAATACTATTTATGTATTTAATAATATTAAACCTGGTAGATATGCAATCATTGCATTTATTGATGAGAATAATAATAATAAACTAGATACAGATATCTTTGGAATACCAAAAGAAAAATATGGTCTATCATTAAATCCTTATGTAAAATTTAAAATTCCTTCATTCTATAAATGTAGCTTTTTAGTTAATAATGATGTTGGTTTAACAATAAATATAAAATAAAACCGTCATTATTCTTTAAATGACGGTTAATTATATTATAATATATCCCTAAGTGCCCTATATTCACAGACTATTTCAACATCATCTATAGAACACAAAGGTTTTCTTTTTGATACTACATGATATATTCTTAAAATTAATTTTAAATCATCTTCTGGGATTTTCATCCATAAGTATTTTCTTATTTCTTCTTCTTGTGGAACATAATTTATAACTTCATTAAACTCATTTTTTGTTAATCTCCCACCATTTAAAAGATAGTGTAAATATATATCTCTTTCAGTCATGTCATCTTTAAATATAGTATCCATACTTTCCCTCCTTTATATAAAAATTCATTTAAAAACTCCGCTTTTAGCGAAGTCTCTATTTTACAAATTTCAATTTATTTGTTTTTCTATTTCTCAAGTAATACATCTTTGATTTTTTTCTTTTGGCAATTTTCATTAATTCTATTTTTTCTAGTGTTGGTAGATATACTGGATATATTCTTTCTACTATATGGCCAGTTTTCGTCACTTTTCTAACAGTAAATGTTGCACCAGGTTCATTACCATGCTTTCTAGCTATAACTAACCCTTCAAACATCTGTAATCTCCCCTTTTCTTCACCTTTTGCATTTAATTCAAATATCCTCTGATATACTCTAAGATACATTCCAACTTTAATATCTGTTGCTTTTATTTTTTTCTTACTTTTTTCATTAACAACAACTTCTGCTAATACATCATCAACTTTTTTAGGCTCTTCTTCTATTATTTTTTCTATTTCTTCTGGGTTTAAAACCTCTTCTTGCTTAGTTTCTTCTGGCATATTCTTTATATTCATTAATTATAATATCTGCTAATGTAGAAGGTAATGTATCTTTACTTTTAATATATTTTATAAAAAACTTATTACCTTGCTTAATTTTTATTCTTATCTTACCAAAATTATTTTTAGTAAAATGAGTATATAATATAAGATTATACATGCTTAAATCATTTATGTCAATCCTATATAAATCTTTATATCTAATAGAATCTAGATAATCTCTTTCTTCTAATTTTTTCTTAATATCAGAAATTTTACCTCCTTCTCTTTCATATATTCTTTTAATTCTTACATCTTTAGTTGCATATAAAAAAACCTTAAAATGCTCAATATTATTCTTTTCTAATATATATGTCATTACTCTTGTTGGAATAATAATATCTTCTTCCTTCTTACAAATATCTAGGAATAAATTATCCAGTTTATAATCAATCTCTTTATGCTCTGGTAAATATTTACCAACAAAATCAACAATATTCATATTATATTGTTTAGCAATTTTCCTCATTTGGTCGCCTGATGATAAAATTCTGTAATTTAACTTCCTTGCTAACAAATCTGCAACAGTAGACTTGCCACAACCTGCTTTCCCTGTAATTGTAATAATTTTCTTAAACATATTATTTATCTTGTAAAGTTTTTAAAAAATCACTTAAATCTTTAGGCAATCCTATTTTATATTCTACCTTATTACCATTTTGATCTTTAAAACCTAAATAATATGCATGCAAAAATAATCTATTTAATTTTCTAGGAGTTTGAAATTTTTTTGGCTTATACAATTTATCACCAGCAACTATCCTAGAAACAGATTGTAAATGAACTCTTATCTGATGAGTTCTACCAGTTTTAGGTATAGCTCTTAATAAACAAAATCCTTTATAATTTTTTATTACTTCAAATTTAGTTAAAGCATTTTTTGCTTGGTTATAATATGGAGTATTTAAAGCAGGTGTACAAAATTTAGCTCCATCAGTCTTTGATCTCATGGTTGGTTTATCTACTTCAAAATCATTATATACATTCCCATGAACTAATACATAATATTTTTTAACTATTTTTCCATTTTTAAATAATTTTTTGTAATAATTATATGCATCTTGATTCCTAGGTATAAGCATTATACCAGAGGTCTCCTTGTCTAATCTATGAACAATACCAGGTCTTAATATAGGGTCATCTCCAACATTTTTTAACTCTGGATACTTTTGTATTAAAAAATCAGCCAATGTAGGAAATGGATATTTGATATTAGGCTTATGAACAGTAAGATTATATGGTTTATAAACAATTAAATAATTCTTATCTTCATAAATAATTTTAATTTGCTCATATATTTCTTCCATAATATAAATAATAACATTTTAAAAATATTATGTCTATTATAGAAATAAAAAATCATGACCTTGATCATGATTTTTTATAACTCATAAAAATTGACAGTATTTTATAGTCTAATAAATGGAAGAAAAGCATGAATTCCGTTCTACTATAGTTAGTAGTCGACAAAGATTCTTTAAAAAAAGAATCATATTTACTCCCTAGAAAGGAGGTGATCCAGGAACAGCTTCCGCTACCCCTGCCTTGTTACGACTTCATCCCTATTACTGATCCTACCTTCCATTGATTTAACATCGATGTTCGGGTATTACCAGCTCTCTTGACGTGACGGGCGGTGTGTACAAGACCCGAGAACGTATTCACCGTGGTGTGCTGACCCACGATTACTAGCGATTCCGACTTCATGAGGTCGAGTTGCAGACCTCAATCTGAACTGAGGGTGATTTTGCTGGGATTAGCTCCATCTTGCGATTTAGCTACCCTTTGTTCTTACCCATTGTAGCACGTGTGTGGCCCAAGGCGTAAGGGCCGTGCTGATTTGACGTCATCCCCACCTTCCTACCACTTGAAGTGGTCAGTTTCGTAAGACATAGTAACTTACAATAGGGGTTGCGCTCGTTATTGGACTTAACCATACACTTCACAGCACGAGCTGACGACAACCATGCAGCACCTGTTTTACAGCTCTCTTGCGAGCACTCCTCTGTTTCCAAAGGATTCTGCAAATGTCAAGCCTTGGTAAGGTTCTCCGTTTATTGTCGAATTAAACCACATGCTCCACCGCTTGTGCGGGTCCCCGTCAATTCCTTTGAGTTT
>DAOLQA010000074.1:0-3599 GCA_035417885.1 bacterium
CAATGACCCATTATATGAAGTTCATCTTATAGATACTCTTTATTCTATACAAAACAATATTGAAAATTCTAAAATAAAAGATCTAGTCAAAATATCAATAATCAATGCAAGGCAAATACCTATGAGCTTGCTAAACATGACTTTAGAAAAAATAGATCCTTTAAAATTAGATAGCGAAATAAATAGACTACTTACAGGAGATGATATTGATAAAATGAATTTAATCCTATTACTAGAAAAATATACAAATACTAGTGGAATAATAATATACAAACTAGATGAACTAAAAGAATCTTATCAAAACAATATAATCTCAGATCTAATAAACTTAAACAATGATCAAAAAGAAATAAAATTAAAACAATATGTTGATAAACTTTCTTATGAAAACTTAGGTTTTATAAAAGATATATTAAAAATATTAGAAGAAGATGCAACGAGTAATGCTAATCCAGAGTTTGCAATAGTATCTGGAAGAATATTAGATCTTGTGGCAAAAAAAGGAATAATTACAAATAAAATATGTTCTAATTATTACGAGCCAGTGTGCGGAGCAGATAATGTAACATATGATAATGAATGTTTTATAGAAAAGGTCGGCATTGATATAAAATACAGAGCAGAATGCAGGATAGAAGAAAATACAAAATTAAAACCAATAACAGAAGAAGATTTACAAAGAGGTTGGTATTATGGCACAAAAGAAACAAAAAAACCTTCTACTCCTTTAAATTGGATACTAATAGATGAAAATACAAAATACTCAAAATGGATAGACACACAAAAAACAATAATTCTAAAAAAACCAAATTAATAGCTATTGTAGGGCCAACAGCTTCTGGAAAAACTGCTTTAGGTGTTTATTTAGCTAAAAAATTTAATGGTGAAATTATAAGCGCTGACTCACGCCAAGTATATAAGTTTATGAATATTGGCACAGGAAAAGATCTAAAAGAATATGATAATATTAAATATTATTGTATAGATCTTATAGAACCAACATCTAATTTTAACTTAGCTAAATATGTAAAATATGCAAAACAAGCAATTAGCAAAATACAAAATAAAAACAAAATACCATTTCTAGTTGGTGGAACAGGATTATATATTAATGCTATTGTAGAAAACTATGATCTAAATAAAGAAAAAATAGATATAAAATTAAGAAAAGAATTAGAATTAAAAACAAAAAGACAATTACAAAAAATTGTTTTAAATATATGCAAAAAAAATAAAATAAAAAATCCTTTGAACAATAGTGATTGGAACAATCCATATAGATTGATAAGATTTATAGAAAAAAATAAAAATAAATATAGCAAAGATAAAAAAAATGACAAACAATATGATACATTGATAATAGGCGTAAAGCCTGATAAAACAATAATGCAAGAAAAAATAAAAAAAAGATTAGATGCGAGATTAGAAGATGAAGATATGTTAAAAGAAATATGGGATTTACATTATAAACATCATGTTGCATGGAAAAGAATAATATCTTTTGGATTAGAACATAGATTTATTGGTCAATTTCTAAAAGATAATAGAAAATACTTTATAAAAGATAAAAAGCTTTTAAATATAAACAATTTAGAAAAATCAGAATTAAAAGATGAGTATATTAAAATGAAACAAGGATTAGAAAAAGAAATAACACATTTTGCAAAGAAGCAAATGACATGGTTCAAAAAAAATAAAGATATAATATGGCTCACTGGAGATAAAAAAGAAATATATAAAACTGCAAATAAACTAGTAAAAGAGTTTATACTTTATTAATTAAAAAATCTTTAATATATTCATATATATCGCCCAATCTATCTCTTGTATTGATATCTACAAATGGGCTTAGATCTAATATAAAGTCTCTCTTATTAAATTTATCAATTTTATTTTTTAGTATCTTCTCAGAAAACTTTTTGTTATAATAATTCATTTTTTTATTTATCATATCTTTATTTATTTCTACCCCAGAAGCTAATAAATACCATAAATCATAATAATCTCTACCTTTATCTCTTGTTAATATTGCTCTTATTTTTTCAGCAACTATTTCTTCTTTAGATAAGCAATATATATAATTATTCAATATTACAGGTAAATCTGTTTGCAATATATTTTTTTGAGGAGATATAACCTTTTCTCTAAAAGAAAAATCAAGGCTAATAAACATATCCCCTCTTACTAGATCATTTATATATTTTATTAAAAAACTTTTCCCAAAAATTGATTTATTCTCTTTAATTATAAATTCATTTTCTTTTTCTAATTCTTTAAATGGCTGTTCTATAAATTCTAAAAATTCTTTTTCTCCCATATTCACAGTAAAATCAAGATCTTCAGAGAACCTTTTGCCACCATATATAAGATGTATACATGTTCCCCCTTTAAAAAATATATTCTGACAATTATTAAATGAATAAATTTTATCTAAAACTAAAATTTGTATATATTCTCTTAATATAACGCTCTCATTAATTTTATATTTTTTAGACAATACAGATAATTGGCTTTTAGCTAGCATGATTTATATTTTGTTTATAATTTCTCTCATTTTTTTAGTTTGTCTTATTCTAGGATATTTAGAAAAATATTCCTTTAATACTGTTTTTTTAATATTTGTAAGATTGTAATCATTTATATCTATTTTTTTAAAACCCTTTAAAGATAAATATATTTGATCAAGTAAAGCTTTTTCAGGGTTAGCTATTAATATATTCCCCTTCTTTTCATAGCCAAAGAATAAACTATTTTTAATATGGGTATAAGAATAAACAACATTATCTATATTTTTTTTAACAGATTTTTTAACAGTAGCTGATGTTATTTCATAAGGAAACTGTGGCAAAATACCATAAAAATTAAGTGCAGTTTCAAAAGAGATATATGAAGGAGAATACAAACTATTAGCTATAAAAAATTTATCTGCCTCTTTTCTATCTATATTTAGTAAATACTTACCTCTTTCTAATTTAATAAGAATATTGCTATCAACCATCTTATTAAGGATAGAAAAAAATGATGGATTGTTATTAACTCCAAATATTTCTTTTAATGTTTTACTAGTAAAAATAATAAAACCTGAATTTATTATTTTATTAGTAATATTAGCTAAATTATATTTATTCTTTGTTTTATTCATATTATTTTACAAGATTCCTTATAATATGTATTATATATAGTATTTAGAATCTTGTAAAGATTATAAATAAACTCATACATATTTAAAACTAAAAATACAAAATTATTAATAAAATAATAAGTATTGAGGCTTATTTTATATTATAGAAATAATCTAAAATTAACTAAAAATGGCCTTTCGGCCATTTATTTATTTCATGTTTATAACCCCTATATTCATTGGGTTACTCTCTAAATAAACATTATTTTGTCCCTGTTTAAAATCATCTTTTGTAAATATAGCACCTTGATCTAAATATGGTGTTTGCCATCCATCACCTATTATCTTAACTGGGCCTCTATTGTTATTTTGGAATGTAACTGATTCTCCATAATTTCCATTTATTGTCTGTGGATCAAAACTATTATTTTGTATCATCATTAAATTCTTAACTTTTATAACACCACTTTGATCTGAT
>DAOLQA010000075.1:0-3124 GCA_035417885.1 bacterium
TTGAATTTAGTAAAATATTTAGAGGGCAAAGAAGATTTGGAACCTGGTATATATTATAGAGAATCTGGAGATTGGGATGAGTCTTTAAAAGATGAAAGTATAAATTGGAGAGATGGAGGGTATAATAATTTAGTTGTAAAAAATAGTGGGATAAAGCAAGATTACCATTTACATAATTTGGACTCTTTACCAATGATAGATAGAGAATTAACAAGGTGGGAGCTATATGCTTTTAAAAATGGTAATTTTAAATATACACCAGGAGCATATATAATGTCAGGAAGAGATTGTTGGTGGGGCAGATGTATATTTTGTTCATGGACAACTATGTTTCCTGGGGCAAATTTCAGAGTTAGATCTGCTAATTTAGCATTAGATGAAGTTGGCCATTTGATAGATATGGGAGTTAAAGAAATAATGGAAGATTCTGGATCTCTACCTGTTGGAAAATGGCTTATAGATTTTTGTAATGGAATGATAGAAAGAAAATATAATGAGAAAGTAAGTATAAGTTGCAATATGAGAATAAATGGGATTAAAGATCCAGATACATGGAAATTAATGAAAAAAGCTGGTTTTAGGCTTATACTATTTGGTTTAGAATCTGCCAACCAAGAGACTTTAAACAAAATAAACAAGAATTTAAAAGTTGAAGAAATAGAAAATGGTTTGAGAATATGTAAAAAAGCTGGTTTATATCCTCACATAACAGCTATGATTGGATATCCTTGGGAAACATATAGCGATGCTAAAAATACTGTTGCTTTAGCTAGAGATTTATTTAAAAAAGGATATGTTGATACATTGCAAGCTACTATTCTAATTCCATATCCAGGAACTCCTTTATATCAATATTGTAAGGAAAATAATTTATTAAACTTTAATGATTATGATAGATTTGATCAAAGAGAACAAGTTATGAAATCAGAGTTAAATACAGAGCAAGTCAAAGAGCTTACACAAGATCTATATAAATCATTTATAAGTCCACAATTTTTAATTCATAAAATTACAAGTATAAGAAGTTTTAATGATGTTAAGTTTTTATTTAAGTCTGGACTGAAAGTTATTGGGCATTTAACTGACTTTAAAAAATAATATGGAGAATATATTAGTTTCTGTTGTCATAACAACAAAAAATGAAGAAAAAAATATAGAAAACTGTATCAAGTCTATTATTGCTCAAACATATAAAAATATTGAGATTATTGTTGTGGATAATAATTCTAGTGATAGGACAAAAGAAATAGCTTTAAAATATACAAACAATGTTTTTGATATGGGCCCAGAAAGATCAGCGCAAAGAAATTATGGTATAATAGATAAGAGTAATGGAGAATATGCTATGTTTGTAGATGCTGATATGATTTTATCTCCAATAATTGTTGAGAAATGTGTTAATAGTATGGACAACAATATAGATGCTTTATGGATTAAAGAAATAGTTTTAGGAAATAAATTTTTTTCAAAATGTAGAAGGTTTGAAAGAGAGTTTTATGATGGAACAGTTATAGATGGTGCTAGATTTTTTAGAAGAAGTAAGTTTATAGAAATTGGTGGATTTGATTTAGAAATGAGTGGACCAGAAGATTGGGATATAGATAAAAAAATTGGCAGGGATAGGATTAAATTAGTAGATAGTAGTAGCAATATGGATCTAAAGAATTGGATTTTTTATTCATTTATAAAAGAAAGAGGTGTTGATGCTAATGAGTATGGTTGTGTTATATATCATAATGAATCAGAGTTTGATTTAAAAAAATATTTAAGCAAAAAAGAATATTATGCTAAAAGTTTTGATAAATATATAGAAAAATGGGGGGGAAATGATGAAGATATAAAAAAACAGTTTGGGATATATTATAGATATTTTGGTGTATTTTTTGAAAATGGAAAATGGAAAAAACTTTTAAAACATCCATTATTAACAATAGGTATGTATTTTTTAAGGTTTTTAGTTGGGGCAAGTTATATAATAAATAGATAAAATACAAATGAAAATATTGTTTTTATTCAATTCTTTTGTTGGAAATGGTGGAAATTTGAGTGGTGGTGATGTTAGGCTTATAAAGTTTTTTGAATTTTTAAATTCTAAAAATATAAAATTTGACGTGATATTAAATTATGATGCCTATAATTTGTTGTTGAAAAACAATATAAAAACGGACAGGATAATTTTATCACCTAAATTTTTTGATATATTCCCATTTTTTCTATCATATATATTTAGAACAATATTCGTTATATTCTATTTTTTATTTCATATTGATTATTTAAAAAATATAGATTTATTTTATGCTCCATCAGATTTTTTCACAGATGTAGTTCCAATATATTTATTTAAGAATAGAAAACAGAGATGGATTCAATTAATACATCATATTTATCCAGATTGGAGACAAAGGCAAGGGAATAAGGTATTAAATTTTTTTGGATATTATCTACAAATTTTTTCTTTTAAATTAATAAAATTCAAGGCTAGTGTCATTTTTACTGTTAATAGCTTAGTTAAAGATGAATTGGTAAAATTCGGATTTTGTTCTAATAATATAGTTGTTTCTTCTAATGGGGTAGATGTTAATTATTTTTTAAATATATTACCATCTAAAGAAGTATATGATTGTGTTTTTCTAGCTAGATTAAAACCAAGTAAGGGTATTTTTGATTTAATAGAAATATGGAAGAATGTTGTTAAAGTAAATAATAAATTAAGATTAGCAATTATAGGTGGGGGAGATGATGATATAAAAAAGGATTTATTAGAAAAAATAGAAAAATATGGATTAAAGGAAAATGTTTTTTTATTGGGTTACTTAGATAATAATTTGGCTTATTCTGTGTTAAAATCTAGCACGTTATTTTTATTCCCAAGCCACGAAGAAGGTTGGGGTATGATTATAGCAGAGGCTATGGCCTCTGGTGTGCCGGTTGTGGCATGGAATTTGAAAGTGTATGATTATATTTTTGAGGATTTTATTATAAAAATTAAAGAAAATAATATAGATGAGTTTTCTAGTATGGTTGTTAACCTTCTATGTAATAATGACATAACTAGAAGAATATCTGATAATGGGCTTAATTTTATAAAGAAATATGATTGGAATAATATTTTTGTTAATGAGTT
>DAOLQA010000076.1:0-3035 GCA_035417885.1 bacterium
TCTAGGACTGGAAAATAATATATCTAATTATATTGTTGATAATAAAAATCTTGCAAATTATTTAGATTCTTGTCTGTTAAAAATAGGCGATAATAAAGAAAAGCAAAAAGAATTTCTAAATTGGTTTGGAAGAGATTTTTTTCAATTACTAAATCAAGTATCTAGTAATGATAAAATAGAAGATAGCTCTGTTATAAAAATTACAGAAGATGATTTTATAGAGCTTATAACTCTTATAGTTAATAAAAAGATAACTAGAAATTTAGCAAAAGAATTTTTAATAGATATGTGGGATAATGATAAAAAGCTTATAGAATTAAAACAACAAATACCACAAGAATCTCTAGATATAGATCAAATAATAAACAATGTTTTGGAAAATAATCAGAATATGATAGATCAATATAAAAATGGAAATATGAAAGTATTTAATGTACTTATAGGTCTCGTAATGAAAGAAAGTAAAGGGCTTATTAATCCTAAAGATATAACAAATAAATTAAAAGAAATATTAGAAAAATGAACATAATTTTAATATTTTTTTTATCAATGCTTTTATCGCCAGTTGGCTATATAATGTTAAAGTATTTAAATATAAAATAATGGATCAAAAATTTATTAGAAATTTTTGTATAATAGCCCACATAGATCATGGAAAATCAACATTAGCCGATCGTTTTTTAGAATTTACCAATACAATACCAGAAAGAAAAATGAAAGAACAAGTTCTAGATAGTATGGATCTTGAAAGAGAAAGAGGAATTACAATAAAATTACAGCCAGTACAAATGAAATATAAGTTTAATGGATATGAATATTGTTTAAACTTAATAGACACACCTGGCCATATAGATTTTAATTATGAAGTATCAAGATCTCTTGCTGCATGCGAAGGAGCATTACTTGTTGTTGACGCTACACAAGGAGTACAAGCTCAAACAGTTGCAAATTTGTATCTTGCAATAGATCAAGGATTAGAAATAATCCCTATAATAAATAAAATAGATCTTCCAAATGCTAATATAGAAAGAACAACAAAAGAAATCATCAACCTTATAGGCTGTAAAAAAGAAGAAATAATATTAGCATCTGGGAAAACTGGTTTTGGAATAGAAAAAATATTACAAAATATAATAGAAAAAATACCTAGTCCTAATGGTAATACAAGCCCAGATGCTACTCAGGCTCTTATATTTGATTCTCTATATGATAAATATAGGGGGGCTGTAATGTATATAAAAATAGTAAATGGGGAATTAAAAAAAGGAGATATTATAAAGCTCATAAATAAAAATACAGAAAGTGAAATATTGGATATCGGCATTTTACATCCAGAAATGATGTCTACTGATTATTTATCTACTGGGCAAATTGGATACGTAGTAACAAATATAAAAAATATATCAGAAACAAAGGTGGGAGATACTATAACATTATTAAAAAATACTCATATACAGCCTTTGCATGGATATAAAAAAGTAAAACCCTTTGTGTTTGCTGGAATATTTTGCAAAGATAGTTCTGAGTATAATATATTGAGAGAGGCAATGGAAGAAATAAGCCTAACTGATAGTGCAATAGAATATGAGCCAGAAAAAAATCATGGTTTAGGATTTGGTTTTAGGTGTGGATTTTTAGGATTATTACATTTAGAAATAATATCAGAAAGGTTAACAAGAGAATATAATTTAGATCTTGTAATAACTACACCATCTGTAGAATATATTGTAAAATTAAAAAATGGGAAAGAAGAAACTATACATAGCCCTTGGGAATTAAAAGACCCATCTGTTGTAGATTCTATATATGAACCATATGTTTCATCAGAGATAGTATCAAATACAGAATTTATGGGACAAATTATGGAATTATTGGAAGAATACCATGGAATATATAAAAGTATGAACTATTTAGAAGAAACAAGAGTTATGCTAAAATATGAAATGCCACTTGCATCTATACTTGTAGATTTTTACGATAAATTAAAAAGCGTAAGCAAGGGTTATGCTTCTTTAAATTATGAATATCTAGATTTTAGGAAAGCTGATATAGTAAAAATAGATATATTTATTGCATTAAAGCCAGTAGAAGCATTGTCTGTGTTAGTATATAGACAAGATGCATATAAAGAGGGAAGAAAAATAGTTGATAAATTGAAAGCAATATTGCCAAGAGAATCATTTGAAATAAAGTTACAAGCTTATGTTGGAGGGAAAATAATAGCATCTGAGAGAATCCCACCATTAAGAAAAGATGTGCTAGCAAAAATGTCTGGCGGTGATTATACAAGAAAATTGAAATTGCTCCAAAAACAAAAAGAAGGTAAGAAAAGAATGAAAAATGAAGGAGTGGTTGATATTCCTCATGAAGTTTTTTTAGAAATGTTAAAAAGATAAATAATAAATAAAAATAAATGAAAAAGAAAACAAAAAATATAATAAATATATCAATAATTGTATTAATGGTGCTTGCAACTATTTTGGGTATTATATTACCATTTATTATGTAAATATATGGCTGTACAAAGGAATTATGCATACAAATCTGAATTTAAAAAAAAACAAAAAATAATAAGATATATTTTAATAGCTTTTATAATTATATTTACCATAATATTTATAAATGTTATAAAAATATTACTTCAAAAAAATAGAGAAGATAAAAATATAGAAGAATTAAATGAAAAAATAAAAACAATGGAGGAAAGTAATGAATCACTAAAAAATCTTATAAAACAAGCCAATAATGATACAGAGAAAGAAGATATTATAAGAAACAATCTAAACATGAAGAATGAAGGAGAAAATGTTGTTGTTATAACTGATAATAAAATAGAGACTGAAATAAAATTAGCTCCAAAAGAAAAAATAGATTCATCACAATTAAAAAATTATGAAAAATGGTATTATTACTTCTTTGATAAATAATAACTATGGAAGAAAGTGAAAAATTAAATAAAAAAACATATTTTTTTATTATAGCAATATTATCTATTATAATATTGCTAATATTGATAGATTTTTTTATTAAAAAAA
>DAOLQA010000077.1:0-3020 GCA_035417885.1 bacterium
TCTGACACTTTAGTTATTGGTTAGATTCCAATTATCCCTTCCAATAATAAATATAAAGTAGGTATAAAAAATGGTATCTGTAAATGATATGGAAATGCATTTGATAGTAGCTTATGAAACAGAATTCTTAGATGATGCAAAAATTGATGTTATATCTAATAAAATAATTGATGATAATATAGAAGCCTATACTATATTGGGAGAACAGTAATGAAATATTTAACACAAGAACAAGTTGTTAATCTTAATAAAGTAATTACTGCTAAAACGGGTGGGTTCAGCGGTAAAGTTAGAGATAACATGTCTTTTTGGACAGCTTATTTTTCGCCTTATGCTGGTGCTTTTAATGAAGAAATATATAAAAGTGATATTGAAAAGATAGCTAGAGCGTGTTATTCTTTTATTACTAATCATCCTTTCACTGATGGCAACAAAAGAATTGGTATACATATAATGTTGGTATTACTTAAAATTAATAACTATAATGTTAAATTTGAAACAGACGAATTAGTAAATATAGGAATGAGTGTAGCACAAAATAAAATGAAAACTGAAGATATAGTTACGATACTTAGAAATAAAATTTGATACTTGACAATATTAGTAAGTTATGATATAATAGATTTATAAGATATTGGGTCGTTATATATTGATTATCATTTGGAGAAAATTCAATATAATTATTTTTATCCAATATCTCGATCAATTTTATATTATGAAATGAGGATTATTATATGAGTAAGAGATTCTTTGTATACAGCTATAATATGAATGTTAATGAATATTTCAAT
This sequence comes from bacterium, assembly GCA_035417885.1. GTDB lineage: Bacteria > Patescibacteriota > Patescibacteriia > JAGPKW01 > JAGPKW01 > JAGPKW01. Next base: position 792 of record DAOLQA010000077.1, read on the forward strand.
GATAGAAATTCAGCTATTCAATTTATGGAAGAAATAATTGATGAGATTAACGAAGATATTAATACTTATGGTAATACAGATACAGTATATAATCCTAAAGAATGTGATTTGATATTGTGCGAAATAGTAGCTGAAATGCTTCCAATGCCAGATTATGATATAGAACATGTAAATGAAAATATTCCTTATTTGGAATGTTATGATTAGTTATTAATATGACACATTAGTTTAATGGTTAAAATATGTCCCTGTCACGTACAAGATATGAGTTCGATTCTCGTATGGGTCGCCAATGAACAAAAAAAATTGCTAGTGTATCCAAATGAAAAAGGAGACTGGCTGTAAACCAGTTGTCGAAAGGCTTTGTAGGTTAAAGTCCTACCACTAGCACCAATTTAAAATATATAAAGGAATGTATAATTGAATGTATACGGAATATAAAAATAAATATGCTATCTTTGTTGATATTGATGGTGTGCTGACTAATTGGAGAGTTCATTTTGCTCATAATGCAAGTTATAAAATGTGGGCTAGATTTGACCCTGTTGCAATAGATTTTTTTAATAAGATTCATGATGAGTATAATGTTGAGTTTATAATTACATCAACTTGGAAAAATTTTATAAAAGAAAATGATATGACAATATATCATTGGGTACAAAGTGCTTTTGCTAATTCAGGTTTTAGAGGAAGAATAGCTAATCCATGGAAGACTAATGAAATTAACTCAGCTAAAAACTATATGGAACGTGGTAATGAAATAAAAGATTATATAGATAAATATGGAGAAAAATACTCAGATTTTATTATATTTGATGATACTCCCAGTAATATTAATGAATTTTTTCCTTGTAGATTTATTCAAACAGACCCTAACAATGGTATCACATGGGAAAATATGATTGAAGCTTATGATGATATAATTAATTTTTGGGAAAAGAAATAATGAAGTGGGTGTGTGGTGGAACTGGAATACACGGTAGTTTTAGAAGCTACTGATCGCAAGGTCTTGCAGGTTCGATTCCTGTCACGCCCACCAATAATTTAAATAAAGAGTTGATTGTTCAATGAGTGATATTATTAAAAATTTAAATGTTACTATAGCAACAGCAAATATATATAAAGAGTTGAAATCACTTAATGACGATTTAGCTAATAACTCTAGATTTACTATTATTAATAATATAACTGCTGATACTAAAGATGATAATATTTATATAGCTAAAAAATCTTTGTTATCTGCTAATATGTCTAGAATTGCTGAACATATTTATTCTGGTGTGCCTGTTATGTTTATTAGTGCTGAACGAAGTGAGAATACCAGAAATCAGAATGAGTTGCAAAGAAAAAGATTAGTTGTTGATATTATTAATAATGATTTATCTTTTGTTAAAATAGCTGGTAGTTGGTCAGATAAGAAACAGAATGATACAGGTTACGAACCAGCTTCAGAAGAAATAAGTTTTATGGTACTTGGTTATAACAGACATGGTAATAAAATAATGAATTATGATGAATTTAAAAAATTAGCTTTTGATTGGTGTATTAAATATAATCAGATGGCTGTCATTGTTGGTAAAGCTGTAGAAAACACAACTGATGGTAGTGTAGAATTTGAGTTGTATATAAATGATGGGGATTCTAATGTAAGTCTAGCAGATACTTTTGTTCAGGTTCATTTTAGTACCCCTAATAATATTAAGGATGTGCATGATAAATATGTGACATATAAAAAGATTGCTGATGAAGATAATTATGGGTTTGGTTATAGTCAGAAAAATAAAAATTCAGATAGTGCTTTTGTAATGAATAATAAAGATAAGTCAGAATTTATCGATACATTATTTAAGAATAAAACAATTGAAAGTAATTATAATATATACTATGATAAATCTGAAAAATGGTTTAAAAATTTAACTGGAATGTATAGATTAGATGATTAATTTAAAAAGGAGATAAGTATGAAAATATTTCTAGATTGGTTTGTTGTTTTACCTGCTATAATTCTTACTTGTGCACCAGTATTTAATTATTTTAATATCACTAATGCGTTTTATTCAAGATTTTTTTATAGTCTTATTATATTTATGATACATAAATTTATTTGTTATAAATTTGTGTTTGTAGAAGATGAGAGGAAATAAGAAATGAATGAAAAAATCAAAACAATACCAAGACAAGAAGCTTTGAGTTTATTTGGTGAAATGAGATATCTAAATGAAGAAGAAC
>DAOLQA010000078.1:0-2947 GCA_035417885.1 bacterium
GGATACTCTCTTTAATATAAGTTTCTATATTATAATTGGATAATTTTGTCTTATCAACATAGAAGTCATAATTAGAATTGAATGAATTACACATTTCTAATTCGCACCCTCTTATAGTATTTAATATATTCTCTAAAAACATTTTGTCGGTATTATTATTTCCATAACTATAAATTGCTTTATAAATATCTGAATCAGTTGTTCTGGTGTATCCTATCATTTTACCTACTAAAAAATTTACATATGCTATAAATTTTTCTACCGCCGGTGAACCCCAACCCGATTTAGGATAATCATTATATAAGGCTCTTATAGTTTTTATATCATCAGGATATATATCGATATGCTCTTTCTGTTTAGTTACTATATTTTTTAATAGACAAAAATCTTTTATACAAAAAAATAAATTGGGGTATTTTTGTTCGATAGTCATATGCGTCTCCAAATAAAAATTCTATAGAAGAGACTAAAATTGTTGCAGTAAAGTCTCTTCTATAGAATAATGTCCTAATTTACATAAATATTACGTACCATATTCGTTGTCGATCCATTCTTCATATCCATCATTATACTCATCATTATACTCATCATTCGGGTCATCATTATACTCATCATTCGGATCATCAATTGTTTCATATTGACCCCTAGACTGTAGAACAAACTCATTTATAGTATCACCGTCAGTATCATTTTCATCTAAGTCGACTGAATAAGGCGGAAATCCGTACATTACGTTTACAACTTCCTATCACTTATTTTATTTTTTGAAAAACCAATGTCTTTAATTTTTTTATTTTTTTCTAATTTTTCAATGCTTTTTTCTGCAGAATGTCTGACTATATCAGCATTCTTTTCAAAGAATGAAGCTTTAAAATTTTCTATCCCTTCTGTTAAATTTTCTGCAAGTTTCATTTTTATAGTAGCCTCCATGGAATATAATATATATTTAAATTATGTGTTTTATTCAGTTATAACAGTAAGATTCATTCGCTTATAAAATTCTATTAAAATATCACGTTCTACACACCCTTTCGGTGGTGAGGCTTCTATTTCTATAGGCCCTTCGTATCCTTTTCTTCTTATCGTATTAATAACTATTTCTAAATGTCTTTTTGCGTGTCCTTCTCGTCTATATTTTGGTTCTGTAAATAGATTAAATATTAAAGGTTTTTTATCAGGTTCCATCATATAATAACAATACCCATATTTATCGTGGATAAAATTAATATAATCTGTATCTTTTACTTTATTTTTTCTTTTTACAAATATATTCATTTATTTCTCCATTATCATATTTACATGATGAAATTTTAAGAAAATTATTATTAAACAAATGAACAGGAAATAGAACGTCGCAATCGAAAAAGTCTTCTAGTACACTTATATATGCTGAACTAACTATATTTTTTTCTATAGCTTCAATATATGTTTTTCTGCCGCCGATTATATAAATATCTTGTTCATCATCACATAAACTTTCTTCAGCTAAATTAGTAGCTGTTTGTAAATCAGATACTATATAAAATTGATTATCATTAAAATTAATTTTTATAGGTTTGTCTTCATCTTTAATTATTCTAAGATCTACATACATTTCTTCACTATCAATAGGTTTGTCGTTTTTTGCTATAACTATATTGACTCTTGTTTTTAAAGGTTTTCTAATAGATTTCATTGTATTATAACCCATTATTACTGTTGAATGAGCCGTCTTAGAAATGAAATGATCCATATCCCATTTAAATCTTTTATCTTTTAACCATGGTATATTATTTTCTTTACCCATACCATAACCACTATCAACTGCACAAATAATTATATAGTTTACATTAATATTAGCAGATTGCATTTATACCTCCTTATATTGCGATTTCAAATTCAATTTTATCTTCAGATACATAGTCTTCAATTATTGTATCAGTATATTCCCAATCATAGATTGAGCTGAAGTTTTTAGTTATAATTTTAGGTAGTTTGTGAGTAGGACGTAATGTTTGTGCAACAGCACCAGTATAGTGATTTGTATATATGTGAATATCCGATAAATGTCCATATAATTTATTTGCCGTATATCCTGTTTCTAATTCAATTAAATGCATCAGAGCAGCATACGAAGCTATATTATATGGTATTCCTAACATGAGATCACAGGATCGTTGCGACCAAATTAAATCAAAATATCGTTGCTCTTTATTAACAATAATTTGAAATCCCGTATGACATGGTGGTAAAGCCATAGATTTTAATTGAGCAGGATTCCACGCAGACACTATTATTCTTCTTGAATCCGGATTTGATTTCATAGTATCTATACAAATTTTAAGTTGATCTGGCGTTTCACCATATATTTCTTTTACATTAATAAAACCATTAGTTTTAACAACAGAGACTCTTTTTTTGGAGTCGAGATGTTTAGAAATACACCCATTAACATAAAATCCTCTTTTAGTCTCTACAGCTACAGTGTGTATATATGAATGCGAATCAGTATGCATAAACTCGTTATTATTATTAATATAAAAATTGGTGATTTCTTCTTTATTCAATAATACATCCAATTCTTTGAGTTGTATTTCATATATTGTATTTGGTTTATTTTTTATAACTTCTAAATCAATTTTATATAGTTTATTATTTGACATCAACACAGGTGCTGATACGCAATTTTTTCTACACTCGTCATATTCCCAAGTGCCAATTTTTATTATATTATGACTTGTTACTAATGTTTTAGGTGTATACGATGGTTGTTTAAAGATTTCAGTTAATTCATCGGCCATTTTATATTGAATTTTTAATTTATCATATAGTGTTAAATTATCCATCGGAATTAATGTGTTGTTATCTAGAACGAGTATATGAATATGCTCATCTCCATTTTTAATTGAAAAAACGTCTGTTATTTTTTCACTTTTAGCGGTAGTGAGTATATGCTTTAAAACCATCA
>DAOLQA010000079.1:0-2698 GCA_035417885.1 bacterium
ATATTTAATAAAATAGTAAGTAAAATATCTAGTGTTGATTATACTTCAAGATCTACTGATTATAGACTAATAGATAGAGTTGTTATAGACGAGTTTAATAAACTAAAAGAAGGTAATAGGATGACTAGGGGATTAATAGATTGGTTAGGATTTAAAAGAGAATATATATATTTTGATGCTAAACCTAGAATTAATGGTGAAAGATCATATAGTTTAAAAAAATTATATAGATTATTTATTGATGGAATAATACAGAATAGTTTATTCCCTTTAAAGATTGCAGGATATCTAGGAGGAGCTATAACACTTGTATCTGGAATATTTGGCTTGTGCATAATCATTGGAAGATATATTGTAAAAAATAGTTGGTGGCAAAGTATAAGCCATAATGTAATATTAGGGGTATTAAATATGTTTTTAATTGGTATTGTTTTATGCTGTTTAGGTTTAATTGCTTTATATATTGCTGATATTAGCAATGAATCTAAGGGTAGACCTTTGTATGTTATAAACAAAAAAACATCAAGGAAAATTTAATTTTTTAATTTATTTTTTATGGATAAAAAAAGAATATTAGTTATCGGTGGAGCAAGCTTAGAAGCATCAGAATTTATAAAAAAAGAATTAGATTTAGGCATAGAAGTTGTATGCTTAGATAATTTATCAAGCTCTGATATTAAGAATATAGAAGAGTTTAATAAATATTCTAATTTTGTGTTTATAAATCATGATATTAATATTCCATTTTTTATTGTTGCTGATGAAGTATATAGTTTTATAACAAACGACAATGAGAATATAAAAAGAAATATTAGAGCTATTTTAGAAAAGAATAAGATAGAAAATAAAAAGAGTGTTATATCTATTGTTGGAACTGGTTATGTTGGATTAACAACAGCAGCGATATTATCAAATGTTGGTTATAAAGTTTATTGTATTGATGTCGATGAAAAGAAAATAGATATTGTTAAATCTGGTAAATCATATTTTTATGAACCTGGTATGGATGAATTTGTTAAAAAAGGAATTGAAAGTGGAAACTTAATACCAACAACAGATTATTCTGAAGCAATAGGGAATTCAGATATAGCATTTATATGTGTTGGAACACCATCTAATGATGATGGGAGTGTTAATTTAAGTTATGTATTAGATTCTGCTATTGAAATTGTTAAAAATATTAAAAATAATTTTATAATTGTTCAGAAATCTACTGTTCAAGTCAATACTAATAAAAAAATAAAAAAAATTATTGAAGAGTATAAAAATGGATATGATATAAACCTTGTATCTTGTCCTGAATTTTTGAGAGAGGGTTCTGCTATATTTGATACTTTGTTTTTTGATAGATTAGTTGTTGGTGGAAATAATATAGATGCTATTAATAAGATTGTTGATATATATAGAGATATATATAATTATGCAAAAAATATAGACCATTCTACATTTAATTTTTATGCTTTCAATAATGTAAATCCTAAGTATATAGAGAAATTATCTGATTTTGATAAAAGAGTTGTTGTAACAAACATTGAAACTGCTGAGTTAATAAAAACAACAGCTAATTCATTTTTAGCATTAAAAATTTCATTTGCTAATATGATATCTAGATTGTGCGATAGAACTGGAGCTGAAAGTGATAAATTAATGGATGGGATAGGATTAGATCCAAGAATTGGAAGAGCATTTTTATATCCAGGGCTTGGATATGGTGGTGGTTGCTTTCCAAAAGACATAAACGGAATGATACAAACAGCAAATTTTTATGATGTTGATTGTGATATTTTAGAATCTGCTGATGTATTAAACAATAATCAAGTGTATTTTGCTTTATATAAAATAAAAAAATTATTAGGGGAAGATCTATGTAATAAAAAAATAGCATTTTTAGGGCTATCATTTAAACCAGGGACTAGTGATGTAAGGAAATCACCATCTATTAGACTTATAAATAAGCTTTTAGATGAGGGTGCTATAATAAATGCTTATGATCCAGAAGCAATAGAAGAAAGTAAAAAAGAATTAAATCATAAAAATTTAAAATATGCTGATAAAATAGAAGATGTATTTAATGATGCTGATTGTATAGTTTTAGGAACAGAGTGGAAGGAATTTATTGATTTTGATTATAGTAAAATAATTAATAAAATGAAATCATTAAATTTTGTAGATGGAAGAAATGCTATGAATATAAAATATTTAAAAAACTTAAATTTTAAAATTGAAAGGTTTTAAAAAATATGAAAAAAATATTAGTTACTGGAGGAGCGGGATTTATAGGGTCTCATCTATGTAAAAGGTTGCTGGAAGAGGGCAATTTTGTTATATGTCTTGATAATCTGCAAACATCACAGATGGATAATATATCTGACTTAATGAATAACCCTAATTTTATATTTGTTCTTCATGATATAATCTTACCATTTTATGCAAGAGTTGATGAAATATATAATTTAGCATGCCCTGCATCTCCTATACATTATCAATTTAATCCTGTAAAAACTATTAAAACATCTGTTATAGGTGCTATAAACATGTTAGATCTTGCTAAAGAAAATAATGCTAAAATTTTACAATCTTCTACATCAGAAGTTTATGGTGATCCAATAATACATCCACAACCTGAAACTTATTGGGGAAATGTAAATCCAATAGGTGTTAGATCATGCTATGATGAAGGTAAAAGATGTGTTGAAAC
>DAOLQA010000080.1:0-2310 GCA_035417885.1 bacterium
ACAGCTGTTGGATTAAGATTACCCATTGTAATGTCAGTAGTAAATAGATATGTAGGAGCTCCTATAAATATACATTGCGACCATTCTGATTCTATGTATTGTAGAGATTTGGGTTGGATACAAATATTTTGTGAGACAAACCAGGAATGTTATGAAAATACCTTGCTAGCAGTTAGACTTGCTGAAAAAGTAAACTTACCAGTTATGGTATTGCAAGATGGATTTATAACATCACATTGTGTAGAAAATGTTGAAATTTTAGAAGATAAATTAGCTAAGGATTTTTTAGGAGAATATAAACCAAAATTTCCTTTATTAGATACTGATAAACCAGTAGCTATTGGACCTATAGAACTTCAAGATTATTTGTTTGAAACTCAATATCAAGCAGTTGAATCATCTATGCAAGTTATTTATGAATATTTAAAAATTGGGAAAGAATTAAGCTCGATTACAAATAATAAATATGATATATTTGAATCATATGAATTAGATGATGCAGATGCAGTAATTATAGTTTCATCATCAACTGCCGGAACAGTAAAAAGTGTAATAGATAGAATGAGAAAAGAAAATAAAAAAGTTGGACTATTAAAAATAAAACTATATAGACCATTCCCATATAAAGAAATAGCAGATGCTTTAAACAAATTAAATTCTAAACATTTTGCAGTTATGGATAGAGCAATTAGTAAAGGTGCATTACCACCATTATATACAGATATATTATCTTCATGTTTTATGTTGAACAAAAGGCCTAAAATACAATCTATTGTTTTTGGATTAGGGGGCAGGGAGATTACAGAAAAAGAAATAGAAAATATATTTAATAATTTATTAAATAACAAGATCAACGAGAATGAAATAGAGTATGTTGGCTTAAGAAAGTAAATATTAATAATTATATTATGATAACAATTAAAGACTTGGCATTAAAGATTAAAAATCAGGAATCATTAATATCTGGTGGGAGATGGTGCGCTGGGTGCTCTTTCCCGCCAATTATAAGGACAGTATTAGCAGCAAAAGGTGATAATGATGTTATTGTCACAAATGCTACTGGATGTTTAGAAGTAACATCTACAATATATCCATATAATGCATGGGGTATACCCTATATGCACAATGCTTTTGAAAATAGTGCACCAACATTAAATGGCATAGAAGAAGCATATAATTATCTTAAAAAAGATAATGTAAAGAGTGAGTTGAAGGACAAAATTAAAAATAAAAATATTAAATTCGTTGCATTTAGTGGAGATGGCGGTACTTATGATATAGGTTTACAAGCTTTATCTGGAGCGATGGAAAGGGGGCATGATTTTTTGTATGTTTGTTATGATAATGGAGCATATATGAACACGGGCAATCAAAGATCATCAGCAACACCTTTTGGGGCATCATCGTCAACAAGCCCAGATGGTAAAGTTCATCACGGGAAAGAAGAGCAAAGGAAAGATCTAATAAAAATAGCATTAGCACATAATATAAAATATGTGGCACAAGCATCAGTATATAATCTAGTAGATTTATATAATAAAGCAGAAAAAGTTTTTGCTATAAATGGTCCTAAATTAATATTAGTATTTTCTCCGTGTATAGCAAATTGGCAGTTTCAAGAAGGAGAAGCTATTAGTGTTGCGAAATTAGCAACAGAAACGAATTTTTGGCCACTATTTGAGGTAGAAAATGGTAAGTATAAAATTAATTTTAAGCCAGCAGAAAGAAAACCAATAGAGGAATTTTTGAAAATGCAGAATAGATTCAGACATCTTTTTAAAGATAAAGAAGGAAGAGAAATAATAAAAAAAATACAAGAAAATATAGATATAGAATGGCAGAAGCTATTAGATTTAGAAAATTTTACAAATAAATAATATAATAAATTTAATATTATGAAAAATAAAAAAATAATTAGATGGCTTGTAGTAATTTTATTAATAGTATTATTGTGTATATTTCTTTTTACAATATTTAATAAAAAAAATACAAAATCTAGTGAATCTACAATTTTAAATAATCAAACGTCAGAAACCGCATATTCTTCTGATGTTCTATATATCCCAGACTGGGACTTTTATAAAAATGAAGATCTGGGGATATCAATTCAACATCCCAAAAATATGTCAGCTATAGAATATTTATCAGGTGGGGTTCAAAAATTTATAAATTTTAAATATGATGATATGCCATCTTCAAGCTATAGTCTGATGATAGTTGATAATAAAGATAAGACATTTAAGAATGATGAGTATAGAATAATATATTCTCATACAAATGATTTTAATGTTAAAAAAATTAAAGTTAGTG
>DAOLQA010000081.1:0-2196 GCA_035417885.1 bacterium
TAATACAAAGATAAGAGTTATAAGGATATTCAATACTTATGGACCTAATATGGCAGAAAATGATGGTAGAGTTATTTCCAATTTTATAATCCAAGCATTAAAAAATGAAGATATAACTATTTATGGAGATGGTAGTCAGACTAGATCTTTTCAATATGTAGATGATTTAATAGATGGAATGATAAAAATGATGAATAATGATATTGATTTTATTGGGCCAGTAAATATAAAGAATACAGGAGAGTTTACAATAAAAGAACTTGCTTTATTAGTTTTAAAAATGATACCAGAAAGTAAGAGTAAAATTGTTTATAATCCATTACCAAAAGATGACCCAAGGCAGAGAAAACCTGACATATCTCTTGCAAAAGAAAAATTAGGATGGGAACCAAAAATAACAATTGAAGAAGGTTTAGTAAAAACAATAGAATATTTTAAAAAAAGAATTAATAATTAAAAATGATAAATTATTCTTTTATAATCCCAGTAAAATCTATAAATGATTATATTAGAGAATGTATTTCTAATATATTAAAAATAGGGAGAGATGATTATGAGGTTATAATCTACCCAGATGAAGTAGATAGTAATTTTTATGCTGATAAAGTTAAACAAATAGCAACAGGAAGATGTAGCCCTGCTGAAAAAAGAAGTTTAGCTGCAAGAGATGCTCAAGGTGATATTTTAATATTTATAGATGATGATGCATATCCTGCAACAAACATAGATCAAGTTAAAAAGTTTGGAATAAATTTAGATAGATATAATTTTCTAGATATTTTAGATGAAGATTTTAAAGATGAAAATATAGTTGCTGTTGGTGGCCCTGCTGTTACCCCAGATGATGACAACAAACTACAAAAAATATCAGGAGCTGTATTTTTAAGTTCTTTATCTGGTGGAAATCCTGAAAGATATATTCCTTATGGAGATAAAAGATTTGTAGAAGATTGGCCATCAGTTAATTTATCTGTTAGAAAAGCTGATTTTATCTTAGTAAATGGTTTTAATAGTAAATATTGGCCAGGAGAAGATACATTATTTTGTTTAGATTTGATTAAAAAAACTAATAAAAAAATATTATATGATCCATATTTAATAGTTTTTCATCATAGAAGATCTGGTCTTAGAAGGCACATAAAACAAATACAGCAATATGGTTTACATAGAGGCTTTTTTGCAAAAAAATATAAAGAAACTTCTTTTAAATTAAAATATTTTATACCAAGTATTTTTTTGATGTTTATAATATCAAGTTTTTTCTTATGGAATGTTTTTCCTAAGATTTATAAACTAGGGTATTGTTTATATCTATTAGCCTTATTAAAAGCTTTTTTAGATATTCATAAATATGAGAAAAATACTGAGATATGTTTAAGATCTTTGTATTATATATTCTTTACACACCTTGCTTATGGTTATAGTTTTTTGAAAGGATTTTTCTTTACAAAAGAATTAAACAGTCAATTAAGATCTGATAAGTTAAAAAATTAAAATGAAAATATCAATTTCATATCCACCATTAGAATCAGAAAAAGGTGTCGCTCTATTATCACAGAACCGTCAATTTCAATGGTTTAATAATCCAACATATATTTATCCAGTTATACCAGCTTATGCTGCTACTCTATTAAAGGAAAATGGATATTCTGTATTTTGGGACGATGGAATAGCTGAAGAATTAAGCTATGATAAATGGTTAGAAAGATTTTTAAATGAAAATATAGACATAGCTGTTATAGAAACCAAGACACCTGTTGTTAAAAGACATTGGAGAATTATAAACAAAATAAAAGAACTAAAGCCAGGAATAAAAATAGTTTTAGTTGGGGATCATGTAACAGCTCTGCCAGAAGAAAGTCTAAAATATTCAAAAGTTGATTATGTTTTATGTGGAGGTGATTATGATTTTGGTGTATTAAACTTAGTAAAGTATTTAGAGGGTAAAGAAGATTTAGAGCCAGGTATATATTATAGGGTATCTGGAGATTGGACCGAATCTTTAAAAAATGAAAATATAAATTGGAATGATGGAGGATATAATAATTTAGTTGTAAAAAATAGTGGGATAAAGCAAGATTATCATTTACATAATCTGGACTCTTTACCAATAATAGATAGAGAACTAACAAAGTGGGAGTTATATGCTTTTAAAAATGGTAATTTTAAATATACACCAGGAGCATATATAATGTC
>DAOLQA010000082.1:0-2035 GCA_035417885.1 bacterium
TATATCTAGTTTTATTACCATTATTATGTGCTCCACGTTCATACTTTTGTTGATTAACATTTCTAATATATTTAAATGGAGCATTAGGTTCTCGTTCAAGATAAACAAGAAGTTTACTTCTTAATCCTAATTTAAGATTAAAAATATCATCAACAGTTTTACATTCAGAATTAAGTTGTTTAGCATCTTTACCTCTAAGTTCTCTATTAATATAATTAGCATACTTAAATTTAATAGCACTATAACTATGAGTTCCATTATTAATAAGTTGTATTTCATAAAACTCTTTATTAGTTTTATAAACTACATAAGGAATACCATCATACTTAAGTCCACGAATTTTATATATTTCTGCTTCTTCTTTATCATAAGGTTTAAGACCAGCATCAATAATTTCTTGTTTTTTAAGTCTAGTAGCGTTCCAATCAACATAAGTATCTCTAGGTTTATCTCTATATCTCCAGAAATTAATAACTAAATCACCAATTTCATATTTAAAATGATAAGCGTAGCCTTCAAGAACACATTTATGAACACCATAACTATAATACCTATGAATGTACTTTTTATAATCAGAAAGACTTAATTCAGAACGTCTTGTAGCAAGTTTAAGAGCAATAATATAATCGTTTGCTTTTTTAGCTAAGTTACAATAACGCAAAAGTTGGAGAAGAACAATACGTCTTTCTCCAACTGTATAACTAAGTTGATTATTAATTAATTGCTCTAACTTATTAATTAATTCAACATTATCATTAAGAAATTGAAACCCATATTCATTAAGATTAATTTTTAAATCATCTTTAATAACTTGATTTTTACTTTTAATATAAGCACGACAATCAGCTTTCATCTTATTTATAAGTTCAAGTTCTTTATTATATTTTGCCATATCGTCATTAGAAGTTTCAATAAACTTTTTATAATAATGACTAATATCTATATCTTTAATCATAATTTATCTAGTTACAAAATTATCAATAGGAGTTTCATTTGTTTGACGAGGAACTTCAATAAGATTACGTTTAAATACAATCTCTTTAAGAGCTCCAATCATATCTTCAGGAATAAGAAATTCATCATCATCGTATTTAGCTTCATCATCAATAGGGTCATAATTTACATCTTTAGCTTTTTCAACAGTTTCGGTAGGAACAAGATAAGGAATTTCAAATGGAGATTCAATAATAATAGAACCTATATTTTGAAACCAATCTTTATTATTACTAAAGAAATAAATATAACCATTAATATAATCATAAACAGGAAGATTACACATACCTGCAAGATAATGATAAAACTTAGCACTAGCTTCTTTTGCAAATGGTATTTCTATCCCAGTATGTCCGGTAGTTCTAATTGATTGGAAAGGTAAGTTATTAATAAGTCTAACTGGCTTTGGAACTTCTTGTTTAGTACGTTTAATTGCAGGAAGCCCAAGAGTTTGACTATTATATAAGTCACCATCAGGAACATTAATAATAGAAACACGAATACGTTGTTGCAAACCTTTATCAACATATTTATGATTTTCATAACTTTTACGAATTAGTTCATTACGACCATGAAGAATAGCATATCGAAGATTACGTCTAAGAGGAATACTATTAGGATTGCCAACAGCATGAGCAAATTCACTAACTAATTGATTAAGACTAGCCATGTTAAGATTGACTTGAATTTTCTAATGCAGTTACTCTTTCATCAATACTATTTATTTTAGGTTTAAGAGTATTATTAACATCACTATATAAATGATTATGTTGCGTTTTTGTTTCATTAGCTAATTTTTCTACTTTATTAATATTTGTAACTAATTCATTATATTTTTGTTGAAGTTGAGCAATTTCTTGTTCAAGTTCAGTATTATTAGTATAATCTATAATAGAATTAAACAATTTAATTAGAAGTTCTCTATCTTTATTAGATATATCACTATTTAAACAGCATATAGTTCTAATAACATCATCTTTAAGTTTATCTTTAGTCATAATATATTATGTTTTAAGTTTATTATATTTAATATTATAATAAA